>CAMDGH010000041.1 GCA_945897755.1 Chryseobacterium gleum | reverse complement strand
GAAATCGGACTTCAGCAATGGTTTGACTTTAAAATACCACGCACAACAATCCCTAGAAAATTCATTGCAAAAGCGATTGATTCAAGCGATCCAAATGCACATTTCAATGCCAATTCAAAAGTACGATGGATAGGCATATTGCCAAATTTCAAGATAGTAAAAAAAGAGAAAAAAGGGAAGATAATAGAACATGCTGAATTCAGTTTTTTCTCATCCAAAGAAGATAAAATAATTCAAACGAACAAGAAATTAGGCGAATGGATATCTGGATTTTTACCCTTAATCACTATAGAGCATTCATCTTCACTTACTTTTGGAATGATGAAAGAAAGCTACCCTCCAAATCAACTTGAAGATTTCGATGCATTCATTCAAAGCGACCTATTTTTCGAACTTCAAAACTGGGGTTTAATCATTTTATAGCGATTTTAAACTTTTCGGTTCATCGAATTTAGGTTAGCACATAAAAAAGGAATGCAAATCAATCAAAATGATTTTATCTAGTGATTTGTTTATCACACTAAAAATTCACTTTTGCAATTCTTCCTAATTCACTTTTTTTCAAAATAGAAAAATTACTATATTTGTTGTTTATACCACCTTATTCTGAATAAAAATAACAAAGCAAATTTATATGCGTAAAAATATGATTATTGAAGCAAACAACCCTGCACTCAAATCTTGGGTAAACGTTCCTGAAGGATCAGATTTCCCGATTCAAAACTTACCCTTAGGTGTATTTAAAACATCTTCTCTTTCCGCACGCGTAGGAGTGCGTATAGGTGATCATGTATTGGATTTAAAAACACTTCATGTACTTGGATATTTAAATGAATTTGAATTGGAAGACTTTGCTACAGATTCATTAAATAAGTTGATGCAAAAAGGGAAACAAGCTACAAGAGAGCTTCGTTGCGAAATATCAAAATTACTTGATGCTTCTAACGACGAATTACAAAAAAACACGCATCATGCAGAACAAGTTCTGATTCCAAATAGAAGTATCATCATGATGATGCCAATTCAAATTGGAGATTACACTGACTTTTATTCAAGTAGAGAACATGCAACAAACGTAGGTACAATGTTTCGAGATCCTGCGAATGCATTACTTCCAAACTGGCTTTGGATTCCAGTTGGTTACCATGGTAGAGCAAGTTCTGTAATTCTTTCAGGACAGGACATACATAGACCAAAGGGGCAAATCAAACCAAGCCCAGAAGAAAACCCAATTTATGCACCCTGCAAAAACTTAGACTTCGAATTAGAAACTGCCTTTATTACCTATGACGGAAAAGCATTAGGTGATTCAATAAGTACTGAGGAAGCAGAGGAATTCATTTTCGGGATGGTATTATTTAACGATTGGTCTGCCAGAGATATTCAAACGTGGGAGTATATTCCATTGGGTCCATTTTTATCTAAAAATTTCGCTTCCAGTATTTCTGCTTGGGTAGTAACCTTAGATGCCTTACAGCCATACAAAGTAGCAGGTCCAACGCAAGAGCCAGAGGTGCTTTCTTATTTGAAGTTTAGCGAAAACAAAAGTTACGACATCAACTTAGAAGTATTTATTCAGCCAGAAAACGGTACAGAAAACCTAATTTGCGAATCAAACTTTAAACACATGTATTGGAACATGTCACAACAACTCGCACACCACACAGTGAATGGATGTAACATACGTTGTGGAGACCTCATGGGATCTGGAACTATTTCTGGACCAACACCTAACTCTTACGGATCGATGTTGGAACTAGCATGGAAAGGAACAAAACCGCTACAAATGAATGACGGTTCAGAACGCAAGTTCATACAAGACAATGACAAAGTAATTATGCGTGGATATTGTAAAGCGAATGAAGTACGCATCGGTTTTGGTGAGGTAAGCGCTAAAATCCTCCCAGCAAAACAATAACAAAAAGACTTCTAAAAAGAAATAAAATGTCACAACTACCAGAAGGGATAGATTTAGAAAAGGAACGGAAAGAGATATTAGCAGCGTTCAAAGGACTGTTAAAAACAACTCAAAAACTATCTAAAGAAGAATTAAAAATGATCCGAAAAGCATTTGACATAGCAGTTGAAGCTCACAAGGACATGCGCAGAAAATCTGGAGAACCTTACATCTATCACCCTATAGCTGTTGCACGTATTTGTGCTGAAGAAATGGGGCTCGGTGCAACAAGTATCACCTGCGCTCTTCTTCATGACACAGTAGAAGACACTCACATCACACTGGAAGACATCGAAGAACTTTTTGGCCCAAAACCAAGGCAAATTATAGATGGGCTAACAAAGATTCCTGAATTATTTGACGAAAATTCCTCCATACAAGCAGAGAACTTTCGAAAAATGATTTTGACCATCTCTGACGACATTAGAGTAGTACTAATTAAGCTCGCGGATAGACTTCACAACATGCGAACCTTAGGCAGCATGCGTGCCGACAAGCGTTTAAAAATTGCATCAGAGACAAAGTTTTTATATGCACCATTGGCACATCGCTTAGGGCTTCATTCTATTAAAAGTGAGTTAGAGGATCTTTCTTTCATGCATTCCGATCCAGAACATTATCAAGAAGTTGAAAGCAAGTTAAAATCTACAAAAGAATCTCGAAATCGTTTTATAAAATCATTTACGGAGCCTATAAAAGAAGTTTTAAATCATGAGGGCTATGTGTATGATGTAAAGGCAAGAACCAAATCGATAGCTTCTATCTGGCGGAAAATGCAAACAAAAAGCATCCCATTTGAAGAAGTTTATGATTTATTTGCTGTTCGAATTATTGTAGAAACTCCAGTGGAATTAGAAAAGCCAGATTGTTGGAGAATCTATAGTATGATTACGGATTTCTACCAGCCAAGTCCAGAGCGATTAAGAGATTGGATTTCTACACCACGTGCAAATGGATACGAGTCACTACATACAACCGTAATGTCTCCCCAAGGTAAATGGGTAGAAGTTCAAATTCGTTCAAAACGAATGGATGAAATTGCCGAAAAGGGATTTGCTGCTCATTACAAGTACAAAGAATCGAATTCAGAAGAATCAAAATTTGATCGTTGGATTGCAGAAATTAGGGATTTAATGGAAAATCACAACCTAAGTGCAATGGATTTTGTGAATGAGTTCAAAATGAATTTATTTTCAGAGGAAATATATGTATTTACCCCAAAAGGACACCTTCGCGTGCTTCCTGTTGGTGCAACTATATTGGATTTCGCTTACGACATTCATACTGGTGTAGGAAACAAATGCATCGGCGCTAAAGTAAATACACAACTTGTTCCATTAAGTTACCAATTACAAAATGGAGATCAAATAGAAATCATCACTTCTGACAAACAAAAACCAACAGAAGAATGGCTCGGGTACGCATCGTCTGCACGAGCAAAACAAAAAATAAAAGGAGCGCTTAACGAGCAACGAAAGGTAATAGCAGAAGACGGAAAAGAAATTTTAGACCGAAAATTAAAACAATACAACCTAACCAATTCAAAAGAAAACACCTCTTTAATTGAACGTTTCTTTAATGTAGGAAGTACCATTGATTTATATATTCGAATTGCAAAAGGGAAAATCGATTTAGCGAAACTAAGAGAATTACCAGACAATAAAGGTGCACTAATTCTGGATAACAAATTTTTAAGTAGCATGGATTCTCTTCCATCAGAAACATCTTTTGAAAATAGAACAATACTTTTCGATGACGAACATAAAGATACACCTTACCGATTATCTAAATGCTGTAACCCAATTCCTGGAGATATCATATTTGGATTTCTTTCTCATAACGAGGGAATAAAAATTCACAGAAACAATTGTCCAAATGCCGAACACATGAATTCAAAATTGGCAGTTAGGTGTGTAAAAGCAAAATGGAGTAACAAAGAACTTGTTGAGCACTTAGCATCCATCCGTTTAATTGGAATAGATGGTGTCGGAATCGTAAATAGAATTACGGAAATAATTTCAAAGCAATTAAATGTAGATATGAAGTCAATTTCATTTGAAGCAAACGACGGAATCTTTGAAGGACTTATAAAAGTAATGGTTTACGATACCGAACACTTAGAATCATTAAACAAACAATTCGAACAAATTGACGGAGTAGAACGAATTGAACGCTGGGACATGGAAGAAAACGAGTTAATTTCAGTAAAAGGATAACTTGTTAATAAATTTTAGATCATTATTTAATAAAAAAAACTAATTTTACCCTTTGATTTATTTTGATGCAATCTAACGATTTACAAGAAAAAGTAAAGGCCATATTTTCGGCTTATCTAGAGCAACACAGTCACCGGAAAACTCCCGAGCGGTTTGCCATACTTTCAGAAATATACAACAATGCTGGTCATTTTGACATAGAATTATTGTATAATAGTATGAAAAATCATAACTATCGTGTTTCACGAGCTACCTTATACAACACGATCGACTTACTTTTGGCTTGTAATCTAGTTCGTAAACACCAATTTGGTAAAAATATAGCGCAATTTGAAAAATCACATGGTTCAAAACAACATGACCACGTTATACTTACTGATACTGGAGAGGTAATTGAATTTTGCGATCCAAGAATTCAGCACATAAAATCTACGATAGAAGAAGTATTTGGAGTGAAAATACAGCATCATTCTTTATATTTCTATGGTGTAAAATGTTAATCCTATGAATCTATCAATTGAAGAAAACATCGTTCAAAAAACTGCCGTTTTTAAACTAAATGGTAAAATAGCATCTGATATTGATGCTATAGAATTAAAAGAAAAAACACAAAAATCGATTGGCGCTGAAATTATTACGGACTTATTATTCGATTTAAAAAAGCTCGAGTATTTAACAAGTTCAGGACTCAACTTTTTTGTGCAAACATATAAGAATTGCCAACAAAAAAACATTCAAATGGGATTATGTAATCTCAATGATAAGGTTTCAAAATTAATAACCTTATCAAAATTGAATGAACTATTCACCATATATCCTTCTCTTGAAGAAGGATTAGCAAAAAATGCACATTAGCATGAAAGTAGATGTATTATTAGGCCTTCAATGGGGCGATGAAGGGAAGGGTAAAATCGTTGACGTATTAACACCTCAGTATGATATCATTGCGCGTTTCCAAGGAGGACCGAATGCAGGACACACCTTAGAATTTGAAGGAATTAAGCATGTATTGCATACTATTCCATCTGGAATATTTCACGAAAACGTAATCAATATTATTGGAAATGGTGTCGTTGTAGACCCTGTAGTTTTTCAAAAAGAAATTGAAAAACTAGCACCATACAAGGTAGATATTTACAAAAATTTAATTATTTCAAAAAAAGCTCATTTAATAATACCTACACACCGTTTATTAGATGCTGCTTCAGAAACAGCTAAAGGAACAAATAAAATTGGATCAACTCTGAAAGGTATTGGACCAACTTACATGGATAAAACTGCTCGAAATGGACTGCGCATTGGAGATATTTTCGCTGCAAATTTTGATGAAAAATACAAAGCATTAGTAGAAAAGCATTTAGGCATATTGGAACACACTCCAGACTTCAATTTTGACTTATCCGAATTAGAAAAACCATTCTTCGAAGCCATTGAATTATTAAAAAAATTCACGTGTATCGATAGCGAAATTTATTTAAACAATGCACTTAAAGAGGGTAAAAAAATACTTGCTGAAGGTGCTCAAGGAACAATGCTTGACATTGATTTCGGTACATATCCTTTTGTAACTTCATCCAACACTGTTACAGCTGGAACCTGCACAGGTCTTGGTGTAGCTCCAACAAAAATCGGATCTGTTATCGGAATTTTTAAAGCATACTGTACACGAGTGGGCAGCGGACCTTTTCCTACAGAGTTATTTAACGAAGATGGAGAAACAATTCGAAAAGAAGGAAATGAATTTGGATCTACAACAGGTCGTCCTAGAAGATGTGGATGGATTGACTTACCAGCAATGAAATATGCAATTATGATAAATGGAGTTACCGAACTTTCAATGATGAAAGCGGATATACTCAGTGTATTTTCTAAAATTAAAGTATGTACACATTACAAAATCAATGGAGAAATCATTGATTATCTTCCGTTTGATATTTCAACGATTGAAATTGAACCAATTTACGAAGAATTAGAAGGTTGGAATACTGACCTTACAGAATTGGATTCATACGATTGCGCACCTGATGCATTAAAAAACTATGTAAGCTATCTTGAGGAAGCTTTAGAAGTGCCTATTACTGTTGTATCAGTAGGTCCAGACCGAAAACAAACACTAAATGCATCATTGGTAAGGTGATTCATTCAACTCATATTACATTTAAAATAGCGCTTTTTTTTAGCGCTTTTTTTATATGTACAGAATCTTTTATCAGTCAAGATATAATTGACTTGAGTCCTGGTGCTGAGAAATTAAGTTATATTAAAGAAACCGGTGAACATCGTCTCATTGGTGACATACACCTAAGCTACCAAAATGTAATTTTCTACTGTGATTCAGCCTCTTATTTCGAGGGGAAATCGATCTTAAAAGCATATGGAAATGTACACTTAAATAAAAGTAATACACTCAATCTCTATTGTGATTCATTAGTTTATTTTGGAAATAAACAACACGCTACACTATGGGGGCATGTAAAAGTAATGGATAAGTCATATAAAATTACAACAGACACCCTTTTTTTTGACACAAAAAATGAACTCGGAATTTATCACCACTGGGGGAAAATCTCACATACATTGACATCAGAGAAAATCACAAGTAAAAACGGTTATTTCTATCCTAAAACAAATCAATTTACAGTAAGTGGAAATGTTGTGTATACCAGTGAAAAAACAAAAATGAATACCGACTCACTTCATTACAATCCAATTAAAAAAAGGGTTTATTTTTTCGGTAAAACAAACGTAAAGCAAACAGATGGGATTTCATTAAAAGGAAACAAAGGATGGTATAATACAGAAACAGAAGAAAGTTTATTACTTCAGCAAGCAAGTATAAAAGACAAACAGCAAGAGCTTTATGGAGATAGTTTATATTCAAACCCACAAAAAAATAGTGTCATAGCACAAAACAATGTTATTTATAAGGATTCATCTAAGCACCTTTTTTTAACAGGTAATAAGCTCACTATGAATAAAAAAAAACGGTCTAGTTTTCTCACAGGGAACCCATTAATACATTATGGGTTAAAAAAAGATACCCTTATCGTGTCCGCTGACACTCTGTTTTTATTTACAGATAGTCTTGATGGAATCAACGAAATAAAAGGATACAAAAACAGCTGTTTTTTCTCAAAACAAACACAAGGAATTTGTGATAGCATTCACTATTCAAAAAAAACAAATCGTTTAGACTTACTTCATAATCCAATCTTATGGAGCAACAAAATCGAAATCAAAGGTGGAATAATAAGTCTTTTAATCAAAGATAGTTCAATCCAAAAAGCGACTATATCCAAGAATGCCACTGCCATATCAAAAGTAGACACCTTTTACTTTAATCAATTAGGAGGAAAAATAATGCATGCCTATTTTGATAGTACAAATCAGGTCAAAAGAATTGAAGTATCCGAAAATGCAAAAACCATTTATTATCCTGAAGAAAAAACAGAAACTGACACGCTAACTACCATTACACGTAAAGGAATGAATCGCATTTACGCCAGCGAAATAAAAGTAGATGTTAGTAAGGGAAAATTTTCAAAAGTAACTTACACGAAACAAATAGATGGATTATTCTATCCAATAGCGAAAATAAATACAGAAGAACAATTTATTCAAGGATTTCATTGGTTTCCAACATTACGTCCAAAAAACAAAACTGACCTTCTGTTAAGAAGAACTAAAAAGAAAGATTCAACTCTATAAAATCGATCAGTGAATGAATCACTTTAATATGAATCTCTTGAGCTCTATCAGCGTATTCAGAAAAAGGAGCACGTATTTCTACATCGACTAATTCAGACATTTCCCCACCTGTTTTTCCTGAAAGACCAATTACGATCATTCCCTTTTGTTTGGCCATTCTGATCGCCTCTATTACATTCTTAGAATTACCCGAAGTTGATATCGCTAAAAGCACATCTCCATTTGACCCAAAAGCTTTTATAAATCTAGAAAAAACATAATCATACCCATAATCATTTGAAACACAAGACAAATAAGATGGGTCAGAAATTGAAATTGCAGGGATAGGATCACGATCACTTCTATATCGACCAGTCAACTCTTCAGCAAAATGCATCGCATCAGACATAGATCCTCCATTTCCACAGGAAATGATTTTCCCTCCATTCTTCAACGAAAAAACCATCTTATTCCCCGCTTGATGAATTTTCGTAAAATTATCTTTCGTTGAAAATGCCGCTAACACAGAAGCTGCTTCACTAAAATGATCTTGAATGGATTGAATAGACATGAGCTAAATGAAGTAAAATACAATCAAAGTTAACTAATATTTTACACTTTTTATAAAGGAAGACAAAATCATATCATCCAGAAAATATAAAAAAGGAGGGGAAATACATTAAACTAAGTAAAAGTTCAGATTTAGTATCGTCAACACTTACGATAGTTCAAGATTGTAAAATATTAGCCACGACGATTTGCTGATTAAGGAAGGTGATTATCGGTTCCATAAATTCAAAGGTTATGATTATAGCTCCATCAAAATAAAATTAACCCTTTTTTTGTCGTAAAAATTTATTTTATTTTATTTTAATTAAATTTACACTGAAAAGCAACCATTCACAAAACACATCGTTAATAAGATATATATATTTTGGCTAGTCCTGAGGAAATTGAAGATATTATAATTGGTTGTTCTAAAAACAAACGGATTTACCAAGAAAAACTATTTAAGCTTTTTTATGGTAAAATGATGGTTATATGTCTTAGATACACAAATGATAAAGATTCAGCTCAAGAAATAGTTCAAGAAGGATTTATTAAGGTCTTTGAAAAAATAGCAACATTTGAATTTTCGGGTTCATTTGAAGGATGGTTAAGAAGGATAATTGTGAATACAGCACTCGATTATATTCGAAAAAGTAAGCGTCAAAATTGGGTGCAGGAAACAGAAATAAATACAAAAGAAGATTACACTAACCCAATGGAAGAACAAGAATCAGAGGATTATTTTGATTTGAAAGCAAATTTAGCGTTAGATTCAATACAACAATTATCACCAGCATACAGAACTGTATTTAACATGTTTGTTATGGAAAATTACTCTCACAAAGAAATAGCTTCTATTCTAGGTATTTCTGAAGGAACATCTAAATCAAACTTAGCTAAAGCAAAGATTAATTTAAAAAAAATAATTCAAAATAAAATAATGTCCTAAGACATGATAAATAACAAACTTGAAGATTCAATAAAGTCGAGCCTAGAAAACTATGAGATTCCTTACGATGAATCTGCATGGATAGCTATGTCTGCTAAATTAGATAAAGTTAAACCAGTCAAAGAACCTTTTTTAGCTAAACCTAAAAACTGGTTTATTATTAGCGCATCGTTAGTAACAATAACTTCCATTACGTTGTTTTTTGTACTAGATTCAAATCAACCAACCAAAAAATCAGAAAAAAAATCAAACACTTCTATTACTCCAAATTTATCCGAAGAAAAAAACGAACAAATTAAAATAACAGAATCTGGACCTTCAACTAAAAGAAAGATTGAAAATAAGAGCATTAAAAAAATCATTGAATCTAAATCAGCTAATCAAGATGAAAAAATAATTAAAAACGAACCCATTGTGATTAAAAACTACAATGATGTGGTTAAAAACGATGCCGTTTCAATTATCCCTGTTACTCTTAATGCTTATTGTCAATACGAGCAAATTGAATTTTCAAATAAGAATAATTTCATAATTGTGTTAAAAACACCTTCAAGAAGTATCCAAGTTTTCCCTTCGAAAAAAGAGACAATCGAACTCAGAGAAGTCGGAAATTATTATTGGATATCTGAGGAAGATAAAAATAATTCTCAACTACTTAAACTCGCTTTTAGAGTTAAAGAAAATCCATATCCAACTGCAAATTTAGGAAATGACATTCAAATAGTAAATGGAATACCTTGTTTAAAAGCTACAACATCATCTAATAGTTCCGTAACATGGTTCTTGAATAATGAGAAAAAAGGGAATGAAAAAGAAGTGAAATTTACATTATTCACTAAAGGTCCACATTATATATCCCTTTCCATTGTAAATGAAAACTCCTGTGAGAATAAAATTAACATGACTTATAACGCTGAAGAAAACTACAATTTACTCAGTCCTAATGGAATAGAGACAACTCATTCTGACCCTAGAAGAAGAACATTCATGCCTGAAGCTTTAAAAGAACGAAATACACCTTTCAGAATGATTATTATAAATCCAACGGATGGAAAAACAATTTTTGAAACTTCAGATGCTGATAACCCTTGGGATGGTACAAATCAACACACAGGAGAACTCGTGCCAACAAATATTGATTTTATCTGGAAAGTATACTTATCTCACCCTGAGAAAAACGAGAAAAATGAATACTATGGTAAAATAACTAGAATTTAGTGTAGAATGAAAAACACTGCACTTTCTTTGGTTTTTATAGTGAGTGCATTCAATTTTGTTCATGGACAAACATTTAAGTTAGTTAAAAATACTTCTTCCGAAATAATTATAAAGTTTTCATTAGAAAGTACTCTTATTGAAAAATTAAACTCAGTTAAAACCTCGCTAACTGAGTTAGGGTTCCCTATGCTAAATGAAAAAGGAAAGCCTAATCTACCTTATTTCTCATGCTCTGTCATGCTTCCTAACAGAGGGAATGTTTCAATATCTACTACGTTTTCTGATGATAAAAGTATCACCCTAGATAATGTATTAATAAAAGAGGCAACCGGAAATAAAAAAAGACAACAACTATCCACTTCAACAAACGATAGTCAAGAATACCTTAATACAGATTATTTTTTACCTGGGAATTTAATAAACAATGAAGCTCCGTTTATCTTAAGAGAGCTTAGAGGTCAATCTATTACAGTATATCCTTTCCAATATAAACCACTAACTAAAACACTCAAATATTACGCTGAACTTTATATCACAGTAAAAATTGATGAAAGCGAAGGTAAGAATGAGATCATTGAAAAGATGGATAATCAAATCGGTTTAACAATCTATTCAAATCGATTTATAAATCCATCAAAAAACAAATACCTTTCTAAACAAGAAGATGGAGACCTATTAATTATTGCACCTTTGAGCTACAAAAAATCCATACAAGATCTAGTAAGTTGGAAAAAACAAAAAGGGGTGCATACGAATGTTGCTTATATCGAAACAATTGGTAATTCCGCTACTCAGATTAAAAAATTTATTACAGATCAATTTACTATTCAAAACACACTTTTATACGTCTTACTTATTGGTGATCACGAAGCAACGCCATCATTTTCTTATGGTGCGGTTGATCCGCTATACCCAAACGATATATATTGGTCTGACTCTTATTACGGCCAATTACTAGGTGATGACTTTTACCCTGAGTTGTTTGTTGGTCGAATAGCTGGAAGTGAAGCAGAGGTATCCGCAATTTTAACTAAAAATATAAGCTACGAAAAAAATCCTAGTCCAGGAAAATGGATAAATGAAGCAATTTTAATAGGGTCAAGTGAAGGAAAAGGAGATGGAGATAATGGTGAAGCAGATTGGGAACATTTAAGGATAATTAAAGATACGTTTACAACACAATTAAGCTACTCAAAAGTATATGAATTTTACGATGGATCTAAAGATGGGTTGGACAAAGTAGGAAATCCGACAAATAATGACATCATATCTCAACTAAATAATGGAAGTGGATTAATTTTCTACACAGGTCATGGCTCACTCGAAAAAATGAATACATCTGGATTTAGTTCAGCTGACTTAAATGCACTTGATAATGAAAACAAACTTCCATTTATCATTTCAGTGGCATGTGATAACGGTAAATTTGTGAACAACAATTGTATCGGCGAACTATTTCTAAAAAACAATCAAATCACGAATAAAGAGACAGGTGCGATCGCATTTTGTGGTTCAACCATTTTAATGGATTGGGCACCACCTATGAAAACACAAGATGAAATTGCGTTACTGATAAACAATTCCTCCCCGATATTACAAAAACAAACTTTGGGTGGGATATTTTGGAATGGTCAGTTTTCAATGTTAGAAAAGTATGGTCAAAACGGAATCGGCGCCATGCAAACATGGTTGCTATTTGGAGATCCAAGTCTAACATTACGATTTAAAGAAACGAAAGATTTACCTTGTCAAATAGAAAAAAAAGGGGATGCAATCCGTATTTTATCAAAAGAAAACGCCCAAATCGGGGTAAGCTTTAACGATTCCATTATAACTAAAGGGAAAATAACAGACGGATTATTTGAATTTATTTTACAAGAAAATATGACTACGGATTCTTTATTGATTACTGTAACCCTTCAGAATCATAGCGTTTTTACAAAATACATCACCTTAAATAAATTAAATTTAACAGGAGATCTAACTGAAAACTTACTAATTTACCCTAACCCTTCAATCGAGGTAATCAACATTCATTACCAAAATAATCTCTTTGATGTTTGTATTCAAGATCTTTCAGGAAAAGCTGTTTTTATAAAAACAAACTGTCAAGAGGACACACAAATTGACACTAGTGTTTTTAAATCAGGAATTTATATTATTGAATTAAAAACTAAAACAGAAATCATAAGAAAGAAGATCACTATTAAATCAATTTAAATGAGTGCAAAGTTACTTCTTTAACAAAGGATAGATTAGACGCTCTAAACCATTCGCTTTTACCTCCATCATTTGAGCTAATTGTTTTCCAATTTTACCCTCCGGAAAACCTTTAGAATGATACCAAACAAAATAATTTTCAGGTATTTCAATAAGCAGTTTTCCTTGATATTTTCCAAAAGGCATACGCGCATTCGCTAAATCAATCAATTCTTTACGACTATCATCGGTAAAAGTCATCCGTAGAAAAAATTACTGAGCTACAATTGGTTGTTGAGTAACACTTCTATAGGTAAACACTTCACATACCTTTCTACGTGCAAAACGAGCCGGAGAATCAGACTGGCACAATTTAGTGTATATTTCTTTTGTTACCCCAAAATACTCATAACTATTCCCATCTGAAAAATCTAACCGAAGAACTTGCCCCTTAAATTGAAAATCTAATAACTGAGATGTAGAAATGCTTTCTAGGTATTGAGGTTTATTTAAAGTAGCTGTTTCTACAGAAATACTTACTAAAAAATGATATCCTTCGATGACTTTTTTACTGAATTCTTCGACTTCAGCTTTTTTTGCTTCATCTTGAAATTTATCAGGATGGTATTCTTTTACTAATTTACGATAAGTTATTTTCATTTCAGCAAGTGAAGTTGAGCGATCAGCACCGTATAATTTTCTAAACTCAGTAATTCTTTTCATTTTTTTTTGATTTTTACGTGATATTTAATCCTTCCATTGAATAAATCAATTTAATGGGATTTCTTGTAATGTTTCTAATAAGTATCCCCAATATTTTTGAACAGAAGAAATCTGCACTTTTTCATCAGGAGAATGTGCAGCACGAATATTTGGACCAAAGGAAATCATATCCATTGTAGGAAAATGCTTCCCTAAAATACCACACTCTAAACCTGCATGACATGCTTTAATTTTTGGCAGTTCATTATATCTTTTCACATATAAATCCCTCATTATTGTCAGAATTTCTGAATTAGCATTTGGTGACCAACCAGGATAATCTCCCCCTTGTACAACAAGACAACCAATCAATTCGAAAGTTGACTTCACCATATTAGCAATATCTTTTTTAGATGAATCAACACTACTTCTTTGTAAAGATTGAGTTGTAAATGAACCTTCAGCGACAATTACGCGCGCTAAACTAGATGAAGCTTCAACCAAGCCTTCAATGTCAGGACTCATTCGGTATACCCCATTTACGACAGCATACAAAGCGCTTATCATTTTATTCGTATCCTCAACGGATGAGGCCATTTTAGGAGCATCAACAAAATCTAAGTCAATCACCATTGCTGGCTCATTCGTTTTTAATTCCGTTTTTAATTCCGCTGAAAAATCAGAAATTAACCCCTTAATTAGATCAGAATGAGTATGATTAAAAATAATTTTAGCTTTTGCCTCACGAGGGATTGCATTTCGCAAACTACCTCCATCAAAAGAAGCTAAACGAACCACACAAGTGTCCAATACATGCTTTATAATGCGCGTCATTATCTTATTTGCATTCCCCCTTCCACGGTGAATATCCATCCCACTATGACCACCAAGTAAGCCTTTAATCGTAATTTCAATACATGCTTCTGAATCTGCTACTAATGATTCCCCATAGCAAAATGCTGAATTTGTATCGATTCCACCAGCGCAACCAATAGACAATTCATCATCATCTTCCGTATCTAAATTTAATAATATTGTACCTGAAATAACAGTTGGATCTAAGTGAATTGCACCCGTCATTCCGGTCTCTTCATCAATTGTAAACAATGCTTCTAGCGGAGGATGAGGAATGTCTGTGGAAGCTAACAAAGCCATCATAGTTGCTACTCCTATACCGTTGTCAGCTCCAAGTGTTGTGCCATTTGCGGTTACCCAATCACCATCTATAAGCATTTCAATGCCTTGATTATCAAAATCAAAAACAGTATCTCCATTTTTTTGATGAACCATGTCTAGGTGTGATTGCAAAACGATCGTTTTTCGATTTTCCATTCCAAGGCTAGCGGGCTTTTTGATAATGACATTATCAATTTTATCTTTAATCGTTTCTAAGCCTAATGATTTACCAAAATCCATCATAAAAGCAATTACACGACCCTCTTTTTTAGATGGACGAGGTACTGCATTTAAATCTGCAAAATGACTCCATAATTGAACTGGTTCTAAATTTCTAATTTTCATTTTATTATTTTATTTTAATCACTAAAAATTTATTTTACTTTTTAACTATTCGTTCTAAATACAATGCTTCCAACTTTGTCCTAGCCCATTGAGTTTTTCTTAAAAATGTTAAACTAGACTTCAAGCTAGGGTCATTTAGGAAACAATTAATTGGGATCAAATATCCAAGATGCTCCCATCCATACCTTGCTTCAAGTTCTATCAACATAGCTTCAAGCTTTATTCCATGCAATAGATTGTTTGAATTAGATTCCATAAAAATGATTAGACTAATTTTCTAAACTTAATTCTTTTCGGAGCAGAATCACCCAAACGTTTTTTTCTGTTTTCTTCATAGTCTGAATATGAACCCTCAAACCAATACACCTGAGAATCACCTTCAAAAGCTAGTATGTGCGTACAAATACGATCTAAAAACCACCTATCATGTGAAATAACAACAGCACAACCAGCAAAGTTCAATATACCCTCTTCCAAAGCACGCAATGTATTTACGTCAATATCATTTGTAGGTTCATCTAACAAGAGTACATTTGCTTCCGTTTTCAATGTCATAGCTAAGTGCAATCGATTTCGTTCACCACCAGACAAAATTCCTACTTTTTTATTTTGATCAGAACCATTAAAATTAAACTTCGATAAATAAGCTCTCGCATTCATTTTTTGATTTCCAATTTCTATAAATTCCATCCCATCAGCGACAACTTCAAATATACTTTTATCTGGATGAATATCCTTATGACTTTGATCGACATACCCAATTTTAACCGTATCACCAACTTGAAATTGGCCAGAATCAGGCATTAATTCATCCATAATCATTTTAAAAATAGTTGTTTTCCCGGCTCCGTTAGGCCCGATAATACCAACAATTCCAGCTGGAGGCAATTTAAAATTTAAATTATCGTATAATAATTTTGAACCAAATGACTTTGTAACACTTTCCGCATCAATGACATTCATTCCTAATCTTGGTCCATTTGGAATTGGAATTTCCAACACGTCCTCTCTGTCTTTTAAATCTTCAGACAATAACTTATCGTAATTAGTTAATCGTGCTTTACTTTTAGCTTGACGTGCTTTAGGATTCATCCTAACCCACTCGAGTTCTCTAGCTAACATTTTTTGACGTTTTGAAGCAGTTTTCTCTTCCTCTTTTAACCTATTTCCTTTTTGTTCAAGCCAAGAACTATAATTTCCTTTCCATGGAATACCTTCCCCTCTATCTAATTCTAAAATCCATCCAGCAACATTATCCAAGAAATAGCGATCATGCGTTACAGCGATTACAGTACCTGCATATTGTTGTAGATATTGCTCTAGCCAGTCAATTGATTCAGCATCTAAGTGATTCGTAGGTTCATCCAATAGAAGAACATCTGGAGTCTTTAGTAACAATCGACATAAAGCCACACGACGTTTTTCACCTCCTGATAAGGTTTCGATTAATTGATCATCTGGTGGACAACGAAGTGCATCCATAGCTCGTTCTAACTTAGTGTCTAATTCCCAAGCATCCAAAGAATCAATTAAATCTTGAACTTGTCCTTGACGGGTAATTAATTTATCCATTTTATCAGGATCATTCAATACCTCCTCATCCATAAAGCTGTTGTTAATTTCTTCGTATTCTTTCAACGCATCAACCGTTTCTTGAGCACCTTCCATCACAATTTCCTTCACCGTTTTTTTGCCATCTAATTCAGGTTCTTGAGGAAGATAACCTACAGTATATCCGTCTGAAAAAACAACATCACCCTGATATGCATTATCCAAACCAGCAATAATTTTCATTACGGTAGACTTTCCAGAACCATTAAGACCAATAATACCAATCTTTGCTCCATAGTAAAAAGAAAGGTAAATATTTTTAATAATTTGTTTTCCTGTAGGAGTGTTTTTGGAAACACCTACCATTGAAAAAATGATTTTTTTATCGTCTGACATTCTATTTCTTTTTTTATTTAATATTATTTATTCGGATTGCTTACAAAAACGTTTTTATTCATCTTCTAAATTAGCCCTAAACTTTTGACGAAGCTGTCTATTATATGTTTCCATTAAAAATTTAAAGTAATTAGGAGTGCTTTTAGAAATACATTTAGTATATAATTTCAATCTGTGTTCGATGTGATCTTGAAGTAATTCTAAAATTTCCAAGGCATGAAAATAATCTTTAGCAAGTTGAATAACTACATAATAGTGATTTTCTAAAGAATCATCAACCGCTACCTTACCTTTTTCATTTCTTTCTAAACACTTAAAGTAAACATCTTTAATATCAAAAGAATCTAGCAGTGTAGTATCCAACAGATCTTTAATCGGTTTACTATATTCGTATTCTACTTCAAATTCTAAATCATCTCCTTCAGACAGCTTAGACTCTAGAAAACGATCCGGAAAACGAAAAGCATCTTGCCAATTTATATAGTCTTGCCAATATCCAAAACGCCTCACATTATTACCTAAATCAATGATTTTAAAGAAGTTTTTAGTCGGAAGTTTTCTAGACCCTCTCCCTATCATTTGATGGTAAAGCGTTAAAGACCTAGTAGCTCTATTTATAATGATTGTTTCAACAGTTGGTTCATCAAATCCAGTTGTTAAAATACCTACAGAAGTAAGAATAGCACCCGGAGTTTTCTTAAACCAAAGCAGTATTTCTTTTCTATCTTTATCGCTAAACGTAGAATCAAGATGGCGTATTTTAAAGCCCCTCTTTTTAAATGTTTCTTCAACCCGAATAGACGTTTCAATTCCAGAATTAAAAATCAATGTTTTTGTTCCTATTGAAACTTCTTCAAAAGCAAACAATAATTTTTCCTGCATGAAATAATTCCCATAAACTACTTCAGAACTACTTACCGTAAAATCACCATTTGAACCAATTTTCAAACCATGTAGATTTACATCATAGGTATAAGTGTCGGCACTAGACAGATACCCGTTTTCTATTAAAGACGATATACACTCTCCAACCAATAATTTGTCGTAGTGATCATTTAGAGGAAGTGTTTTATTTGAACTCAACGGAGTTGCAGTAACACCAAGTATATTAGCCTGCTTATAATACTGAAATATTTTTCTAAAACTATTATAATGTGCTTCATCAACAATTACTAAACCAATATCTTCCAAGAATTGATCGTTCTCTTGAAGCCGATTATTTAAAGTCTCAACCATCGCGATATAACATTGATAGTTGTCCTCTTTACTGAGTTTTTTTACTTCGCTATTAATCACCTTGTTGGCAACGCCAATAGCAGAAAGTTGATTTGAAGTTTGAACAGACAATTCAATGCGATGTGTGAGAATTAGAACGTTTTTTTTCCATTTATCAAGATATCGTCTGGCAATTTCTGAAAAAATCACAGTTTTACCACCACCTGTAGGTAATTGATAAAGTAAATTAAAATCAGCTCCATTGTCTGAAAACTCATTTATTATCGCATTTACCGTATTTTCCTGGAAAGGATAAAGGGTTTTAACCTCAAATAATTCTTTTTCTTCGAGTAATTCCATAAACAAAATTGGGGTACAAAATTACCTTTCTTTTATGGATAAAGCAACAATTTACTTAAAGAATTAGATATTCTTATTTATCGAAATTAAAAAAGAAGGAGATGTAACTATGAAGAAGTTAAAAAAAAGAATTAAATCATAAAAAGAAGAAAAAAAAATAAGCGGAGTTTGTATTTCTCAACCCTCATTTTACAATTTGGAAAAAGAATAATCAATTTACATTACCCCATCAATTCCCAAGCACTTCGATAGCCATTTTTATGTTCTACATATTCTAAAAATTGGGCATAAAAAGGATCCTTTCCAATTGTAGCACTATCTCCTACGACAAAAAGTTGTTCTTTGGCCCTTGTAAGCGCTACATTCATCCTCCTGTAATCTTTTAAAAATCCTATTATCGCTTCTAAATTAGACCTCACTAATGACACTATAACAAACTCTTTTTCTTGACCTTGAAAACCATCAATTGTACTCACTAGCACACCCTTAGGCAATACTTCTTTTGCTAAAAATACTTGAGCAGCATAGGGAGAAATAAAAGCTAAACTCTCATTACGTATTTTTTCAGATTCAATAATTTTAAGAACAATCGATAATTCACCCTCATTGACCAAACTATTTCCATCGTTACCGGGCTGCTCATCAAAACCAGTTCCAGCGGTGTCATAAAAATAAATATGTTGAGATACATCTTCTTTAAAAAAAGGGGACAATAAGTCTCCTGAGTAGAAATAATTACTTGAGAAATCAGCGATTGATTTTCGCATTCTATACTGCGTATTTAAGAAAAACAGGTCTTTACATTGCTTAAAAGCATGCTCAATGATCGAAATATCAAACCCTTTTTTGGCGGCTTCTCGAGACAATACAGTAGGAGGAAGTTGAAAGGGGTCGCCTGCTAAAATCCACGACTGCGCATACGGAAAAACAATCCAAGCTAAAGCCTCATTAGCCTGACCCGCCTCATCCATAATTAGCGCATCAAACAAAGCTCTTTTAGGAAGGAAATCAGATAATCCAATTGGTGTACCCATAATAACTTCCGCATAATCATATAACTTTTCATTAAAATAAGAACGAATTGCACTTATTTCTTTTCTGATCAGTTTCACCTCTTTAATTAACAAAGCTCTTTGTTCCCTCTCATCTTTTCCAAAACTGCGCTTGTATTGAAAAGACATTCGTCTCAATTCCTCCGCACGTATTTTAAGTCTTTTAATTTCCTTATACTCTTTCGCATCCATCATTTTACCTTCTGGAGTAAATGGGAAAATAGCATCATTCACCTTAAGGGAATTTCCAACTCGCAAAATCTTTAGCTCATTAACCAATAATCCAGCTGCAATATTATCTACAGCAGTATTACTAGGGGCAGTAACTAAAACTCGCTTACCCTCCTTAACCATCTGAACAATCCCTTCAATTAATGTTGTTGTTTTACCAGTACCTGGAGGCCCATGTAAAATAACTAGAGATTCATTTTCAATCATCCCCTTCACCGCCTGTTTTTGACTTTCATTCAAATCCAGGTTTTTATATGCCGGCAAGGAACTTAATCCTAAACATTGACTAAATGATTCAGTACCATGAATCGAATCAAACAGCAACTTGATATCCTTTTGCTGATCAATCTTATTTACTGCCTCAATCATGCATTCACTCGTACGCTGATCAGGAGCTAATTTTAAACCAAGTCCTTTATCTTCAATCCAATCTGGAAAATCTGAAGTAAATAATCTAAATTCACCTTTTTGTCCATCCATACCAAGAAGAATACCCTTAATAGGTGTTTCACCTTCAATAAAACATTCAATCGGTATATTATCTTTAAAACTACTCGTGTCTGATAGAAAAGGGAGTTTAAACGAAACTTCAGGATAGTCCGCAAAACCAAAAGATTTACGCATTACAGTTATCGGATGCAATGCTAATCCATCGGATTTTAATTGCTTTAAGCCCGATTTTATGCCTAAAGAATAGCGTTTTTCCTGTTCATTCATTTCCAATGAAATCAAAGACAATAAAAGAGATTGATGAGGATGTATGTCATGCATAATGTAAAAATAGAAACTTAATTTTGTAAATAAGGTAGTTCAACAGCGTGATAGATCGCTTTTTTCAAGTTTTTTGCTTTTTACAGCCACCAATAATCATCTTTAGAATTTCATCTCTTGCAAATAACACCTTTTTTTTCACATTTCCTTAAGTTTTGCTTTGCATTAGGCTTCATAAGCGTACTTATTGAAAAATGCTACAAACTTTATTTCTTTCATTTTGAACAAAGTTAGTAGCAGTAAAACGCAGGTCTTTTTACATTTTCAATTGACTGTAAATTATTTGCCTAATACCCAGAATATTCAGTTGACCCATAATTCCAAGAAATCATTTGGTAGAAGACGAAATTTTTCAGGAACACCGATGGACTGAGATGCGGAATTCCGAACGTATTGTGGGACCTAAATCTTAGATATTTTTTAGATTCATTACATCATTTACTAACTTACCATCAAAAGATTTCCATTGACCTTCACCAACATGAAACCAATAAATCGTTCCATTTTCTTCAGCACCATCAATAGAAGTGGCTTCAAATTCTAAAGTAAAAACACCGTCCCATTTGTGATCACCGGGTTCACTTAAAACAACTTTATAATAAGCACAATAGTTCGTTTCACAAGTTGCTTTTCGTTTCACATTTAATTTGGTAACTGTACCTTGAACTGGACGTTTATTTTTACCAACAATATTGTACCCTTTTAATTGATTACCATTAACAGATTGAATTATGATTTTAATTTCTTTCTGCGCAATAAAACCGTTCCATTCACCATTTAAAAAATTAAACTCATCAGAAATCGCACCCAGATTTTGTTGTGCCTGATCTCTATTGGAATTATTCGTCGATGATAGTTGTTCCATCTCATTGTCGAGTTTCTTTTCCTCAATCTCTAATTTCTTTTTCTCAATTTCTATTTTTTTTAATTCAAGTTCAGAAGTTTGATCAGAATTAGAACAAGAAATACTAGTAAAAAATAAAACAGAGAAAACCGCAAAAAACGAAAACTTCATACCTTAAAAATAAATTAATTATTCATATATTTCTAAGAATAAAATTAACTATTAAATTGATATTAGATACAATCTAATGAAAAAAAAGAGGTTTAAACTCACCTGAAAAACTTTAAAAAAAATTAAAATAATTACACTAAGATCTTTAATTTAGTTTAACTAACATTATTTTAATGTTAGTTAAAATTTAAAATTAGTAGTTTGAAGATAATTGAACATCTAATAAACAATCATAAAAAAACAATATACT
>CAMDGH010000040.1 GCA_945897755.1 Chryseobacterium gleum | reverse complement strand
TATTTTTAACCGTTAAAACACCCGTATATGTTGCTGCCGCTGCTCCAGCAGGTAAAGTAATTGTTAACGGGCTAGCAGTAATCGTTGCATTTGTAACATCTACAAAACCGGCTGTATTTGCTGCTGCGTTCCAATCGATAGTGTATGTTGTTGGTGTACCAGTTGAAGTATACGCCATTGTTGTCGAAGTTGTGCCTTGACAAACCGATGGTAATGCCGATGGAGAGATCGTTGGACCACCAGTTACAGTCACCGTAATTGATTTTGTTCCTTTACAATTTAAGGTTCCTGCTAATCCATTATCCCAAGTGTATGTTATAATATGCGTTCCAGCACCTGCTTTTTTTGGGTCAAAAGTACCCAGTCCTAATTCATCAATATATGGGGAAATCCCTTGAATCAAAGCCCCACTTCCGCATGTTGTACAGGAGAAACTTCCATTAAAATTAGTTGGTTTCATTACAATAGACTTACTAGACTCAGCTCCATTAGTGATTGTTATAGTGCCAGTAGCAATAATCGCACCTGAAATTACATCGTAAGAAGTGAAGGTATATGTACCACTCGTATTATCGGTTTTATCTAATGAAATTTTATAACCATCTTTTCTTGCAAAAAAGTGTGTATTTATTCCAACGGCATTTGTTTTTTCAATTAATACATTCGTAATAGGATCGTAATATCTTAATTCTAAATTAGTTAATGTTCCTGAAGTTGCTGTAATTTCCGTGCGAATCATCGGGAACGGCCAAGTATAATCTGGATCTTCTGTCGAAGAAAAATACTTATTTACAACATCTTTTGGCGCTAAATATACCGGACTTGCTGCACAAGTAAAAGTGGTTCCGGAATACTTGGTTAAAAGTTCGGCATCACTATAAAACTCAAAATCAACAGGTTTACATGTTACAGGAGGTAGTACTGTTCCATTTGTGTAATAACCAAGCACTAAATTAGGAACATCAGTACACAAAGATCCTGTAGCAATCGAAATTGTGAAACATAAAATATAATTTCCTGGCACTATTTTACCAGATCCAGGCCCCGAAGTTACAACATCCCATTCAGGATTAAATCCACTAGAAACTGGTTGTGCATTCGGTGTTTTAGGAGTAATATTTGAGGATGAACAGCCAGCAGGATATAATTTGTAAGAGCGAGTAATAGCTTGATCACTTAGCTGGCAACCTGTAATTGGTAGATAAAACCCATGCTTAAACCCTAATGTTGTAGCATCAGCCGGAACTGTAACTGGAACACAAACAGTAACCGCGGTGCCATTATCTTTTAAATTAACTAAATTATACATTGTAAGTCCTTGTGCAGTAATATCAGCTGTTGATTGAGTTCTTGCTGCTGCAATAGTGGCTGCCGATGAAACAACAACCTTACAAGTAGCTGAGGCACAAGTAGAACAAGTTGGTGGTGGTGTTGTAAGATAATTGATTTTTATTGTAGAACCAATGGCATAACATCCCGTACCATCATTCACTATTGCTTTAGTACCAGGGGGAGCATCAGGATATCTTGTATACGGAACAACCCATAAAACAGATTCTCCTGTTATCGAAGCTGATGATCCAGCTTTATTATCATCTGTTGTGGTAGTTTTATTATCAGACCCAATATAGCAAGTATGGTTATTTAAGTCTAGTAATTGAGAAGCAGTTAAAGTACCTGGATCACAATTAAAAAATGCATAAGACATTGTATGCGATACTGTCGGCATAACTGAACCTGTTGAAGCAATTGAAATTTTAGCCCCATCATTCAAATCATACACATTCCCTCCTTTAGCAGTTGCTCCAGTGACGTTTATGCTACCAACAGAAGCTGTACAACTGGAAGTTATAGCATTATACAAATACAATTCAACATATTGTATCTCCGCAGGTTTAGTTGGATCTAATTCATCACAATCAGTATCTGCGGCATCAAATGTTAATGTGACGCAAATATTATATTTTGTTGAAGGAGTAACTGTATATTCATTAAAACCCGCAGGAGTTGTTGTGGTCGGGGTAAGGGATGCTCCTCCACACGTAGGAGAAATACTAATTACTCTAGTTTCAGAACAATTCTGAGGTGCACCAACATAAAATCTAAATCCGATTTTAGTTTCAGTAGCTTTGGTTGTATACTCATAACAAAGCTTGTGAGTCTGTCCTGCATCAGTCCTTAAATTTAAAGCACTTAAATCAATCGTTGCAGCTGGCACACCACTCGAAGCATCTGCCTCAGCTGCAGACCTGGTGGTATAATATTGCGGAGAACATAAATTTGCTCCTGTAGCTCCACAACTACATTTTTGAGCAAAAGAAAAAGACGTTAATAATGTTACTGTTAATAGAATGAAATATTTTAATTTCACACTTAAATTTCGATATAAATTCATATATTTTCTATTTTACTCTTTCATTTAGAGAATAGACTCCAAAAATAAAAATCAGTTGCCAAAAATAACATAAAAATTTCAAAAAAAATAAAAGTAAATCAGTTATCTAGATAGATAGATAAAACCACTCTCAACAAAAAGCTTCGTTGGTTCATTCTTTACATATAGTCCACCCGTACCTAGACCTTGCGGTAATTCATTTTCAAATGAAGAAGCAAACTGGGCAATCGTATTTAAGCCTACATTCGATTCAAGTGCTGAGGTAATCCACCAGGGAATATTTAATTTTTCTGCTTCAAGGATCCATTCAGTCGAACCAACAATTCCACCGTGTAAACTCGGTTTGAGTATAATGTATTGGGGATTAATGTATGTTAATAAATTACTCTTTGCATTAGTTCCATTAACACCAATTAATTCTTCATCCAGCGCAATGGGAATTGGAGTTTGTGAACACAAAGACTTCATTTCATCAAATTGTCCCGGTGCGATAGGCTGCTCGATAGAATGAATTCCAAACTCTGAAAGTCTAATTAATTTTTCTAAAGCTTCTTGTGGCTTAAATGCCCCATTGGCGTCTACACGCAATTCAATTTCATGAATAGAAAAACGATTTCGGATATGCCTAAGTATATTTAACTCTTCTTCAAAATCGATTGCACCAATTTTCATTTTCAGACAAGAAAAACCAGTTGCTAATTTTTCTTCGATTTGATCTAACATGAACTGAGAAGACCCCATCCATATTAAACCATTGATTGGCATACCCTTTTCCCCTCTTGTAAAAGGAGTATTATAAAAAATCCCTTCTGTATTATTTCGCTTTGCATTCAATGCTAACACGGCTTGTTCTACTCCAAATAAAACCGAAGGAAACAATCGTAATTCAACTTGATTATCAACAAAATAATTGATGTTTTGGCACACTTCATCGACTTTCGATTCATACGAAACAAAATCAATGAAATCGGGTGACAAACCTGGAATAATACTACATTCACCAATTCCAGTGAAACCATTCGAATCTTGAAGAGATAAAAACCAAGCGTGTTTTTCCGTCAATATCCCCCTACTCGTTCCACTTGGATGCTTGAATAAAAAAGTCTTTTTTTCAAAATGAGCTTTGTAAGTCATATCCTTGAAGTTTGACTAGAACGGTAAGGAAGAAATTACAGCATACAATACCGCAATTAAAAATGTTGTAAGAGCCACTTTCTTTAACTCTGGATCGAATTCCTTCAAATCTTGAACTCCCATCACTTTTCTAGCATGATATGCAAAAAAAATGAACGGCAACACGAACACTATTTTATAAGTATCCTCTTTTATAAACTGAAAATAAGACAAAAAAGCGAGGAAAAGTAGTGCTAAATGGTAAAATTTAGACTTATCTCCCCCTAATTTAACAACCACTGTAATTTTACCTGAAGCCGCATCATTAATTCTGTCTCTCATGTTATTTAAATTAAGAACAGCAGTACTTAAAAATCCAATGGTGAATGCTGGATAAATAAGATACCAGGAAAAATGTTTTGTAAACAATCCATAGGAACCAATCACAGCAACTAATCCAAAAAAAATAAAAACAAATACATCTCCAAAACCACTATATCCATATGCTTTTTTTCCAATTGTATACGTAATGGCAGATAAAACAGCTAAAACAGCTAGAAAAGCATACATATAAATAGTATTTATTGTCATTCCCTTTGAACTTACTTTTATAAGATAAAAGGCTGATAATAAAGCAAGAAAACTAAGTAATATTACAGCAAATTTCATTGATTTTGGAGAAATAGCACCCGACTGTACAGTTCTAATAGGTCCAACACGATTTTCATTGTCGGTTCCTTTTTTAAAGTCACCTAAATCATTTGCAAGATTGGATAATACCTGAAAAAGCAAGGTAGTAAGTAATGCAAAAAAGAATATGTGAAAATCCCAAAAACCTTCCTTTTTAGCAATGAATGAACCTAAAATAATCCCTGACATCGACAAAGGAAGCGTTCTTAAGCGAAATGCTTTAATCCAAATTAATAAGTTCATGCAGTATTAAATTAAAAAACAAATGTAATTAAAAAATTAAAATACCTTTTTTAAGGTATTGCCATCGAACATAAGTGCCGTTACATTTGTCTTGTTTAAAATTAATCTAAATAAGTTAAGACTTTATCAGGAATAATAATGATATAATAAATACATGAAGTAGTTTCGTTTTTTTTAATAAAAACCGACATCAATAACATAAGACCTCAATGCAAGACCTATGAAATACTTTTTAATAACGATTATCTTAATAACTGCGATTGCTTGTAAGGAAAAAAATAATCCTTCCCAAGACAGCTCATTTCAAAAAACAGCATTGTTAACTCAATTGGTAGATCATTTCATAAACCCTTCATTTTCTGAACTATCTAAAAAAAATTCGGAATTTGAAAACCAGTTTAATGAATTCAAAGCTAATCCAACTGAAGCTCAACTTAACGCTGTAAAAGAAACATGGAAAGCTTCCTATTTATCATTTCAGCAGCTTAAACAATTTGACTTTGGACCTTCCATGAATAACCATTTAAACATGAGTTTAGGAACATTCCCAACAGACACCTTGCAGATAGAAAAAAACATCGCCATTCAAAACTATGATCTAAGTGCAATATCAAATTATGATGCAATTGGATTTCCTGCATTTGACCATCTATTATTTTCTCAAACAGCCTCCCAACTAGCATCAAATAAAAAAAGGCAAAAATATGTAAGTGACTTGATTACGAAATTAAGGTCAGATGTAGAAAAAACAGCAGAAGAATGGAAAATATATAGATCTACATTCATCGATGGAACAAACAACGCATCTACAAGTCCATTTTCGATCTTTGTAAATGCCTTCCTAAAAGATTATGAAAACATAAAATGGAATAAATTAGGCTATGCATTGGGCGTTAACACAGGATTAATAAACCCGAAATACCTAGAAGGAAGAAATTCTAAAATTGGAAAAGAATTATTGTCTGCAAATTTACAAGCGTTAGAAAATGTATATTTAGGAAAGGGATTAGATGGCAATAAAGGCCAATCGCTAAATGATTATTTAATTGAATTAGAAAAAAGGGATATCGCTTTATCAATAAGTAATCAATGGACAGAATTTCAAAAACAAATCTCTAATCTAGATGCGAATTTAGAAACACAACTCATGACAAACAAAACAGCTTTAGAAACTCTTTACAACAACCTAAATAAAACAACTATTTTATTAAAAACAGATATGGTTGGTGCCTTTGGTGTACTTATCACATATTCAGACAACGATGGAGACTAAGTAATCATGACCAAGCCCATGGGACTCCATACCTATCTAAACAAAAAAACTTCCATTATTCCATTAATTGCATTCAGAATCATTTTTGGAATGCTTTTATTGATCGGGTCAATCCGATTTGTATCATACGGTTGGGTGGATCGCCTTTACATCAAACCGCAATTTTATTTTTCATTCATCGATTTTATCAAACCACTTCCGGGAATTTGGATGTATCTTCCATTCAGTTTGGTAATCATCGGTTCCATCGGTATTGTGCTCGGTGCATTTTACAGACTATCAACACAAATTACCTTTATATCGTTTACCTATATCGAACTATTAGATAAAACAAATTACCTCAACCACTACTATTTTATCTCACTCGTTTTATTTTTATTGTGCATCTCACCGGCACACAAGTATTTTTCATTAGACGTTAAACGAAAGCCATCACTAAAAGAAGAAGAAATCCCTTTGGGATCAATTTTTTTAATAAAATTTCAACTCACTGTAGTTTATCTATTTGCAGGCATAGCAAAAATAAGTCCAGATTGGCTACTTCACGCTCAACCACTTCACATTTGGCTTCAAGCATATAGAGATATACCAATCCTAGGAAGTCTTTTTTCATCTAAGCTAACCGCTTATGCATTTAGTTGGTTTGGATGTATTTATGATTGTACAATTCCTTTTTTACTTATTTATTCATCAACTAGAAAAATTGCATTTGTATGCGTTATCATTTTCCACGTAATTACTTGGTTACTTTTTCCAATCGGAATTTTTCCTTGGGTAATGATTTTTTCAACCTTAGTCTTTTTCCCTGCCCATTTTCACTCCAAATGGATTACCTATTTACAGCAAATTATCCCAATAAAAAAACACAAGGAAAGCAAAATAGAAATACATAAAGACAGAAGTTCAAAAGGTAAGTCAACCCGATTAACTTTTATTGTTGCATGCTATGTTATCATTCAAATAATTATACCGCTGAGGTATTTAATATCGAACCCTAGGGAATTAAATTGGCACGAAGAGGGAATGAGATTTTCTTGGAGGGTAATGCTGATTCATAAAGAGGGTCATGCTACATTTTTCGCGAAGGACCCAAAAACAGGAAAAGAAATCCAATTGAGAAACGAAGAATACCTAACTGATAATCAAATTGATCAAATGTCAACACAGGCAGATATGATTGTACAATTTGCACAATACATAAAAACCCAATTAGAATTAGGAACATTAATAACGAACAAAGAAAAAATTAGGATAACAAATCCAGTTATAAATGCAGAGGTATTTGTAAGTCTAAATGGAAGGAAATCACAAATTTTCGTCTCTAAAAAACATCAATTACAACTTGAAAAATACACTTTTTCGCCTCACAAATGGCTATCACCTTTTGACAATTCATTATGAAGCTAATTTTTCTGATATTCTTTATCCTGATTCTTTTTAAAGGAAATAGTCAGAAAATTCATGGATTTATAGCCAACGAAAATGATGAAGCACTCTATGGAGCAAAAATCACCTGTGGTTCACTCAAATTAACATCGGATTGGAATGGACGTTTTGAAATTCCAGCATCTCATTGTGATACCATTTATTTTCAATTAACAGGATTTGAATCTCAACTTATTCCACTTTCAACGTATACTAAAAATAGCTTGCACGTAGTAATGAAAGCAAAAGTAATTGAATTAAAAGAAGCTTTGATCATTAAAAACAGGTTCGAAAACTTTGACATTGGATACCTTGCACCAATTACAGGAGTCCAAATAGCAACAGGAACAAATACAATCATTCAAACAGAAAATCAGGGTGGAGCAAAATCATCAGCCAATCCAAGAGAATTATTCGCAAAAGTGCCCGGATTAAACATTTGGGAAAGTGATGGAGGCGGAATTCAAATGGGTGTTGGGGGAAGAGGGCTTAGTCCAAATCGAACAGCGAATTTTAATACACGCCAAAACGGCTACGACATAAGTGCTGATGCCCTAGGTTATCCTGAATCATACTATACACCACCCATTGAAGCACTTTCAAGTATTGAAATAATAAGAGGTTCTGCATCACTTCAATACGGAACGCAATTTGGCGGATTAATGAATTTTATCATTAAAGACCCCGTAAAAAACACACCCTTGGAAATCACATTTCGAAACACACTGGGTAGTTTTGGATACAAAGGAACTTTTTTACGAATAAGTGGCACTAACAAAAAACTTGAATATCAATCTTACTATCAATATAAAGAAGCATCAGGTTATCGTTTAAACAGTGGCTATAGTCAACATCAATACTTTGGTCAAATTGGATATCATATAACTGAATACCAAAACATTAGACTTGAGTTCACAAAAATGGTGTACAATGCCCAACAACCTGGTGGATTAACCGACATTCAATTCCGACAAGATCCAATACAAAGTATGCGGAATCGAAATTGGTTTAACGTAGATTGGAATTTAATGGCAGTACATTACAATTATTTAATATCACCCAAAACAACATTAAATATGCGTAGCTACGCAATCATTTCTTCTAGACAATCTCTCGGATTCCTTGGGAAAATAACGCAAGCGGATCCTGGAAAAGAAAGACAACTTATTTTTGGTGATTTTAAGAATACAGGAACAGAAATTCGTTTACTGAGAAAATATGATTTTACTCTTTTCAATACTAAAATAAAATCTGGCGCATTGATTGGTGCGCGATTTTACCAAGGAAAAACAAGCGCATTACAAGGAACTGCTCCAGGAGGTAACTCAAGTGAATATCGCTTTTTAAACCCATCCGATTTAGAAAATTCATCTTTCTTATTTCCTTCGACAAACACCTCTTTATTTACTGAAAATATTTGGTTTATTGGCGATCGACTAACCGTAAATATGGGAATTCGATTCGAACACATTCAAAGTGCATCTTCTGGATATTACAAACAGAACATTTATCAACCCCTTGATACGATAACAAAACGTCATGAATCAACATCAAGTTTAACAAGAAACATACCCCTCGCCGGTATAGGAGGTTCATTTAAAGTAACAAAACAAACGAATCTATACGTTAATTTATGCATGAATTACCGAGCAATTAATTTTAGCGACATACGCGTCACAAACCCAAATCTTTTAGTGGATAGCAACATGAGAGACGAATATGGTTCAACATTTGAAATTGGATATCGGGGTTTCATAAAACCATACATCTATATTGATCTTGCAGCATTTCATTTGCTATACGGAAACAAAATAGGAATTACAGCAATACCGAACGAAATTAAACGACTTAGAACCAATATCGGAAATGCGCAAAATATCGGAATTGAATCCTTAATCGAAATAGACTTCATTAAAGCAATTAACGATAGCGCACGATTAAGCTCTGCAATTTTCTTAAACATGTCATACATTGACGCTCATTATATCGCTTCAAAAGAACCAAACTTTATTGGAAAACAACTCGAATATGTAAGTCCTTTTCTATGGAAAACAGGCGCTAAATTAAAAGGGCCACATTGGAACATAACGATACAAGGTTCTTACAATAGCCCTCAATTTACTGACGCATCAAACTCAATAAGTCCAAGTGGTGATGCAATTATTGGAGAAATACCTGCTTATTTTGTTGTAGATATGTCTGCCCGAATTACATTGAAAAAATGGATGACATTAGAGGGAGGAATCAATAATCTAATGAATAGTTCCTATTTCACTAGAAGGGCAACAGCCTATCCGGGTCCAGGAATACTGCCTTCCGATGGACGCTCAATATATGCAACACTTCAATTTAAAATTGGAAATCGATAGAATCAAAAACCGCTTATAACTAAGGTGAAATTCATTTCATTTAATCCAAAAGTGTTTTGTATTTTCGCACATGATAACTGAGATCGATAAATACAAAATGAAGAATAAAATAACAGCTCTTTTTAACATTGAATATCCTATAATTCAAGCAGGAATGATTTGGTGTTCAGGATGGGAGTTGGCCTCTGCTGTTTCAAACGCAGGTGGACTTGGAATAATTGGAGCTGGGTCTATGTATCCATCGATATTAGAAATACACATCGATAAATGTAAAGCTGCAACAGACAAACCTTTTGCTGTAAACCTTCCTTTACTATATCCAGATATAGATAAACACATAAAGATAATACTAGAAAAAAAAGTGCCCATCGTTTTTACCTCAGCAGGTAGCCCTAAAACATGGACGAAAATATTAAAAGATGCCGGAATCATTGTCGTTCATGTTGTTTCAAGTGTGAAATTCGCCTTAAAATCTCAAGATGCTGGTGTTGACGCCATCGTAGCAGAAGGATTTGAAGCAGGAGGTCATAATGGTAAGGACGAAACAACCACTCTTTGCCTAATACCAAAGGTAGCAGAAGCTATAACACTTCCACTTATTGCTGCAGGAGGTATCAGCTCAGGCAGGGCAATGTTAGCCGTTATGAATTTAGGAGCTCACGGTGTGCAAATAGGTAGTAGATTTGTAATCTCCAAAGAATCAAGTGCTCACTCAAACTTTAAACAAAAAATAATAGAAACAGACGAAGGTGGTACCATGCTAACCTTAAAAGAATTAACCCCTGTAAGACTTATAAAAAACATATTTTACCAACACATTGAATCAGCTTATGAACGTAATGCTTCTACAGATGAGTTAAGAGAAATATTAAGTCATGGTCGTGCGAAAAAAGGAATGTTTGAGGGAGATTTAAACGATGGAGAATTAGAAATCGGACAAGTAGCAAGTCTCATCCACGAAATTAAAACCGCTAAAGAAATTATAGATGAAATTATATTTGAATTTCATAAAACTAGAAATGAACAATCTTCACAAAACTATCTATTTTAATGATAAAATTCGATCGCTTTACATTACCGAATGGACTAAAAGTTATTTTCCACAAAGACACAACAACACCGTTAGCCGTTGTAAATACACTTTATGATGTAGGTGCAAGGGATGAAGACCCTTTAAAAACAGGATTTGCTCACCTTTTCGAGCACCTTATGTTTGGAGGATCCAAAAACATCCCAGATTTTGATAGCCCTCTTCAAAATGCAGGAGGAGAAAGTAATGCATTTACATCCAATGACATTACAAACTACTATGATATAATCCCTGCTCAAAACATTGAAACGGCCCTTTGGCTTGAATCTGATAGAATGCTCTCATTGGCATTTACCGAAAAAAGTCTTGAAACACAACGCAATGTAGTGATTGAAGAATTTAAACAACGCTACTTAAATCAGCCTTATGGTGAAGTGTGGCTTAAATTAAGACCCTTAGCTTATGAAAAGCATCCATATCAATGGGCAACAATTGGTAAAGAAATAAAACACATCGAAGATGCAACGATGGATGATGTAAAATCATTTTTTAAAAAACATTATACGCCTTCAAATGCAATTCTTTGCATTGCAGGAAATTTTGAATTGAGTGAAATAAAACGATTAGTAACTAAATGGTATGGCGACATACCAGGAGGAATTAAGCCAGCAAGAATTCTTCCACTAGAACCAAGGCAGGAGATTTACAAAGAATTAGAAATAGAAAGTCATGTTCCTTCAGATGCATTTTACTATGCATTTAAAATGCCCGAGCGTAAATCAATCGGTTATTACATTGCAGATTTGTTATCTGATGCACTTGGAAGCGATAAGTCATCTCGATTGTATTTAAAAATTCAAAAAGAAGCTAAATTAGTAACTGAAATAAACGCTTACATCACGGGGTCAATAGATCATGGACTTCTTGTAATTGAAGGAAAATTATCCGTTGGGGTTCAATTTGAAGAGCTTGATTTAGCACTCTGGGAAGTATTAAAAACATTAACTTCTTTCGAATTAGATGAAGTTGAACTAGAACGATTAAAAAATAAAATTAGAACCATTAAAGAATTCGGAGAACAAGGAATGCTAAATCGTGCAATGAACCTTTGTTTGTATGAATTATTAGGAGATGCAAATGGAGTGAATGAAGAAGAACTGATTTACAAACAAATAAACACCGAAATCTTACTTGAAACCGCTAAAGAAATATTCATTAAAGAAAATTGCTCCCTTCTTAAAGTTAATGCTACACATTCATGATAGAAAGAACCTTAACCCCAAATACGTATAAAATTGATTCTATTAAATTTATTGAACCAATTAAACTAAATATAACAGAAACAGTCCATTTAGTTTGGATGAAAGAAGTGTTAGATAATACAGCACGTGTAGAATTTCATTTTGATGCAGGAAGTATTCATGGCGAACTTAAAATAGCAAGCTTCGTAAACAATTTGTTATTTTCAGGAACACCTTCAAAAACAAGCAAGGAAATAAATCATACATTAGACTACCTTGGTGCATTTACCCAACTTGAAATTGGGCAAGAAATTGCAAGTGTTTCTCTTTTTTGTTTAAAAGACCAATTAGCAGTGGCATTATCCATTTTTATAGATGCAATTCAAAATGTATCATTTCCAGAAGATGAAATAAACGACATGCTGCGCGAAAAAAAACAACAATTTCTAATCGGAAATGAACGTGTAAGTGTTTTAGCAAGAAAAAAATTCCAACAAGAGCTCTTTCAATCTGAAAAAAATTATTCAAGAACTACAGAATTAGAAGACTATGATCATGTATCAATCGAAGAACTTAAAAAATTTCACCAAAAAAACTACCTAAATGGATTACGTAAAATTGTAGTAGTTGGAAATATATCAGAAAGTTCCATTGAAACATTGATTCAAAAAACAAGCCCATGGGCAACTAAGTCTGAAAAAACATATGCATCAAACTTCAAGAATAACATCGGTCATTTCCATATTGAAAAAAAAGATTCTGTACAAACAGCAATCCGTTTAGGATTTCCATTATTTAATAAGACACATACTGATTTTATCGATTTTCAAATCCTACAGACCATACTAGGTGACTATTTCGGAAGTAGGCTAATGTCAAATATTAGAGAAGAAAAAGGATATACATATGGAATTGGATGTACAGCAATAGAAACCAAAAATACCGGCTATTTTGTAATTGCAACAGAAGTTGGCGGTGAATTTGTTGAAAAAACGCTCAATGAAATAAATTACGAAATTGGACGTTTGAAAAATGAAGTAATACCAGATGAGGAATTAAATTTAGTGAAAAATTATCTCATGGGACAATTACTTAAAAGTGCAGACGGACCAAATGCAATGACTGATCTTTACCTTTCTGTTCAAGCACATGAATTAAATTATGATTATTACACAAAATGTATAACTAGAATAAATACAATTACAGCAGCCGAACTTATGAAAGTAGCAAAAAAATACCTTAATTATGAGCAAGCTACAATCGTAACTGCAGGTTGATAAAGTTACAAAAATGACCTTTACAAAACAGATCTTTTGCTTTATATTCCTTTTAGGTTTAAAAAATTATTGTGTTTGCCAAACAAAAAGAGGATGTGCAATAGAAGCTCCAGAAGACATTTGTATTTCATTTACAACAAATGGGGATATGATACTCAATTGGTCACCCATAATTGATCCAACGAATGTTTTTTTAAGGTATGAAATCAATTCAACAATGGATGGAATACTAGAAACTATTTCCAACAAAAATATAACACAATACATAATTGACAAAAGTAAATTAAGCCATACTTTTTTTATTTCGACTATTAGTAAATGTGTTCCAGAAGAAAGTAAGAACTCTGATACCATAGAAGCATTAAAATTAAAACTTACAAATCCCTTGAATGGAACAGCACTATTAGAATGGTCACCACTAACTAAAGAAATAAAAATAGAATATAAAAATTCATCCGTAGACTGGACAACACTAAATACGGCAACGAATACCACTCAATTTATTGATACAATAACGGTATGTTCAGACAAACAATACTATCGTATCTCGGAAAAAAAAAATAACTGCAGCTCCAATTCAATGGAATTAAATGATTTATTCAAAGATATCATCGTTCCTTTTACACCTAAAATATCAACCGTAAGTTTTGATACTACCTCTCATGGGATTTTATTGAAATGGGATCAAAACAAATCAAAGGATATAAAAGGTTATGTAATATATGTGTCCTACGACGGCAAAAATTTAATGACATTAGATACGATATTATCGCCCTCCAAGAATGAGTATCAATATGCAAATGCATCAATAGATGCGACAACGACATTCAGTATCGCTGCCTTTGACTATTGCTTATCATCATCACCCCCATCGAACCAAACCTCTGCAAAAGCAGAAAAACATACCACATCATTACTAAGTTATGACTATAATTTATGCGGGAAACAAATCGAATTAAAATGGATTAAATACGTAGGATGGGAGGAAATAAAAGAATACCATATTTACCAAAAAAAAGGGAATCAACCATGGAAGAAAATAATAACAACACCAAAACAATTTTATAACTTACCCACTGAAAATAACGTTACGTACTCTTACATTATTGAAACAATTAATGGTTACAATGAAAACGCTTTTTCAAACCCGATCACTTTTATAGCTAAGGCACCTAAACAACCCCTATTTAATAAAATAGGAAGTGTGAGTATTGAAAACAAAAACATCGAAATTACGCCAATAATCGATTTAGGCAGCGGAATAAAAGAAATCAACATCGAACGAAAAGACAACAGAAATAACACCTTTCAATCTATTGAAAAAATAACAACAATCACAAATAAAACTTCAATTGACAAAGATGTTCAAACAAGTTTGTATCCATACACATATCGAATAGAATTAATTGACAGTTGTGGTTTCGGTGGAAGTTATTCCAACGAAGCTACAAGTATGTTATTAAAGGTAAAAACAGATAGTTCATCAACCGACTCTTACCTAAACACACTTAACTGGACAAGTTACAAGGGATTTACGAGTAATGTTTTAAACTATTCGATATATCGAAAATTAGATTATGAATTAGAACCAACTTTTTTATGTGATATACCAGCATATCAATTGTATTATGACGATTATTTGGCATTAAATGAACTTTCCATTGGAAAAATAGAATACTACATCATTGCTAATGAATCGCATTCTATATTTAACAAACAAATGTTTAGTAAATCTAATTCAGTAATTACGCATTTAAATCCGTTAGTTTTTATACCAAATACATTTGTTCCAAATGGAAAAAACATACAATTCAAACCCATAACATCCTTGATACAATTGAATAATTACAAAATGAGTATTCTAGATCGATGGGGACAATTACTTTACCAAACAACAGATATAAATGAAGGATGGGATGGCAAAATCGGATCAATTGAATCACCTTTAGGAAGTTATAGATACATTATAGAATACGAAGATTCGTCCAATAAAGAGTATATAAAAAGAGGAGTAGTAACGCTATTAAGATAAAAAATGAGAAAATTATTCAGAATAATTGCACATGCAGAAGGATATTCATATTTATTATTATTTGCAGTAACAATGCCCTTAAAGTATGGCTTAGGTTATTCAGAACCAAATAAGATAATCGGAATGCTACATGGAGTATTATTTATTTCATTTATAACGCTCTCAATAATATATGGTATTAAACAAAAATGGAATCTAAAAATTTACATTGTATCATTTATTACTTCACTATTGCCATTTGGTACATTTTGGTTTGATAAAAAACACATTAAATAAGATATATGAAAGAACGTAGGAAAGTAGAGGTTTGCTTTACACCTGGTGAATACGAATATTTTAAAGATGAATTTGAAACAGTTGTAGTAATCGACGTTTTAAGGGCAACTTCAGCAATATGTGCTGCATTTGAAAATGGTGTAAATAGCATAATTCCTGTAAAAACAATAGAAGAAGCATTATCATACAAAGAAAAAGGCTATTTAGTTGGGGCAGAAAGAAAAGGAGAAATCGTAAAAGGATTTGATTTTGGAAATTCACCTTTTAGCTATATGAGTCCAAAATTTATTGGAAAAGACATCGTATTAACAACAACAAATGGAACTAAATCACTCTCTGTCTGCAAAGATGCTGAAACAGTTGTAGTGGCTTCTTTTTTAAACCTAGACGCTATATGTCAATGGTTAGCTAGTCAATCTAAGAACGTTCTATGCCTTTGTTCAGGATGGCAAGATAAGTTTAATTTAGAAGACACAATTTGTGCGGGAGCAATAAGTGATTATTTAATCAATACAGGAAAATTCATTTCTGAAGAAGATTCATCAATTGCAGCTAAGTATTTATTTAAATCTGCTAAAAACAATAATTTAGGCTATTTAAAATCAAGTTCTCACCGAAGAAGATTAAAAAAATTAAATCTAAATAAAGATGTTAAATACTGTTTGACACCAAATCAAACTAAGGTTATTCCAATATTAATCAATGATCGACTTGTGAAATTTAATGAGATATAGATACATACTAGTTGCAAAACTAGTATTTTTATTTAATTCAAATGGATATGCATCAACACCCCCTTGGGGATTTAATGCACACAAAATGATAAATCGATACGCAACATTTTGCTTACCTACATCACTTCTATCATTTTACAAACCGCACATAGAGTATGTAACAGCTCATGCAATTGATCCAGACAAAAGAAGGTATATAAATTCGGAAGAAGCAGCTCGTCATTATATGGATATTGAATTTTATGAAAACATTGATAGTATTCCGAGAAATTACGAAAAAGCAATCGCAAAGTATTCGATAGATTCATTGACTAAACATGGAATAGTTCCTTGGCATATTCAAAAAATGAAATACCAGCTTCAAAAAGCGTTTGAAGAAAAAAATATAGCATTGATTCTAAAATATTCTGCTGATATCGGACATTATATTGCTGATGCACATGTACCATTACATACAACCAAAAACTATAATGGACAATTAACTAATCAACATGGTATTCACTCTCTTTGGGAAAGTCGAATTATTGATTTGTTTAGTTCAGAATATAATTATTTCACTGGTAAAGCAATTTACGTTTCAAATATTTCACAGACTGTTTGGAATACAATAAAAGAAACAAACCAATTAGTAGACTCTGTTCTACTAATTGAAAAAGAAATATCAATCATGATTCCTGAGAAATACGCTTTTGAGGATAAAGGATCAAGCATCAGTAAAGTATATAGTAATGCATATACAAAAGCTTACCATGAACGATTAAACGGCATGGTAGAAAAACAAATGAAAAAAGCGATACTATCTATTTCATCAATCTGGTATACAAGTTGGATAGACGCTGGACAACCTGATTTGTCGAACACAAAGTTTGATGCGCCAAAAGAAGAAAAAGAAACGACAGATTGCCCGCATAATAACTGTAGTAATATATGTGATTAAAACAGTCTTCCAAAAATATAACTTTAAAATACAATAGCTAATTTATACCCGGAAGCAATAACAGCTAAGAATAAAAATTTAAGCAAAAAAAAAGAGGATCTTAGGATCCTCTTTTTTTGAAAATTTAAAATTATTTTTTTATTTTGAACTCAACCCTACGGTTATTCGCTCTTCCTTTTTCAGTATCGTTAGAATCTTTCGGTTTTGTATAACCATATCCTTTTGTTTTAATACGAGAAGCATTAATTCCTTTGGAAACCAAGTAATCTCTTATAGCTTCTGCTCTTGCTGCAGAAACCTCTAAATTTACAGCTTCTTCTCCTATGTTATCACTATGTCCAGCTAATAATAAATTAAAATTTGGAAAAGAAATCAAAGACTCAGCTAATTTATTAATATCTTTCTTCATATTGTTCTTAATTACAGAACTATTCAAATCGAATTTAACATCTTGTCCGTATTTAGCTAATTTTTCAGCTAATTCTGTTGGAACATCCATAACATCATCTTGCTCAACTGCATTAGTAGCTGTCATTCCAGTTGGGCAACCTTTAAATTCTAAAGTACCTTTCACAGTAGGGCAATAATCTTCAGTATCTAAAATACCATCACCATCCATATCCACAACCGATTGTCCTTTGCTGTTCACTATTGAACCTGCAGGTGTTTCTAATTCTTGGTCTAAGTAATTAGCAATACCATCTTGGTCAGTATCTTGTAATTTTGCTTCAGTAGATGCAATTTTAACTTTTAATTCAGCGATTTTCTTCTTCAAATCTGATCCCTTTGCAGTCCAATCAGCATGAGTTTTGTCTTTATCTAATCCAACGCCATAATAATTTAACCCTAAATTAAAGTTTAAGTAATTACTCACTCTCGAAGAAGGATATGATTTACCATAAAACTGAATATCTTGAAAAAGATTAGAATTTGACGTTAAATCTATAAATAATGACATATTATTTTTGAGTTTAAATTGCGGGGTGATTCCAGTTGAAAACGAAAAAACAGTTTCAGTTTTATAACCACTATGCATCATAAAGCCTATACCAGGACCAGCATGTACTAACAAGCCAAATTTTGTAGTAAACTCATTAAAATTTAAGACATTTGATAAGCTAGACACAAATTGGTATCTAAGATTAATATTGTTAGTTGATACTAATTGAGTTGGAACACCGAAAGGGATATTTAAATTTGAGAATAAATTATATTCTAAATTAAAAGACTGACCAAACACATTATTACTCATCTTTCTATATCCTAAGTTCAACGAAATTGGTTGGGGAAGCTTACCTCCTTGATCTGTTAATATTTTGACAAAACCTAATGAAAAATCAATCGATTTCTTATTAAAAACTAATGACGATGGAACATTGGTTGTATCTTGAGCAAAAAAAGAGCTAGTCAAGAAGACAACACACATAAAGATAATTTTTTTCATTTTTTTTTGTTTTTATAATTATTTAATTTTCGAGACAAAAATAATAATTAATTTTAATAATAAACAATAAACTAAAAAATATTCAATCATTTAATAAATAAATAACAAACCAATTAAAATTAACTATTTTTGAAAATAGTTCTTATTGCAACATTTAATTCTTATGCTGTGAACCAATATTATAAGCGTAAAATTTGATACTACAATTATTTACACATGAAATACTCCATAAAGTTTATTTTTTTAAGTGATCTTATTGCAACGTTTTCGGCTTTTATAATCGCATATTTAATCCGATTTGATTTTGTGTTTGAAAAGTTCAAATTTGAACTTTGGTCAATTTCACACCTCCCAATACTTTTTTTTGTTTGTATTAAGACAATTGTATTTCTATTGTTTAAAATTCAATTAAACAATGTAAAACACACTTCTCTTCACGACTTAAAAAGCTTGCTATTAGCGAATGCCGCTTCAAGTATATCGTTTTTAACAATAAACCAACTTAAAGCATTCATCATTGACGGGAGTTACTTAATTCCTCATTCAATCATCGTCATGGAATTTTTCATTAGTTATTGTGGCTTGCTTGGATTAAGAATTATAATAATTATGATTTCTCGAACTGAATCCAAAAATGTTTTGAAAGAAAAAGTATTGATTTATGGAGCGGGGATTTCCGGATTAATCACAATGAGAACATTAGAAAAAGATATTGATGGAAAATACAATATTGTTGGATTTATTGATGACAACAAAAAACTTAGCAATACTAGAATGCAAGGTGTCAAAATAATTCACTCCTCTAATTTGTTAAATCTTATTATTACCAAAAACATAAGAAAAATAATCTTTGCCATACAACATCCTAATCTGGATAATCAACAAAAAATAATTGATCTATGCATTAAACACGATGTGCATATCCTAAAGGTGCCAAATCCTAAAAACTGGATTGACGGTGACTTTTCTCAATCACAGCTAAAATCAATAAGGATAGAAGATTTATTGGGCCGAAAAGAAATCGAGCTTACGGATGAAAACATCAGAAAGGAGTTTTGCAATAAATCAATTTTAATCACTGGTGCTGCAGGTTCTATAGGAAGTGGAATTGTTCGTCAATTAGCACAGTTAAACATAAAAAACGCGATACTTTTAGATCAAGCAGAATCTGGCTTGTATGACTTCGAGCAAGAATTAACCTATGATTATGATACGTTGAAATTTAACATCGTAGTGGGTGATGTAACAAACGAAATTAGAATGGAAAGATTGTTCGAACATTTCAGGCCTGACATCGTATTTCATGCTGCTGCATACAAACACGTTCCATTAATGGAAGACAATCCTTCAGAGGCAATCTACACAAATATAAAAGGAACCAAAATAATTTCAGATCTAGCTGTTCGTTTTTCTGTTGAAAAATTCATCATGATATCAACCGACAAAGCGGTTAACCCAACAAATGTGATGGGCGCATCAAAAAGAATTGCTGAAATATACATTGAAAAATTAACCAAAACAAAAACGCGTTTTATTACTACAAGATTCGGGAATGTTCTCGGATCTAATGGATCAGTAATACCACTTTTCAAAAAACAAATAGAACAAGGTGGCCCTTTAACCATTACAGATAAAAATGTAACCCGTTATTTTATGACTATCCCAGAAGCTTGTCAATTAGTAATCGAGGCAGGGTCAATGGGGAAAGGAGGCGAAATCTTTGTTTTCGACATGGGTAAACCTATGAAAATAATTGATTTAGCTGAAAAAATGATAAAACTATCTGGCCTACGAATTGACAAAGACATAAAGATTAAAGTTACAGGTCTGAGACCTGGAGAAAAAATGTATGAAGAATTATTGTCAAATGAAGAAAACACAATTCCAACACACCACCCTAAGATATTAATTGCAAAAATGAGAGACACACTACCGGATGTTTTACTTAAAATAAATACATTAATTGATCTGTATGACAAGCAAGATAATGATTCTATTGTCAAATTAATGAAAGATATTGTACCCGAATTTTTAAGTAATAATTCCATTTACAATAAACTTGACTTTTCATGAAAAACTTGATCCTACTTTATTTTATGCTCATTCTCCCTTTTTTTTATGGACAAATAAAGAAAGAGAATAAAAAAAAATGTTACGAAAAAAGTTTAACTTTTTGTAAAATTGGTGATTATAGCCCTACACAAACAAAAATATTAAATTGTAATGAAAATTTAGAATATGAAGAACGAAAAAACAAATTCGGAGAAAATATTCAGCTTATTTTATCAAAAAATGGTGGGATGCCCTATACTGGAATCTGCGAAACTTGTTTCGAAAATGGGCAACGTGAAATGCGCTTAAACATTAAGCAAGGAGTCGAAACAGGCATAGATACAACTTTTTATCAGTCTGGTTGTATAATGGGGATAAGAAACCACATTGATGGAATAAAAACAGGGAAATGGAGTTCGTATTATGATAGCACAAATCAATTAGAATGGGAACTTAATTTCAAAATTGCAACGAGAAAAGATGGTCTTCAAATTACTGTAAAAAACGGTGTTCATATATTTATTGAGCCAAACGGGGATACGAGTTCATTAGAAACTTATCAAGACAATTTATTAAATGGAATTAGAAAAACTTTTTACGAACAAGGAAAACTTCATGAATTAGTTTCGTATAAAAAAGGGAAAATTGATGGTCAGTACATTGAATATAATTTTAATGGAAAGGTAATAGCTAAATTAAACTTTAAAAAAGGGAAAAAAGATGGCTTAAACACATTCTACTTTGAAGATGGAGTAATTTTAAGGTCAGAGCTATGGGAGCAAAATGCCAAAAACGGAACATTTACAACTTATTATCACGAAGGATTCATAAAATCGACAGAAAACTACAAAAAAGGACTTAAAGAAGGTTGGTTTGAAGACTTTTATCAAACTAGAAAGGTACACATTAAGTCTTTATATGAAAAAGATGAATTAATTGAGGAGCATGAGTTTAACGAAAAGGGGAAGGAAATAAGACGATTCCCTGAAATCGAAAAAGAAGAAGCGGAAACCGAAGATGATGAAATTGAAGTCCCTACAAAAAAAGGAAAAAAGGAAAAAAAGAAAAAAGAAAAAAAATAATTTATTCTTTTTTTAAATCTCCTTTTTTCCAAGCATCAATAAATTTAGACCAAGAATTAGGATTAAACAAATTATTCGTAGGGAACTGTCCCATGGAATAAAGCCTCGTATTACGTTGATTATTTTGCCAAGAATAACTCAACATAGCATCCGAACTTACCTTTGAAGCAATAAAAGCCAAACTATTTCCTGACAATTGAGCTTGCGCAATTCTCAATGCATCATCATAAGGCTTCATATTTATAAAAGCGTATGCAAAATTCTCTTTTGATGGCCAAGGATAAACAGTGACCATAGGAAGCTCTAATGTATCTTCAGTTAATATATGTATGATTGAATATCGATTTTCTTTTAGTGTATCCGGTAAAATAAAACTAGATTTTTTAAACCCATTTAATGAAAAAATTATGGTATCTAATGGCTGGACAACTAAGGAGAAATAACCAAAATAATCCGATACAGTTCCTCGTTTAACAGACTTATTTATAACAACAACATATGGCAATTGATTTAGGCTGTCAGAAGATATTACGACTCCTGATAATTGAATTAAGTTGTTCTTAAATTCTTTCTGAGCATAATTATCAGAA
>CAMDGH010000039.1 GCA_945897755.1 Chryseobacterium gleum | reverse complement strand
TAAAAAGCATCACCAGAAAAAGCATTTTTTAACCGATCAGTGACTTCTTTATTCATCGTAGGATCCAACTTAGTTTTTATCGTGTTAAATCGAATTGCATTTGAATTCAATTCAATAATAAACTTATAATGGGTTTTGTTCGTGTTATTCGTATAGTAAAGAATGATCTTGGGTGATTTAGAAATGGTAAATACACCCCCTTTCCCATTGGATGCAGGTTCGTCAACAGTAACATAAATACCTTTGTATTTTTCTGAAAATTTTTCTTGTGAAGAAAACACTATGGAGTCAGTAATTGATGTTTTTTTAAAATCTTCACCAATCACATCCTTTAATTTAATTCGTATGGTTTCCCTAATTGTATCTTTATAATTCGGGCTATACACCGAATGGCCAATCGGATTTGGAACTACATCATATTCGTTTGCTAAATCATCTTCAAAAGGAATCGATGATGAAGAATTGTAATCCTTAGAACTTAAAAGTGATTCTTTCAATGTATAAACATGAAAACGCTGAGGAGAATAATCGCCATAAATTGCATCATGCGTAATTTCGAGTACCGTAGAATCAATAGTCACATCCTTAAAATTTGGATTAAACGCAACTAATCTTAATTGAGAATAAAATCCTGCGGTATAATCACCATAAACTGGGTCTTTGTATGAACCAAGCATTAAGTACGAAGGATTTTTAGTATTAATTAAAGTTTGTTTATACGATTTACTCTGAATAGAGGAGTCAGAATAGAATATAAGACCATTCTCTTTTCCCATAATTCCGAAACCTGCCTTAGAGACTTCCTTTTTACAAGAAAGCATTAAAAAAAGTAAAACTATGGAAAAGAAAAAAGTATTTTTCACACAAAAAAGAGATTTTAAACTAAAACAGCTTCTTCAATTACACGATCAAAAAACTCTGAAAAAGTTTTATTTTGATTTTCTTCAGGAACATAAGCTAATTTTAAACAAGATGCTTCATCGAAAAGGACTCTTGAATCTTCGTCTAGCTCATCGCTCCCAACAGTTAATCCATCAGCAAATTTGATTGCAGTTCTCATTACATTTTTATAAGTAGGCTCAATTACACCATCAGTAACTTCTGAAGTAAATCCTTCAAATGCTAACTTATCTGAAAAACGAGGATCCCAAGGTGTGTCAAAACCATTATTATACAAATTAATAACCACTTTTGTGTCTGCAAAATGTGGGTCTTTATTGTAATTTTTCTTAATATACAAGGGCATTAAAGACGCCATCCAACCATTGCAATGAATCACATCTGGCTTCCACCCTAGTTTTTTCACTGTCTCTAATACACCTCTACAGAAAAAAATAGACCTCTCGTCATTATCTTGAAATAAATTACCTGCTTCATCCGTAATCGTATTTTTTCTTTTGAAATATTCATCGTTATCAATGAAATAAACTTGTATTCTAGCAGAAGGGATTGAAGCAACCTTTATGATTAAAGGATGATCTTTATCGTCAATCACTAAATTCATTCCAGAAAGCCTAATTACCTCATGTAATTGATGTCTTCTTTCGTTTATAGCACCAAATTTAGGCGAAAACACTCTTATCTCTTTACCTGAGTCTTGAACCCCCTGAGGCAATCTCCTTGAAGTTGCAGAAACCTCTGTTTTTGGTAAAAAGGGCATTATTTCTTGTGAAACGAATAGAATTCTTTTTTTCTCCATGGAAAATTTATAAATTTAGATACACAAAGTTAAGAAAAAAATACGATAATTAAAAAAAAGAAATAGTTTTGCCATCTCATTCACTCATTATAGAATTGACTTGAAAATCATTCGATCCATATTTGAATTAACTAAGCAATTAATCAAGGTGCGAGAGCACCAAATTTCAATTGGTTTTATCCCAACTATGGGCGCACTTCACAATGGACACATCTCCCTCGTTCAAGAAGCTAAAAAAAAAACTCAGTTTGTTGTTTGCTCCATTTTTGTGAACCCTACCCAATTTAATAACAAAGAAGATCTTACGTTATATCCGCAAACAGAAAAAGAGGATTTAGAATTACTTGCCGATAACAAATGTGACCTTGTTTTTATACCCTGCCACACTGACATTTACGATTCGGACTATCATTTCCCATTTCTTGACTTAGGAAACTTGGGTTCTGTTATGGAAGGCGAATTTAGACCTGGTCATTTTCATGGTGTTTGCCAAGTTGTTTACCGTTTTTTCGATATTATCAAACCTACACAGGCTTTTTTCGGATTAAAAGATTTTCAACAAGTCAGCATCATTCGTTTCATGACTAATCATTTTAATATCCCCGTTGAAATAGTAGCGTGCGAAACAAAAAGAAATGGAAAAGGACTTGCTTTATCAAGCAGAAACTTACTCCTATCCACTACAGAACAAGAAAATGCACTGTTTTTATTTAAATCATTGGAACTAGCAAAAACGTTAGCAGTGACTTCAACTCCTTTAGAAGTAAAAAAACAAGTAGTCTCTTACATCAACAATAGCCCCCTTCGTTTAGAATATGTCGAAATTATAAATCCAGATGACTTATCAACCTTATCACATCAATGGGTTCCAAAAACAAGAATCTGTATTGTAGCATATTCAGGAACAATTAGGTTAATTGATAACATGGAAATTACAGATTAATTCTAACGATAACAAGCTACTCTAAAATTTTAAATTAAATTTGCTTAATATTTAGTTAGATTTTAAAAAGTTGTATGTTAATTGAAGTTGTTAAATCCAAAATTCACCGTGTAAGAGTAACACAAGCTGATTTAAATTACATCGGTAGTATCACTGTCGATGAAACACTGATGACAGCAGCAAACATTATTGAAGGTGAAAAAGTGCATATTGTAAACATCAATAATGGCGAGCGCTTCGAAACATATGTTATCAAAGGTGATTCGAATAGTGGGACAATCTGTCTAAATGGACCTGCAGCTAGAAAAGTTGCTGTAGGAGACCCTATCATTATTATTGGTTACGGTTATATGGATTTTGAAGAAGCAAAAAAATTTAAACCTTCTTTAGTTTTTCCAAATGAAGAAACCAATCTTATATCATGAAATCGCTTGTTTTTAAACTTTTAAAAACCATTCTTCCTTTATGTTTAGGTGTCTATTTGGTATGGTATTTTTTCAATGCAATGGACCAAAAAACGAAAGCGTATTTTTATTCAGTTATCCAGAGAGCAGATTACAGATGGATTATAGCATCGTTAATATTAAGTCTTTTCGCTTTTTTTTCTAGGGCTTACAGATGGAAATTTATGTTAGAGCCACTTGGTTACAAAACATCATTTTGGAATAGATACCACTCAATTATGATTGGATATATCATAAACCTTACTATTCCTAGAGCTGGAGAAGCTTCACGTGCCGCTATGTTATTGAAATCAGACGGTGTTCCTTTTGCAAAATCATTCGGAACAATTATCGCTGAGCGCGCTGTAGATTTCTTTATGTTACTAATTGTTGCTGGAACAACTGCCCTTTTTGGAACTCAAAACTTTGTTTCCATTTTTCATGAAATAGAAACGAAGTTGGGCGTCAAACCGGAAGCATCAGCTGGAATGCCAACATGGAAAATCGGAATAATAATATTCATTTGCCTCTGTTCATTGATTGCGTTTCTAATTTTGTATTTTAAACCCGAAATCCGAAAGAAATTAGTTGGCATAATAAAAGACCTTAGTGAGGGAATATTATCCATATTTAAGTGTAAAAACCCCCTGGCATACATCTTCCACACATGTGCAATATGGATTCTTTATATTACTTATTTTGGAATTTGTTTTTTGGCCCTTGATGAAACTAAAGATTTCCCTTTAAGCGGAATTTTACTTGGATTTATTGCTGGTTCGCTAGGGATTATTTTTACAAATGGAGGTGTTGGAGCCTTTCCATTACTAATAGGACTCGTTGTTAATCTTATTTTAGGAGACAAGACGCCTAACGCACTGGCAATTGGAAACGCAATCGGAATGATTATTTGGGTTTCACAGACAGGGATACTCATTTTACTAGGACTACTATCTCTTTTTTTAATTCCTAAAAATTTCAATAAAGAACATGTCGCACCATAGTTCAATTACATCAAAATTATGCACCATAGAAGATGCTATTAATCAAGTAGAAAAATGGAAAAAAAATGGTGAAAAAGTTGTTTTTACAAATGGCTGCTTTGACATATTACACAAAGGACATGTTGCATACTTAGCAAAAGCAGCAGATTTAGGAACAAAATTAGTAGTAGGCATTAACTCTGATGCATCTGTAAAATCATTAGGAAAAGGAGATGACAGGCCTATCAACAGTCAAAGTGATCGACAATGGGTACTTGCAGGACTCGAATCCATTAATTTAATCGTTGTTTTTAACGATTCTAATCCCCTTACCCTTATTGAAAAATTAAGTCCTTCGATACTAGCTAAAGGAGCTGACTATGACCCCCTGGAAAATGATCCCGAACACAAAAAATACATCGTTGGATCCTCTTACGTGAAAGCGCTCGGAGGAGAAGTAATCGCCATTGAATTAGAAGAAGGCTATTCAACAACGAAAATTATTCAAAAATTAAAGCCATAAGTATTTATTCACTTCATTTGATTTTTTATATTTGTAAAAAAAAGTAATATGTCAGATAATTTTTTTGATAAATCAACCGAAGCAGTTGGATGGATCTACACACTCGTAGTACTTGGGGTTCTTGCTTCTATTATGATTTGGGGATAATTTATTTTATCATTTCTTAACATGCCATTTAACTCCTTGTTTTCTTGGATAATAAAAAGGCGTATAAATCATTTAGATTATTTTATCAATAATCCTGTTGAAATTCAAGAGGCTGTATTAAACCATCTATTAGAAAGTGGTAAAAAAACTCAGTTTGGCTCTGAATACCATATGAATACAGTATCTGATTATTTAAGTTTCAGTCAAAAAATCCCGCTTTCAAACTATTCAGATCTCGAACCTTACATTCAAAAAGAAATGCAAGGAATTCGAAATGTACTTTGGCCAGGAAAAACAAAATGGTTTGTTAAAACATCAGGTACAACATCCCCTTTTAAATACATACCAGTCACTAAAGAGTCATTGTTAAACTGCCACTATAAAGGAGGTAAAGATTTATTAAGTTTGTATTATAACCAATTGCCAAAACGGAAATTATACAACGCAAAGCACCTTATCTTAGGAGGTAGCGCAAAATTAAATCCTCTTGGAAACAACCTATTTATGGGGGATTTGTCCGCCATTATAATAGACAATCTTCCGTTATGGGCAGAACTTAGACGAACACCATCAAAAAAAACAGCCCTGCTTTCTGACTGGGAAGAAAAGTTAGAAAAAATGGCCTTGGAATCAATAAACAAAAACGTCTGCATACTAGCAGGTGTTCCTAGTTGGACACTTAAACTATGTCACAAAGTACTGGAAATAAGTGGAAAAGATAACCTTCGTGAAGTTTGGCCTAACCTTGAACTTTTCATGCATGGTGGAATAAATTTTAGTCCCTACAAAGCATCTTTTGATAAAATCATTACAGGGCCCATGAATTACTTTGAAACCTATAATGCTTCAGAAGGATTTATCGGACTACAATACCAATTAAACAAACCAGACCTACTGCTACTTCTTGATTACGGTATTTTCTATGAATTCATTCCTACAAACAATTACGAAGGAACCAAAAGCAGTATCATAATCGACTTAAAAAACGTTAAGGTAGGAGTGGATTATGCCATTGTATTAACAACAAATAGTGGTCTATGGAGATACATCCTAGGAGACACTATTCAGTTTACGAATACCAACCCATTTACATTTAAAATTACAGGAAGGGTTGAATCTTATCTAAACAGCGTAGGAGAAAAATTGACAGTTTGTCAGGCAGAAGAAGCAATCACCTATGCTTGTCAAAAGACCGATTGCACACTAAGAGACTTCACTGTTGGTCCATTTCTTAATGATGAGGAAGTTTTCACAAAGCATCAATGGTTCATCGAATTTAATACAGGACCAAACTCGATAGAAAACTTCACACTCTTTTTAGATGAAAAGCTCCAAGAACTTAACTCTGACTATAAAGTAAAACGCTTTAACAACCTACTTCTCTCTGAACCATTACTAAAAATAGTTCCAGAAAACACATTTGAAAAATGGCTTTCTTCTAAAAACAAAGTAGGTGGTCAGCATAAGGTTCCTCGCTTATCTTCAAATAGAATCATCCTTAACGAAATAAATGACTTATTATGAAAAGGTTGCTAATCTCGCTTCTTATCCTAAACAATTGTCTAATTAGCATTGCTCAGGATACTCTTAAGTGGAAAAAAATAAAGGAAATCTCAATAGTTTCAGATTTCACCTGGGACATAGACCCCCTAAATCAACTGATTATTGGAGAAGGCACAAAAATAAGTAAATATGACTCAGAGCTTAATTTACTCTTTCAAGAAAGCATTAAATCAGCTGGAAATATTACTTCGATTGATGCTAGGAACCCAATGAAAATTTTACTATTTCATCAACAACAACAGCATTTTTCAATCATCGATAATAGCCTGAATTTTCAACAGCAAGAAGATTTTACCTCATATCATATTGGAAATGCATTACATCTTAGTGGATCAGAAACTCCTTCAAAGATTTGGGTTTTCGATCAAGAAAACACGAAAATAATCGCATTAAATCAAAATAAAAGTCAAAATATTCTCATAGAAAACACAAAAGCACTTCTTGATTTCAACTCAATCTATAAATTCAAAGAATACGGTAATGACCTATACTTAGTAGACACAATAAAAGGAATTTATCAATTAGACAATTTTGGAAGCTTATTGAATTCCGCATCTATTCCGAAAATAAAAGCAATACACGTTGAATCAAATGCTATTATCCTGCTTTTAGATCATCATTTGGTTATTTACTCCTCTTTATTTCTCTTAAAAAATAAAATTAAATTACCTAAAAACAACTTTACTGATTTTAGAAAAGTAGGAGAATACTATTATTTTAAAGGGAACCACCGTATTGAAAAATTTTCTTTTTCAAAATAAAATAACATACTAATGTTTCTATATATTTGTAGCATAGAATATAAAAAACAGAATTATGCATATCGCAGTAGCAGGAAATATAGGCGCAGGAAAAACAACATTAACACAAATGCTTTCAAAGCATTATGGATGGGACACACATTTTGAAGATGTTGAACAAAACCCTTATTTAAATGACTTTTACGAAGACATGCAACGCTGGTCTTTTAATTTGCAAATTTATTACCTAAATAGCAGATTCACTCAAATACAAGAAATTAAGCAAACAGACAAAATGGTGATTCAAGATAGAACCATTTACGAAGATGCTTTTATTTTTGCTCCCAACCTTCATTCAATGGGCTTAATGACAACACGTGATTTCGAAAACTACTTTTCACTATTTAATCTTATCGAATCATTTGTTTCTGCTCCGGACCTTCTTATTTATTTAAGAGCAAGCGTGCCTACACTAGTAAATCAAATTCAAATTAGAGGAAGAGATTACGAAGAAAGTATCCGATTGGATTATTTAAAACGATTAAATGAGCGTTACGAAGCATGGATTTCTACTTACGATAAAGGGAAGTTACTCATTATCGACATAGATAATAATCGATTTCCAGAAAACCAAGAAGATTTTGGTAAGATTATCAACGGAATTGATGCTGAAATCAATGGATTGTTTTAATCCATTGATTGTTGTATCCTTTTTTTTATTCCGCTCCAAAATGTTTCCATCCTTGAGCAACTAACGGAATAACAGCTCCATGCTTATCTACTAATTGTATTCCACTATTTTTATCTGTCATATGGCCGATAACCGTAAAATTTGGATTTGAAGCAACTTTATCATAATCTGATTGAGAAATCGTTAACAACAACTCATAGTCTTCCCCTCCATTTAATGCAGCAGTAACAGGATCGATGTTTAAATCTAAGGCAAGCATTGCTGTTTTAGGATCGATTGGAATACGTTCATCATAAATCGTACAGCCCAAATTACTCGCATTACAAATGTGAAATATTTCTGAAGCTAAGCCATCTGATATATCAATCATAGCACTTGGTTGAACTTCTAACATTTTCAGCATTTGAATCACATCTTTTCTAGCCTCGGGTTTTAATTGACGCTCCAATAAATAATCATGACCATCTAAATCAGGTTGAATTGAAGGATTCGCTTTAAAAACGTGTTTTTCTCTTTCAAGGACTTGAAGTCCCATATAAGCCGCACCTAAATCACCCGTCACCACCAATAAATCGTATTCCTTAGCACCACTTCGATAAACTACATCTTTCTTTTTTGCTACACCAAAAACGGAAACACTAATCATTAAACCTGAAAGTGACGAAGTAGTATCTCCACCAATCAAATCAATTTGATAAAAGTCACACGCTTTTTTTATACCTGCATACAACTCCTCTAAGGCCTCAACAGGAAACTTACTAGAGACTGCTATTGAGACTGTTATTTGTTGAGGGATAGCATTCATCGCGCAAATATCAGATAAATTGACCACAACCGATTTATACCCTAAATGCATCAATGGTGAATACATCAAGTTAAAATGTATTCCCTCAACCAGCATATCTGTTGAAATAAGCATACAATCATTCTCTGAAATAGAAATCACTGCAGCATCATCCCCTACTCCTTTAAGCGTTGTAGGAACATGAGTTGTAAACGACTTTGTTAAGTGATTAATTAATTCAAACTCCCCTAATTGTTCTAACTCTGTCCGCTTTTCGCTCATCTTGTCTATTTTTAACCAAAATTAAGAAAATTCAATCAAGTAAACTCACCAATTAAGTTTTGTTCTAATAAAAGAAGTTAATTCATTAGCCATTTCTTTATGCTCATACACATTAGGGTGAAGTCCCCTACCATTAAAAAAGCGTTTAGAAAATGAAAAAAAAGCACACTTTGAATCCCCCGATCGTTCCATTTTTTTGACTACTTCGCGATTACACCGCTCCAAATAAAACTTAAGATCTGATGATGCCATAGGACTAGTAAGAAGCAGAATAAAAGTCTTCGGATTTTCATTTCGAATCGCATTCAAAAAATGCATCAATGAATTAGTGAATAAACTAGAATCTTGAAACCCATCATTCTGCCCTAAACAGACTACTACAAGATCTGGTTTGGTATCGGAATAAAACGGAATAGACATAAATGACAAATCAGTGAACGGATAACAGTCAGACATTACAAAGGGGGTTCCGCAACAACTTTTCACAACACCAATCCCAGAAATAGCATTTATTGATACTGAAGCATTTAACAATCGAGCTGTTCTTAATCCATAACTAAGGTATGCGTCATGCTGGTCATACCAGTCACCCTTAACTACCCCACCGAAACAATGCGCACCATTTCCACAACTTATTGAATCACCAATAAATTCAATCACTCTTTTTTTCTTTTTAAGCGCAAATAAAGACTTACACCAAACTCCTTTAAAAGCGATGAATCCCAGGGCAGCTTCTGTACATTTTACAATCTCAATGCGATGCTTACCATAAGACAATCCTTTAGAAAGATCGAGTATATTATACTTATTTTTTAATTTGATTCGGCGCAAGGGTAAATCATCTATTTTGACTTGAATATAATTATGTATTCCTGAAAATGATTCATCTTCGATACTAATTAGGCAAGAATTCCCATTAAACCCAAAACGAATAGTAGCCCCAGGAGCCCATGCTTTTAAACTGTTTTCAGATGCTTTAAAAAACCTTCCTTCAAAAAAAAACTCCTTGTATGAAGTATCATAAAAAGAGTTTTTTTCATTAAAAAAAAGGGGATATATAAAAAAATAAAAAAGAGCACCAGTAAGGCAAAAATCAATAAATACAATTTTAAATTTCATGATAAGTAATTCGAAAATAAAATTTAAAAATAAAAAAAAGGAGTGATTTCTCACTCCTTTTAGTTGGCCTACTAGGGCTCGAACCTAGACTCTTCGGTACCAAAAACCGACGTGTTGCCAGTTACACCATAGGCCATTGATGTGATGCAAATTTAGTCACTATTTTTAATTTTGCAAGTGGAAATTAAAAAAAAAATAAAAAACGGTAAAAAGATTCAGAAATAATTCATTAATCAGACGATTACACAAACTAAAAAAAAGATTAGTTTATACGTCCCAGGCATAATTTAAACTGAAAATGATTTTTAAAGAATGTAATTAACACATAAAACACCCCTAAAAAAAGATTTATTTACACTTTTTTAAGATGTAATACAACTCCTTTACAAAGATATATTCTTAATTTAGCGATGTCAAAAATTGATTTTATCATTATGAATTACAAAAAAACAAACACGTACCTTGGTTGGCTCGTTTTTCTAATTGCCACAACAGTCTATTTTATTACGCTAGAAGACACCGTAAGTTTATGGGATTGTGGAGAATACATTACTGCAGCATATAAATTAGAAGTGGGCCATCCGCCAGGAGCACCATTATTTATGCTTATCGGAAGGATTTTTTCGTTTTTTGCCGCTCCAGAAAATGTTGCTGTATGGATAAATAGAGTTTCTGCTCTTTCAAGTTCTGCTTCAATATTATTTATGTTTTGGTCAATAACACTTCTATCAAAAAAAATGGCCTTGAAAAAATCAAGGGTATTATCGAAAGGACAAATGATTGCTATTTTCGGGAGTGGAATAATTGGTTCATTATCGTATACTTTTACCGATTCGTTCTGGTTTTCAGCAGTTGAAGGGGAAGTATACGCGATGTCATCCCTGTTTACAGCACTCATTTTTTGGGCAATCTTAAAATGGGATGAAGAAACAGATGCAATTAAGCACAATGAGTTAGCCTTAGAAACAAGTCCGTTACGTTGGATGATATTAATCTTGTTTTTATTTGGATTAGCAATCGGAGTCCATTTATTAGGTTTACTTGTAATACCTTCTATTGGCTTCATTATTTATTTTAATCAGAGCAAAACATTTTCTTGGAAGGGATTTTTTATCACTGCTATTTTGTCCATTTTCACTTTAGGATTTATCCAAGAAGGAATAATTCCTGGAACAATTTCCTGGGCATCTAAATTTGAAATCGCATTTGTAAACTCAATGGGGCTTCCTTTTTATATGGGAAGTATGTTTTTCTTTGCCTTGCTTATCTTTGGATCCCTATTTTTAGTAAGATGGAGTAGGAAAACAAACAAACCAATATTGAATGCCGCTGCATTGGGACTTATTGTCTTTTTAATCGGTTACGGTTCGTTCGCGACCATCGTTATTCGCTCAAGCTCAAATACCCCATTAGATGAAAACGATCCCGAAAATTTAGTGACCCTTCATGCTTATCTTAAGCGAGAGCAATACGGAAGTTGGCCCATCTTGTTTGGTCCATATTGGAATTCTAAAATGGAAGAAGATCAAAACTTATTTAAAGACAGGTCTAAATTCTATGCGAGAAGATTTGTTGTTACAAAAGGGGATCAAGATTTAAAAGCTTTTAAAGATGAAAAGAATGCAGTAGCATATTCAAAAAAACTAGGTAGAAGTCATGAAGTGATAGAAAAATATTTTGTTACAAATGAGGATTATCGAAAGAATCAAGAGCCTGTTTATTCTCAAAACACCCTTTTACCTAGGATGTTCCTTCAAGACCCTTCAAAAATTGACGGTTATAAATCTTGGTCAGGTTATGACGAAACAGAAGACAAGGGTACTGAAATTGGAAGTGATGGAAAAAGACTACCTACATTTGGAGAAAACATGACTTATTTATTCAAATACCAAGTAAATTGGATGTATTGGAGGTATTTTATGTGGAACTTTTCCGGAAGACAAAACGACATACAAGGACATGGAGATGCAATAAGAGGGAATTGGAAGAGTGGTTTCAAATCAATCGATAAATTACACCTCGGCGCTCAAAATGAAGATTCACCAACCTTTACGAGTAATAATGAATCCAATAATTCATTTTATTTCATCCCACTTATTTTGGGATTAATCGGTATGTTGTTTCATTTCTACAAAGCTCCAAAAGATGCATTTGTAGTACTCTTAACATTTATTTTTACTGGATTAGCAATCGTTTTTTACTTAAATCAAAAACCATTTGAGCCAAGAGAACGTGATTATGCATATGCGGCATCTTTCTACGTTTTTACAATTTGGATAGGTCTTTCTGTTTACGCATTATTCGAGATTTACAATAAACTAACTAAAAAAGAAATACAAGGAATAGGAATTATTTCCCTAATTGGTTTATGTGTCTTTTTTGTAATCGATTTAAATAGCTCAACTGGATTTACAGCAAGTTTATCTTGGTTGTATATTATTGTGATTGGTGGAATTCTTATCGGAATAACGCGTTTGATTGGCAGTAAAAACAAAGATGAATCAAAAGGTGCAATTTTAGCGATTGTTTTAACATCGCTAGCTCCAATTTTACTTAGCGTTCAGGGATGGGATGACCATGATAGAAGTAATAAAACATCCGCAAGAGATTTAGCATTTAACTACCTAGAATCCTGTAAAAAAAATGGTATATTATTTACCAATGGAGATAATGATACCTTTCCACTATGGTATCTTCAAGAAGTCGAAGAAAAAAGAACCGATATTAGAGTATGTAACCTTTCATTAATGCAAACAGATTGGTATACAGATCAAATGAAAATGAAAGCGTATGATTCTGATCCACTCCCAATCAAATTTAGAGAAGATCAAATCATGATGTATGCAGGAAATACAGATCAAGTATACTTTCTGTCTATGTTAGACTTGATGAATTCTGGAATTTCTTCTGATGTTTTAACTAAAATAATTGATCTTAAAATTAAATTTAATAAAACTGCATTTAAAGAAGCTTTTAATAATCTTCAACTAAATTGTGCTGGAATAAGTTCCGAAATAACAGCTAAAGACCAAGCTTATCAAGCGAATTTAACTGATATATTGACAACCTTCAATACTCAGATAGCTAACCCTTCAGCAAAAGATGTTGAAAAATTAGCTACAAGTATTTTTAATGTATTAATTGGTTCTCAAAAAGGAATTTTTAATGCAAGCCAAGAAACACTTCAACAACTTCAACAACAAGCAACAGATTGGGAAACATCATGGGATTTTATTCCGATAGAGAAAGCCATGGAATTTGTTCGTGATGACGCGAATTTAATCACAATTAATAATTCAAAATTAAGGATATTCCCTTCTAAAGGATTTATTGTGCCTATTAACAAAGCAGCTATTTTGAAGTCTGGCCTACTTACTAAAGAACAAGTATCTGACCTTCCTGACAAAATCACCTTCAAGATAGATGGTAAACAAGCTATTACAAGAGAACAAGTTATGATGCTTGATGTGATTGGAAATAATGATTGGAAAAGACCAATCTACTTCTCTAGCCCAGGAGGGTCAGATGTTTCTATCGCACTTTACCAAAGTGGATATATCCAACAAAACGGAATGGTGTATGAATTTACTCCATTACAAATAGAAAGTACAATTTCAAAAGAAAAAATGTATACTAACCTAATGAAAACCTATGATTATGGTAAAATGAATCAAAAAGGGGTTATCTCAGATTACTATACACGAAGACACACCTCTCAATACAGAGATATGTTCTTAAGACTGGCAGAAACGTTTTTAAATGACATCGATAATAATGATTTAAATAAAGAAAATGCAGACATCTCTAAAAATTCAGGGCAGATAGAAGCATATAAAAAATTCAGTAAAAACATACTAAGCTCATCTAAAATTAATGAGTACAAAGCATTGTCGATAAAGCTGATAAAAAAATCATTAGAAGTAATGCCACTAGATAGGGTAATTGATTATGGAGAACCTACACAAGCTAGGGAGAAAGCAGTATACGCTCCAGGCGAAGAATATCCGCTTTATAATGACGGTGTTACGCATGATTATGTAAATATACTTCTTAGAGCAGGAGACAAAAAAGGAGCAGAAAAACTTGCAGTAGCCGTTTCAACGCATCTAGAAAGTATCATTCGTTATTTTGAAACTAGCAGAGGGATTATATCCTACAAGAACAAACAAGATTTGGTCTCTGCAATATCAAACTACTGCAAATTAACGCGAAATCTCTTAGCCGAAAAAACGGGTATAAGTAAGGCTAAAATCACTTCGAAAAACACTGCTAACATAAGTCGTTTTTTCAATATCAGCTTACCAAAACTCATTAGCGAGATTCGTGAAGAAGAGATTGCTTCATCCGAAATCACACAATTTGAGCACCACATTAAATCAGTGGGTGTTAACTTTGGGTTTATTAAGGGTGGTCTTCCATCAAATCAACCGCAAAACCAGCAAATAACTCCTGAAATGATTCAACAAATGATGCAGAATCAGTAATTAAAGGATGTACTTTTTCAAAACCCCATTTTTTTTTCGGTTATTTTTCCCAAAACGAAAATGGGGTTTTTCACATGTTAAAAATGAAGTTTACCTTACATTTGATGATGGTCCTCACCCAGACATTACCCCTTGGATTCTGGATGAATTAAAAAATAAAAACATAAAAGCATGTTTTTTTTGTGTGGGAGCAAATGTTGAAAAATACCCTCAATTATTTCTTCGAATTAAAGACGATGGACATCAAGTTGGTAATCATTCGATGTTTCACAACAATTCGTTTAAAACAAATAAAAAAGAGTATTTAAATTCAATATTAGAAGCAGACAAAATAATCCAGTCAAAGCTATTTAGACCACCCTATGGAAGACTTCAATGGAACAGGGCGAATATAATATCGAAAAAATACACCATCATTATGTGGACATGGCTTTCCTACGACTTTGACATCAGCGTATCATTAGAGAAAATAAAAGCTAAAGCAAAAAAAATTAAAAGTGGTTCCATTATCGTTTTACATGACAATCCAAAAATCAGTGAACGTCAAAAGCTTTTATTACCCGAAATAATTGCACTAATTAAAGAAAAAGGATTTACTTTCGGCACAATACCAATCGAATAAAAATAAAGGTATTTAATATTGATTATTCGTCAATAAAAACTCGGTCTTTCACAAAAATTGTTTCACTGTGAAATTGATGCTTGCTTTTTGACAATCGACTTAACTTTTATAAGAAAAGAACTCACTAAGGAATCTCCAAAACGTTTTTTTATATTAATTTGTTCATCAGAATGAAATGGAAGTGTATCAATACCTATAACCTGTTGACAAAAATTAGTGTTTACAATAAGGAACAAGAAAACAAAAAAACTAAAATACGCATTGACATGAAACTAGGATCTCCTTTTATATACAGGAACAGTTGAACAGGGTTCACCGTACATAATACTTTTAACACACGGCTGAAGACGAGCAACTAATAAAGACATTGCATATTCAGGGCTAACGATATCAGCACACCCTTTAATAACAACCCTTGCGTCATTGTATATTGAGAGATCTAATTTTTCAATTTCAATTCTAATCAACTCTTTTTCCAAATCTAGCTTAGATCCAGCCAGCAAAAAACGACTTATTCCAGTAATCTTGGCTGCAACCAACATATAAGCCCATGTAGGAATAATAGCATCTGCAGAGCAATGAATATAAACATATTTATCCTGATACAAATTCCAATCATTAGATTCAATGAAAAGACGAAAGTCTTTTTCTTTTAACACTAAACCTTGCCAAAGTTGTTCACTCAAATCAATGCCATGGAACAATTCTAATTTTGGTTTGAAAATTGACAAATCGAGTTGAATCAATCCACTTTCTTTTATTTTGTTTTTAATTCCATCCATCGTTTTCTGATTTAAAGTAAAGGTAACAATCGAAATTCAAAAACACTAAGGCTAAAATAAAATGGGTTAAATTTATAAAAGAGTGCCGCAGGGTGCCGCAGGATTTAAAATCCTGCGGAGCGGGGTTAAACTAATGTTGCGAAGACTTACAATGATCCCAAGTTGATTGATTTAGCACCCTTTGAAACTGTCTATTTTTGGAATATGAACGAATTTGTGATTTAATACTTTTCACTCTTTCGCTTGTATTGGGATGAGTAGACAAGATGCTCAACCCATTGTCATTTTTGTTAGACAGCCGTATTAAGAAATCGGCTAATCCCATCGGATTTATTTTAGACTTCATCATGTATTCTATGGCATTATGATCTGCTTCATCCTCCAAAGAACGGCTATACGCTGTTGATGAGAGTAATTGAACTGCTTCATTTAGAATAATCGGATTATTTGAACTAAGCGCACTTAATAATACCCCTAATCCAATTTCAGCACTTAGCTTCTCCATCACATGATTTAACTTGATATGAGCAATTTCATGAGCAATAACACCTGCCAATTCAGTTTCAGATTCACATGCATAAACCAGCGAAGTATATATCACCAAATGACCATCAGGAAGGGTAAACGCATTTTCAACTTCACTTTGAAGCATATGCAACTTGATTTTTGATGAAGATATCTGATTTGACACGCATATTTTATCTATAATCGAATCGATTGATTTTAGCATAAATGTATCTTTATACTCTTTTTCATTATTTCTAGTCGCTTCCCATATAAACGAACCTATTTTTTCTTCAGAAGATTTTTTAATTTGGTCTATTTTAAAAAGGTTAATCCAAGGTATAGTAGCGAGAAAAAACCAAAATAAATAAAAAACAAGCATACTCAACAAAATTTTAATAGTGATTTTCATTATTTTAGGGTTATTTATTCTTTAAAATCAAGTTAGATAAATCATTAAAAATCCAAAAAGAAACATGTTTTCCTTTTCTCGTTTTAATTGCTGCATAAATAGTTGATGTAATTTCTAGGAGGTTAAATAAAATTACCGTAAATAAATACCCAAAATAATTATTTGATACTTTCTCATCATAAAAGAGAATTGAAATTGTCCACCAAAAACAAACGCTATTTACAAAAAAAAGAATTAGTTGGGATAAAAGGGCTTGAATACAATGCCATCTTACATAATAACTTGCTTTTCTATTTGCAAAAAAGAAAAGTAACGAAGCCCCCAAATTAAAAACAGGAAAAGGCAATCCTGTCATAACCGCAATGAGTGACATTAAATAGCCATTAGAAGCCTTTTCCATATCACTTTCAGAAGGGTCATTTAATCTGATATTCAAATATTTTTTACTATGTTCCATATCCAGTTAATAAAAATCAGTGTCAAAAAAGGGAATAGAATGATTTTTTTCTTAAAAAGTTCATCCAACTTTAATGATGCAATAATTAAATATTTAGATTTAAAAAAAAAATCAATCAATGATAAAAATGGAATACATATTAACAGTGGAAGTCCTATATATCCGATTGGATTTAATTGGAATGCTTTAGAAAAATCACCATTAATTAATTGATAAATTGATCGAGAAGTACCACAAGAAGGGCATGGTAATTTAGTTAAAAACTTAAACCAACAAATACTAAAAGAATTATGATTGTGTTGGCCTAATGATTTCCATTTTAGTGCTAACCAAAAAAAACTCAAAGCACAAATTAAATTAAATACGATGTACCTATTTTTATTGGTCGCTGATTTCATCTAATAAAAGAAAGATTGTATTTTCTCAAAATTACGTTCACGCGTTGAACCCATAATTAAAAACAAATCAACAATTGTCCAAACCCCTAATCCACCACAAGTAAGTAATTTAGCAATCCCCAAACCCACATCGCCAATTAAAAATCGATCAATTCCCATATTACCTGCGAACAAAGAAACAATGATACTTGTCGTTGGATCTTTAAACTGAAGAGACTGAATTAAAGGCCATTTAGATTCATCAACTAAGAGCAAACGTTCACGTATTTGAAAAACTTGATTTGCTTCAAAAAACTTACCATTTGCCATGATAAACATATCTACTTTTTGGGAATCCATAATAATGTAAAAAAATATTTGTACTATAAATAAAGCAATTTAATAAAAAAATTTTGACTACGTCACAAAAAAATAAAAATTAATTATCAGTAAATTAATCATTAAAAACCCTTCTCCACCTCATCCTTCGCCATACAACCAAAGGTGTCATTACTCCAGATATAAAGTTTACCGTTTTTTAAACGTATGTAACTTGGAAATTTTCCGTGTACTAATTTTGCCCATTTTTGAGCATTCTGCGTTGTTACAATTTCAAACGAATGGTCTATTTCTTTCGCATAGGGTAGAACTGTTTTTTTGTCTTTGCTACAAACCAAAAAAGTGATTTTTAGCTTTGGGTTTCGTTGCTTCATTATTTTCAACGCGGCAATCGATTCAAAACAATAAGGACACCCAGGAATGGCAATAACTAACAACTCATTTGAATGAAGTTTTGCTGTAAGCGAAGTGATTTTCTCTGTTCTATACGTATTAGAGAAATCGCCTTCATAAATGGGGTTTATAGCGAAATAGATACCGATTGGAAGTATCCAAACGATAAAACGTAAAAGACGAATTTTTCCTTTTAACCGGAAAATTAGGAATGAAAATAAAAAACCCCCTACGAGACAAAGCAGGTAGGGGATGATTTTGGAAAGTGTCCAAGATAAATACATTAAATTATTTTATTAAACATCCCTTTTCTTCTTTAATTCCTTTCGAAAGACAATCTTCTGTAGCTTGTTCTTTTGAGCTACTTGAAATAGTTGCTTTTTCTTCTGTACCCGAAATAGGCTCCAATGTGTTTGGATCATATTTAGTGCATTCACAGGTATAATCTTTGTTACAGGATGTTAATCCTACTAAAACAATCGCTCCTACTAAAATTACTTTTTTCATATTTATTTTTGTTTAATCATTTAAATAACATTCAGAAACAATATCGCTTGATACCTCTCCTGCTTTTCCTATACCTTTGCAATCGCTTGTAGCCTTATTTCTTGTAATACTTGAAAGATTTGTAATTATTGGAGTACCTGTATATATATTTCCTTCACTATCAATTACGTTTAATTTACATTCACATGTATAATCTTTTCTGCAAGATGCCAAACCTAACAGAGCAATCGCTCCAACTAAAATTATTTTTTTCATATTTATTTTATTTTAATTGATTATTAATACCAATTTCCGTTGATAGTAACAGATATTGTTCCATCTATAGAAGTTTTTGTTATCGATGTTGGATAACCAGTTTTGTGTTGGTTGAAATTAAATCCTACATAGCCAATATTATCGTTTGGATCTGCATAATCATAATCATAGATAGTAACAAAGTAGGATGGTTCAAAATTTGTAACTAGAAAAGCTGAGGTAAAAGTCCATTTTAATGGGAGTGATGAATAACTTATATCAGAATATTTTGAGCCGGACCCATCAAGTAAAACATCATCATTTTTATTTTCAATATTAAAAAAAACATCTGGACCATCGAATGTGTCCCAACTACTGCTGTTTGCATCAACCATAGGAATTGAATTAACCTGAATAGAGGTTATCTTAAAATTTGTATAATTTGGTGTTACAACTGGAGTTGTTGTTTCTATAGGTTTTACTTCTTCTTTCGAACAAGATACTAAACTTAATAGAACAATCGCTCCAACTAATACTACTTTTTTCATTATATATTTATTTTATTTGGTTATTATTTTTCAATGATATAAGGCATTTTTTTGTGCGCATTCCTCATCAAACCATCCATTACTATTTCAGCTTTGGATAGAATTATATTTTTTATTGGAATAGACATACTGATATTTTATTCTTATTTTTTAAAAAGCTTCCATTCACATCCAACCCCTCCTAAATCTCTGAAAGAATTTAAAAGAGATTCTGCTTTGCCAGCACATTTTTTTCCTGCATCATCAGAAGACTCTGAATATAAAGCATAGTTCATTTTAAAATCAGTCCCATCATTGTATAAAAGTGTACAATCACATGAATATTCTTCAACTTTTGCTTCTTTTACACATGACGCCAAACTTAATAGAACAATCGCTCCAACTAATACTACTTTTTTCATTATATATTTATTTTATTTGGTTACTATTTTTCAATGATATAAGGCATTTTTTTGCTTGCATTCCGCATCAAACCATCCACTAATTTTGCAGGACTACTTCCAATACCACCAGAATATTTATGCTCATAATTCCAAATCAATTTTTTATTCTTACAATCATTAATTGAAATTGAAGCCCTTACTTCATTTGTAGCGCCTCCACCACCTGTCAAAACCAAAAGCGCTACAGCTGCACCATCAGACATTGGTTTGGACATTGCGTAATTTGAACTAATAACACCTTCTACATTTAAAATACTACATAGTTCAGCTGAAGTTAGTGGATTAGAAGGATATCCTGCTTTTAATAATTTAGAATTTGTAGTTTCAGTGTCTAAAATTTCTTGAGAAATTTTTCCTTGCATTTTTCTTTTTAACATCCAAGCATACATTTCTTTTTGAAAATTTAAAGATTCTGTTTTTTGTTGCTCTTTTATTGCCTCTGCGTCCGTTTTTTTACTTGCCGCAATAGAAATCGTTGGAGGTAAAATAGCAATTGTACGATGTGCTTTTGCTAAAGGTATCGCATCAGGTGTTTGATAAATATTTGCACAAGCACTCAATATCAAAATGGATATTGAAACAAGTGTTAAATTTTTAATGATTCTTTTCATTCTATATTTATTTTATTGGTTACTACTTAATCAACCCAATTTTTTTAGTTGAATTCCTTGCCCAAGTATTTCCCATCAATCGACGAGCTTAATTCTTGTGCATTTACTGCACTACTAATTAAAAATATAAAAGCAAAAAATAATTTTTTCATAAAATTATATAAATAGTTAATGCAAATATAATTAATTTCTCACTATTTTCTCACTTTTGAGAAATATATTTCTTGCTTCACTTCTAAATTTTGTATCCATGCTACACAGAGGTGAGATTATAGAGAAAGCAATACGCGAAAGTGGATATTCGATTACTACAGTTGCACAACGATTGGGTAAGAGTCGTCGATGGATGTATTTTCTATTTGACAATCCTGTTGTACCATTAGACTTGATTCTTCAAATTGGTAAGATTATTTTTCACGATTTCAGTAACGAAATACCTGAAATTATTCAAGGAAAATTCATTCTTAGTGAATCTGATAAAGGAATTAATCAAGATGATGCTACCTATTGGAAAGATCGATATTATCAGTTAGTTGATGAGCATTTGATAGTAGTTAAACAACTAAGAGCGTGTGAGAAAAAGGGAAGGGTTAATTTAAAAAATACGCCCTAATTTCCATATCGCCTCTACGTATTATACGACTAATTTCGGATTTTCTTCTGGGAACGAATATTTTATTTAATACCAAACATAACTACAAAAGAGTCCAATCTACTTGTTCTTAAATTAACTCGAACATGCTGAAGTGATGCTAATGCAAGATTTACTGTATGAAATCGATCACTAACCAAGGTTGCATTTGGGAATGAATATTTTAATCCTTAATTTTTTTGCACTTTGAAAAAATGAGAATCTAACGCGTCGGACACCGTAAGATAGTACAACCCATTTTCCAGAAAAGAGAAATCTGTCGACTCAATATTTTTACCTGACCAAACGGATTGCCCAAAGGTATTGAATAACTCAGCTCTATGTATTTCAGATACATTTGTTAAAATTATTTTATCGTGAATAGGGTTATTGAGTAGCGATACTTTCGTTTTAACTGCTACATGCTCTAGCTCTGCAACAAGTGTAGGCGGTGTATATCCCCAAAAATCGTTTTTGTAACTTCCAGTAAAGCCTCCACCCATATAGCCTTTCGAATCAATAGCAAAACTAAACGAGCTGCTGCGTGCTGTTCCTGAATAATTTGCACGAGCAGTCCATTGATTATTAATAGCATCGTATTCCCATACATCTTTTTGATAATAAGGCATGAATCCATCGTTCCCCATGCCAACATATGCATAGTTTCCTATTGCAAATTCAAATGCATTTGCACGTGCCTTTCCGCCAAAATCAGCCTTTTGTGTCCACTCGTTTGTAAGCGGATCGTATTCCCATAAATCCTTTTTATAATCCACTCCGCTGTGTCCAAGACCTACGTATCCTTTTGACCCAATCGAAAAACTTGAAGCCATATACGTTTTTAAGCCTGCATAATCTTTTTTCTTCGTCCATGCATTAGCAGTAGTGTCGTACTCCCAAAAATCGTTTAATTTATTATAGAGTGAGTCAACACCCGTACCCACATATCCTTTGTCTCCAATGGAAAATGCTACAGCAGAATACCTTGATTTATCGGGTAAGTCGGCTTTTTTAGTCCATTGATTGCTGCTTGGATTGAACTCCCAAAAGTCTCTGTAGTATTTGTATTTACCGGAAATAACGGATATGCCTGTACCAATGTAGCCTTTATTTCCAATCGCAAATGCAACGGCCTCATCCCTTGCATCACCAGGAAAATCAGCTTTTTTAGACCACTGGTTTTTTGCTGGGTCGTATTCATAAAAATCCTTACAATAAGTGGTGCCGTTGTAACCGGTGCCCACATAAACTTTCGAACCGATAACAAAGGATACAGCGTTAGATCGGTTTAGTCCTGAGAAATTGGCCAACTGAGCCCATTTATCCTGCGAATATGCTGCAAGTGTCGAAAAAATAACTGCGAAGGAAAGAATTTTGTTTTTCATTTATTTAAAATTTGTTTTTTTGGTCAAATGGAATGCTCAGATAAGAATCTCTGCTGGAGAACAAAAAGAGTTTATGACTATTTCATCCTCCGTATTTTATTGTCAAGACGG
>CAMDGH010000038.1 GCA_945897755.1 Chryseobacterium gleum | reverse complement strand
CCCCCCTTTTTTTTTATTAAGGGGGACTTATATAAATTAAACACTTTATTATCAATTTGAAATCTTCTTTCTAGCACTTATTTTTAGTATCGATTAAGTTGATTAACTTGAGTGTTGAATGCTCCCAAGAAAATGATTTTTCAACAAATGATTTTCCATTTTCAGAAATAGATTTAGCAAGAGATGGTTCATTAAGAAGGTTGATTATGTGCTTTTCAAATTCCTCTGGATTATCTGCAATTAGTATTTCGATACCGGGTATAGCTCCTAATGCTTTGTTAGCTAATGATGTTGTGATACATGGTAATCCTGAAGCCATCGCTTCAAGTAATTTATTTTGGAGTCCAGTCCCAATAAACATTGGGGCTATAAATATTTTTGAAGATGCGTAAAAGTATTTCATATCTTCAACCCAACCAGTTAATATAAGTCGTTCATTTTCGTATCGTTTAATAGTATTCGATGGGTTTGCTCCTGCGATACAACATGTAACATCAGATAATTTTAACAGGGGCATTATTTCTGTGTGTATAAATTTTACGGCTTCTATATTTGGCTTGTAGGACATGTTACCAGTGAACAAAAGCGTGTATTTTTTTTCAATTTTCACTGTTTCAAAAAATGATTCATGTACTCCGTTTGAAATAATACTTATTTCATTATTTAACGGGTGATTGATAAATGATTTGTCTTGTTTAGAAATAATGGTGTGAAATTCAAAATATTCAAATATTTGTTTTTCGTATTTTTTCAGTCTGTTAAATTCAAGTTTTACAAGCCATTTTATAAATGGATTATTCGTTTTTTCTGCTCTTCTTTCCATTCCTTTTGAAAAAGCATCCATATAATCCAGTGTTTTTTGACAGTAGTGGTAATCCTTTACGTATTCTGTTGTTCTAATAAGTTGCGAATAAATGTGAATTGGTTTTATGTCTGTAATAAGGATAGCTATTTTTTTTTGAATCCACCTTTGATGAAAATATGCTACTTGAAATGGTTTTTCAGTAAAAACAGCTTTAATTAATTCGTAAAGTTGAATCCATCGATTGAGTTTGTAGGTAATGATCTTATTACAAAATGGGGTGAGTTTTTCTTTTTGATCATCAGAAATAAGTGAATCCGTTAGGCAAATTAAGGTTATTTCATACGAGAGAGATAAGTAACGTATTTGATGAAAAGCCCTTAGTTTATCACCTTTTTCTAAGGGGTATGGAAAGCGAGATAATACTATGATAAGTTTTTTTTTATCCATTTAATTGCAACAAATAATGAGTTAGCTGATCTTCGATGATATCAATATTGTAGTTTTCAGCGATGTATGATCGAGCATTTTCAAGATGATGCTCTATTTCTGTAGTTTGATTGATCAATTTCTCTGCTTTTAATATGAATTCGTCAGCATTATTTGCTGTATAAACAGATTCAGTGCGAATTCCTTGAAGCGCATGATCTGTTGCAATAACAGGCACACTATTTGCCATACATTCTAATATTTTTATTCGAACTCCAGATCCGGAAAATATTGGAGCAATCAAGGTGCCATGATTTTTCATGAATTCAATTGCATTAGCTACTTTTCCATGAATTTTTATGGATTCAGATGCTAATTTATTAAATTCATCCGGCATAAAAGATCCTGCAATATGAAGGGTAACCGATGGGTTTTGTTTTTTTAGTTTTGGGAAAATATCCGAAATGATGAAGTGAAGCGCGTCTAAATTTGGTTTCCAATTATAAGCTCCGATAAAGAAAAAATCATGGTTTGAAAAAGTTGTTTTTCGATGAGATGTTGTAAGTGAATATGGAATTAATTCAACTTTTGATGAACATAATTTAGATAACTCAATTGAATCAATAGGGGAAATAGCTAACACTAAGTCTACCTTATTTAAACCGGATAATTCTGCTTTTTTTAATTTTGAAGCTAAGTATCTATAATACGTTTTTTTAGTGAGTTTCGTTTCGTTTTTCGCATAGTCTTCCCATATTTTATATTCAATATTATGAGATCGGATGATTATTTTACCTTTAAAAACAGACTTTAATTTTAAAGCATAAGGGATAAGGTAAGTTGTTTCTAAAAGTAATATATCGTAATTTGATGATGCGATTTTATCAAACAATATGGCAGCGAGTTTTTTACTGTAAAACCGATTTATATTATAAGAACTCTTTGAAAAAAGATTAAAGAAAGCCCTAATAATTGAGATCGAAGTGTTTATGAAGAATGAATTGAAGGATATAGCAGATTTTATGTCTTGAGGAATGTCTTTTTCATTAAAACGATGTTTCGGTGTTTCAATAAATACAACATCTATTTCATGTTTTGTTTTTAGGAGACTAGTTAATAGCGAATTCATTGCGGAGCAACCTCCGTCAATTATTGGGTAAATGGGTTTATTACAAATGTATAGTATTCGCACTAGGTTCTTCTTTTAATGATTTTTTTCCAATACTGTAAAGAAATAATTTTAGAGTCGTTTGCTGCGCTATACATTAATAGATATGCGATTGGAATTAAGCACATTGTTGCAAGCCACATACCTATGAATGGTGTCGTTTTTCCGGAGGAAATAAGACCTTCTCCTAATTCTGAAAGAATAAAATAAATCATAAATAAAAGACAAGCAATTACAACTGGAGCTCCAAAACCACCCTTACGAACAATTGCACCTAATGGAGCACCCACAAAAAACAATACGAGTATTACAAATGTGAGCGCATATTTCCTGTGAAATTCGATTTTGTATAGATCTATATTCGTAGTCAACGATTTTATAAAGTCTTGTTGCCCTTCAATATTTTCGATTTTACGCCTAATTTTTGAAATGGTTTTTTCGATTGCAATTGTGTTTTGAGTTAGCTTATTTATAAGAGGTGGTTTTGTTATTGTTTTAATTCGATTGTCTAACAGATTTTTATTTGATTGAAATATAGCGTTTGTTTTAACTGAAAGTGGTTGTATAGAATCTCTAATTATTGAATCGTTTTTTATTTTTTTGATGGATGAAGTTATTTTTGATTGATTAAAATAGGAATGCTCGTTTTTGATTGATTGAACAAAATTGGCTAATATCTTTTTATTTTCTTTTTGAATAGAATCTAATGAACTGTTTATTTGAAAAACATTCAACATTTCGTATGAGTTTTTAAATAAGTCTTGATCTGATCTATTTAGTTTAAACCCGTTTAAATCTATCTGGTATATAGCACTTGAGAAATTAGTTCGACGTGAAGGATAGTAATTCCCGTTAACCCCCATATTTGTTTCTCCGTTGGGGGTTATTTCTTCAGTACTATGTCCATTAAAAAGCTTTAAGAAAAGTACTAAGCCTGAATTTGACTTAAACAATTGAGCATCCTCTGCTTTTATTGTCTTTAATAAGGAAGGATTTCGTTGGTCATGAATTACTATTTTTTTAAAAACTCCATTTTTTTCTTCATTCACTTTGATTGCAAAACCACTTAGTTCTGTGGAATAGGATCCGGGTGTTATAATTGATGCTATTTTTGTTTCTTGTATATCATAAATTAATGATCTCCATTTTAGATTAGCGATCGGTATTACATAATTTGCAAAATAAAAAGTGCAAAGGCAAATCCCTATGACAATAATAGTCAATGGTCGCATAATTCGATAAAGGGATAAGCCGGATGCTTTTAAGGCTGTAAGTTCATTATGTTCAGCAAGATTACCGAAGGTCATAATGGAAGATAGCAATATCGCTAAAGGTAATGCTAGGGGGATTAGGCTGGCTGAAACATAAAGTAATAATTCTAGAATAACAGGTATTTCAAGGCCTTTGCCCATTAAGTCATCAATGTATTTCCAAAAAAATTGCATGATTAGCATGAACATAGAAATACAAAAGGTCACGATAAAAGGACCTACAAAAGACCTAACACTAAAAAGAGAAAGTTTTTTCAAATGAATTAAATGCTTAAGCTCCTAAATAACGCTTTAAATCCTGAATTTGTGAATCCCAAAGTTGTTTAGAATTAACTAACTCTTCTGGTTCTGCAAAATCTATCACTTTTAAAACAAGTACTTTTGTCATTGGATCAATGGTGTATTGAAATTCAAAATAAACATCATTCCCTTCTTCTTCGTCTGTAAGCCATTTATAACGAACGTGAAAACCTGATTTTTTTTGTAATTGTTTTGCATCTTCAGTACTACCATCCCAAATAAATGAAAATATATTTCCTGAAACATTGACATCATCGCAAAACCATTCAGCTAAACCATTTGGTGTTGTTACAACATTCTCTATCATTTTTAGAGAAGTCTTAAACAAATATTCTAATTCGAACTTTTCTTTGACAGACATAATTGATTAATTTTTACTAAATTAATTAAAATAAAGTAAGATGTGTTTAATGTGAAAAAAAAATGAGCTCAATTCAAGCAACAAATTTAATTTTTGGTTTAAACAATGATTTTTTCGAGTACAAAAAACTAACTAAATAAAAAAAAAACTCAATATAAATATTGCAAAGTTGAAAATAGCCCATTTAGTGAAATTAAAAACGTTGGAAACTTAGTTGCTCATTAGGAAGAAATAATCATGAATTATTACAGACATGGAAATAAAATAAAGGCTCAAGAGACATGGTTTTTTTTTCACTTCAGATTTGGTATGATAATTTAACCCCAGCACCTCAAAATAAAATTAACCCCTATTAGATTGATTTTCGGTTGACTTCGTCTAAAATCATTACCTTTATAAAAAACCTTCATATGGATTACTCTAAAATGCAACCAGAAAGTTTAATGATGACGTATGGTTATAAACCATCTTTATCCGAAGGTGCTTTGAAATGCCCGATTTTTCAAACTTCTACCTTTGTTTTCAATTCAGCAATGGAAGGCAAACGATTTTTCGAATTAGCATATGGCTTAAGAGAAAAAGACAAGGGTGAAGAATTAGGTTTGATTTACAGTAGATTAAATAACCCTGATTTAGAGATTTTAGAAAATCGCTTGTGTTTATGGGATGGTGCTGAAGATTGTGCTGTTTTCGAAAGTGGAATGTCTGCAATTTCAACTGCTTTAATGGAATTTATGGCACCTGGAGATTTATTGTTGTATTCTCGTCCAGTTTATGGTGGTACAGATCATTTTATTAACCATTTTTTAAAGAAATTACAAATCGAAGCGGTAGGTTTTCACGCAACAGATTCAAAAGAACAAATCATTGCACGTATTAAAGCTACAGGTAAAGCCAATCGTTTAACAATGATTCACATTGAAACTCCTGCTAATCCAACGAATGCATTGATCGATATTGAAATGTGCACAGAGATTAAAAATCATTTTGCGACAGAAGAAAAGCCAGTTATTCTATCCGTTGATAATACCTATATGGGACCAATTTGGCAACATCCTTTGAAACACGGAGCTGACTTAGTTCTTTATTCTGCTACAAAATACATTGGTGGACATTCAGACGTAATTGCTGGTGCGTGTTTGGGTTCAAAAGCTTTGATGGCACGAGTAAAAGGATTACGAACTTTCTTAGGGAATATGGCAGGTCCTTGGACGGGTTGGTTGTTAATGAGAAGTTTAGAAACGTTAAAAGTGAGAATGGACGAACAAGCAAGAAATGCTGAGTTCGTTGCAAAATTCTTAAAAAATCATCCAAAAGTAGAGAAAGTTTATTATTTAGGTTTTATCAATGATGGTGATGATGAAAGAGAAAAAGCAATCTACAAAAAACAATATTCTGCTGCTGGAGCAATGATTTCATTTGATGTTAAAGGAGGAGAAAAAGAAGCTTTCCAATTTTTAGATTCGTTGAAACTTATAAAATTAGCAGTTAGTTTAGGTGGGACTGAAAGTTTAGCCGAACACCCCCAAACAATGACACATGCTGACGTACCTCAGGAAGATAAAAGAGTAATGCATATTACCGAAAAATTAGTGAGACTATCCGTTGGTGTTGAAAACTATAATGATATTATTTCAGACATTGAACAAGCATTGGCTTCGCTGTGAAGATTTAAATTAGCTTGATGTTAAACTTGGGTTATTATTTGGTGCCTGTTTGACAAAAAAAAACTTAATTTTGTGCGGCAGACATTGATTAACGTTAAGCATATTATATCATATCATATCTTTTTAATCTTGTAAATGAATACGCATCAACTTATTTTTGAATTAACTCCGTTTTCGATCTCAATTTCTGAACTTCAGGGAACGAATGCTACTCAAAAAGCAATGCTTCTTTTTTCAGGTAAAACAGAACATGAAATGAAAGGAGAATTAACAGATTTTTTTCAGAATCAATCCTTTCTTAATTCGTATACGGATTACTCTTTGTCATGGGTTTCTGATCAATCTGTGTTGATTCCGATGTCTATTTTTAAAAATGAATATGCAACAACTTTTTTTGAAACCTGCTTTGTTAGGAAGTCTCTTTTATCATCGGTTTCTTACAATGTAATTCAAGAAAAATCACTTGTTAATGTATTTGAAATACCAAGTTGGATCACTCCTTTTTTTGTGCGTAAATTTCCTAGGATAGTTATTCTACATGGGCTTACAAGTTTAATTCGGGGAGAGCAGGATTATCCTGGTAAAGGTCATTTTGTTCACTTAGCGATATATAAGCAGTTCGTTTATATTTTGATTAAGGAAAATCATCACATCCAATTTTCAAACTCGTTTAGTTATAAAACCGCAGATGATGTTCTCTATTATACTTCCTTTGTATTGAAACAAGAATCACTTTCTGTTGACATGTGTACATTGAAAATTCATCTTGCTGCTGAGTGTAATAATGATATAACTGCTGATTTTATTGAAAACTGGAATTTAATCAGTGATTTTAAACAAATTAATAGGTTGCCAATTACACCTAATTCACTCGTAAAACACCATTTATCGTGCGTATAATAAGAGGTTTTTTGAAATCAAGAAGATTTTCAGTTCCTAAAAATTTTCCTTCTAGACCTACAACTGACTTTGCTAAAGAAGGGCTGTTTAATGTGCTTGAAAATAGCTACACGCTCAAAGACCTATCTATTCTCGATCTTTGTGCAGGCACAGGTAATATCTCTTTGGAATTTGCTTCACGTGAAGCAGGGAAAATAACTTCTGTGGATACAAATTATAATTGTTGTAAATTCATTAATCAATTGGTTAAGGAACATAATCTTACTGATGTAGTGAATGTTGTAAAAGCAGATGTCCGGGATTATATAAAGAAATGTGAACAGAAATACAATCTTGTATTCGTAGATCCTCCTTACGAGATCGCGTTTTACACTCAATTAGTTGAAGGTATATTTGAAAGAGAACTTCTAAAAGAAAATGGATTGTTGATTATTGAGCATGGAAAAAAAACTGATTTTTCAATGCATCCTCGATTCACAAAATTAAAGAACTATGGCAATGTTAACTTCAGTTTTTTTGAATAAAGGAACTTTATTATGAAAACTAGCTGGTGATATCGTAATGCTTAAAGATCACCAAATAAAAGGTTCGACACTAATTTCAATGATGCGATTTATCTGGCTCTATTAAAATAAGCAATAATCAGATTTTTCTATGTAAATAGTTGTAGTTTAATTTTGAGTTGCATTTGGTACTTGAACCTACCTGGGATATTTAATTATACTTAAGTTGTTCGTTTCAATTGATTTTTACTAAATTTAAACGAGGATTATGATTTGGTGTGATTATTGAACATTTTTATTCCTCAAAGTTAATACGAGTAGTTACTTTTTATAAGATGATGTCGTGAAAAGAGCGTTGTTTCCAGGGTCTTTTGATCCATTTACAAAGGGGCATGAAAGTGTTTTGTTAAAAGCACTTCCATTATTTGATGAAATCATTATCGGTATTGGAATCAATAGTAATAAAAGTTCTTTTTTTGAGCTTCAAAAAAGAATCAGTCACATTAAATCGTTATATGATTCAATTTCTTCTGTCTATGTTCAAACATATCAGAAATTAACGGTCGATTTTTGTAAGGAGGTAAATGCTGGTTTTTTATTAAGGGGCTTAAGGGATACAAATGATTTTGAATATGAAAAAGCAATTGCTCAAATGAATCTTCAAATTTCTAAGGTTGAAACAGTTTTTTTTATGACTGATCCCGCTGTTGCTCCTATTAGTGCAACCATTGTTAGGGAGATTGCTAGAAATAAAGGTGATATTTCTTTTTTTGTTACTTCACCTAGCTTACTTTATTAAGATGAAAAAGTGGGGCATGTTTTTTGCAATTTCCTATTTAGTTGGTTTTTCTTGTGTTCTATTTTCTCAAACTACTCCTTTTTCTCCTGACCTTCCTAAGATAGCTACAACTTTAAAAGGGATTGCTCCTTCGTATGTGGGTCAAAAAATCGATTTTTTTGAAGTTGTTGACTATTTTACCTATGATGATTCTCTTATTGGAAGTGTAATTGTAGGGAAAGATAGTACCTTTTCTATTTCTATTGATTTTGTGAAAGAACAAAAGGTAATTGTAAGGCCTCCAAAATGTAAAGGATTCTTGTTTGTTACTCCTGGTCAGCTCTATAATCTTATTATACAGGAAAGTGAATCGAAAAACCCTAATTTTCCAGATAAAGAAATTGAAATAGACTTTATTAACTTGTCAAAGAAAGATATTAATTATAAAATTATCGTTGCAGATGAATTTATGAATGCTTTTTTAGGGGAGAATTTTAATAAGAAGACGCTTAATTCACCCTTGTTTAAAAGTCGATTAGATTCGTTGAAGAAGGATTTAGGAATTGTATTTAAGAACGATAGTTCTCTTTTTTTGAATTTGTACTTGAAGTATAATTTTGCTTCGATTGATCAAATTCCTTACAAAGGTGCTCCTTCTCAATTGGAAAAGTATAACCTTTACTTAAACAATGTCCCCGTTGCTTATCAATCGGAGATGTATATGAGGTACATCCGGAATTATTATAAAAATTTATTAGATCTATTTCCTTCCGAAATGAGTGACCGTATTTACAAATCGATTATTGGAATTGATCCTTACGATTTATTCACTGTTTTCGGTAAGGATGCTACATTGAAGAATCATCGTTTGAGGGAGTTGGTGATGTTAAAGTCACTGGCTGATGAGTATTATAAGGGTAGGTACCCAAAATCAAATATTTTATCGATGATTGATACGGTATATGTCAATAGTAGATTTAACGAAAATAAACGTATCGCTCGAAATATTGTGTTAAGGTTGACTGAGTTAAAGGCGGGTAACCCAGCTCCTTTTTTTCAGTTGTGTTCAAATGAAGTTGATACAAGTAAGGCATATGTAACGGGGAAATATACCTACATTCAGTTTTTATCGTCGACATCTGAAACGTATCTAAAAGAACTGCAAGCATTAAAAGCTTCCTATAATGCTTACAATAAATACGTGGAATTTATAACGATTTTAGTCAATGATAATCAACTAGAAAAAAAACCGCGTGAATTCGTTGATAAATTACCTTGGAAAAAACACATCGTAGCTTCTTCTGATTCTATTTTGAAATTATATCTTATTGGAAATTTTCCTAGCTATGTTTTAATTGATGATGAAGGTTTAATTTCGGCTTTTCCAGCTCTCGGTCCTTCTCCTAACGGGAATTTAGAAACCATAGAGCATGATTTGTATTCCGTTAAAAAAATTATGGAGGAAAGAATCAAAGAAGAACGTAGAAATAGTATGGACAATGTATTTGGAAAATAATTTTTCTCCCCTGTTAGTGTAACTTTGAATATATTGTGTGTGCCTTTAATCAATAATCCTTTTTCTTTTTTTGCGCGATGTTAAATAATGAATTACTCCGATTATTAAAAAGGTTTTTTGGCTTAGATCCCACTTCTAACCAGTCCGAAGCGATTACTCAATTAGTCCTTTTTACAGAATCTAAGGAAATGAATCCAGTATTTTTATTGAGTGGCTATGCGGGAACGGGTAAAACAACTTTGATGGGCGCTTACATTAAGGCCTTGAATGCACTTGAATTTAAATCATGCTTGTTGGCTCCTACGGGAAGAGCGGCTAAGGTTTTAGCTATGAAGTCAGAATCAAAAGCGCAAACCATACACAAAAAAATTTATTTTAAGAATACCATTCCGGGTGAAAAGACACAACTTGTATTGGCTCAAAATCTGCATACAAACACGGTCTTTATTGTCGATGAGGCATCTATGATTGGTGATTTTTCTGTCCAAAAAGAAGGTGTTTTTGACACGCGAAATTTACTCGAGGATTTAATTGAGTATGTTTTTTCGGGAGTAAATTGTAAGTTGATTTTTGTCGGAGATAAGGGTCAGTTACCTCCCGTTGGCTCGGATTTTTCTCCTGCGTTGGATCCTGTGTACTTGAAAACACATTTTTTTCGTGTTAGCGTTTTACCAATGCAACTCAAAGAAGTGGTGCGACAGTCTTTCGACTCTGCTATTCTTGCGAATGCGACTAAATTGCGTAATGTGGAAGAATTTGAATTCCCCATCATTGATTTATTCAAAAATTCCGATGTGATTCGAGTTGAAGGAGGAGATTTGCAGGAGGAGTTGGAAGCGTATTATAATGCTTTTAGTTATGATGATGTGATTGTAATTACAAAGTCTAATAAACGTGCAAATGCCTATAATCATCACATTCGCAGTAGGATTTTATACCGAGAAGAGATTGTTTGTGCTGGTGATCGATTGATGATTGTACGAAATAATTATTTTTGGTTGGAGACAGATTCACCAGCTGGCTTTATTGCAAATGGTGAGATTGTGAAGGTGAATAGAATTCGGAATGTCCATGAAATATATGGCTTTAAGTTTGTGAATGCATCGGTAGAACTGGTTGATTATCAAGATATGGGAGAGATTGATGTCGTACTGATGTTAAATACATTGGATTCTGAATCTCCATCATTGTCAAGAGAAGATATGAAAACACTGTTTTTTGAGATTGAAAAAGAGTATGCAGATGAACGAAATACTAAAAAAAGATACGAACGTATTCTGAAAAATCCCTATTTTAATGCTTTGCAAGTGAAATATGCATATGCGATTACGTGTCATAAAGCACAAGGTGGGCAGTGGCCTATTGTATTTCTTGATCACGATTATTTGACAGAAGAAATGCTCAATTTTTCTTTTTTACGTTGGTTGTACACTGGATTTACCAGAGCAAGTGAAAAACTTTTTTTGGTTAATTTCCACAAGGAATTCTTTGAAAATGAAATTGATGAATAACTAATTCGTTATTTTTTTCAAAAAAAAGTGATGAATTGAGTTAGATTGATGCTTAAATTAGTCTGTGTTTTGATTATTTCCGCTGAATTAAATTCATTTTATAAAGAGTAATAATGTCTTGATTAGGAAAAATAGCTACTCATTTTATGAATTATAATAAGGTAAAAGCCAAAGATTCATGTTATGCCGATTAATTTATTCCAGCTATTTTCGAAGATAAAAATAAAAAATCACGTGAATATTAAAGCTAAGTTCTTAAGCTATCGAAAGGCTGTTTTATTATTTTTAGAGTAACTAATTGAGTAGAGTTGTGATCGTCAATATTCAGTTGGATTTCCCTAAAATGGATACTAAGGAACAAGAATTCCTATTTTTATAGGAATTCCATCAATCATAATTTTAGTTTTGTCAATTTCGTTATTAAGTCTATTTACAACTGCTGTTGCAGCGGACCGGTCTAAGTATTCTCCTGCTAATATGCTTAGCTCATGTTTGATTTTTTTTAATATGAATGCACTTCGATATGCGCTTAGTACTTGATTTTTACTTAACTTGTTTTTAGTCATTATTTGATAGATGTATTGACTGGATATCGCAAGGTTACTCGCTACAGGATCGGTGTAAGAATTTACTTCAAAACTGATATATTGTTTTGTTTTGATGATTAATTCTGTTTTCCTTAATCTTGCATAGCTTGAGTCCATTCTACTAGCCAATCGTTCTTCTGGTGTAATTCCTGGATATGACCCTATTTCTTCTCCTTGCTTGTTTTTTATCGTTTTATAGCCATTCCAAACGCCTATTCCATTTCCATTTGCCTTAATGATCAGAGGTAATTTTGTGTTTAAGATAGATTCAAATAATTGCTTTACTGCAACACTGTCTTTCCGATCAATTAATTTCCGATCAATTGTGTATTTATCTGATTCAAATGCATCCTCTAAGTGTATTTGTAATCGTGCATCATATGCCGGTTCTGCATCTGCTAAGTGTATATGAAGCATTACCTCATCTCCAAGGTCAGAGAGGCAGTCCACAGGGATAGCAAGCAATCGAACTGTGAATGCTTCTTTCTTTTCTTTTTCTTTAAATTGAAATTCTTGGGTCATCATATCGAATGTAGTTGAATCTTCAAATTCATAAAAACCGTCTTTTACGGTATAGCTTGCCCAATCTGTTCCAATAAGGTACCTATAATACTGAAGTCTTAATTCAAATTCTGCTTGAAGTTTAAGTGCATTTTCCTTTTGAAATTTAAGTTCTGTTAAGTTTTTTAGATATTCCTTATAAAATGCATTTTCAGAGATGAGCCTGTTTTGGATTTTATCTCTTTCTTTTCGGTTAACATTAGAGGTAGGACGAAGTTTGACTCCTTTTTTTGCTGCTTTTCGTTGAGACTTTGTTGCTTTTACGGATGTGCTTATTGGTGTTGTTTGAAGTTCGGTATAATCCATCTCACACGAAGTGATGTTATCTTTTGTTTCTCTTAATTTTTTTTCATAGTGATTTATCCAAAAGTTAAATCCTTTTTTTCCATGAATCATGTCATTTAATTTTTTTATTTTGACATTAACTAAGTCATTGATGATGTTTTGAAATGTAGCTCCTTTTCCAAAGATGGAGTCAGGGGATAGAAAACGCGTTTTTCCGGAACCAAATAAATGATATGACTTACCTGCTTTTTCGATAACAACTGTGGTTTGTTTTTTTGAGTTGTAGCCCCATACATCAAAATGTAGATTCGTTTTTTTGTTTTCGCCAACAGTTTCAAAATTGAGTTCACTAAATAAAACAGGTTTAAAGTCTGTATTTCTTCGATCTCTAGATGTGTACTCGAATTGGTACGGAAACAATCCAATTGCTTTTGGCAATCCTTGGTTCCATCTTCCTTGTTCGTCTTTTTCACGTTCTTCTAAAAGACCTTCTGTTTTACTTCCATCTCCGGCTGCAATAAGTATATTTCGAAATACTTCTGCTTCTCCTCCTAATTCTTTGTAGAAGATGTAGGTTCGTTTACTTATGTATGAATTTATGGCTTCATTGATTGCTGACATGGTTAAGATACGATCATTTTCATCTAAAAATATAAATGATTCAAGGATTGATTTTTTATCGTTAAAACTTATGCTTGGATCAAGTAGAAGGTATATTTTTTTGTGAGGAATATAGAGGTCATCGCTTTCTTTTTTTAATGCATGTGGAGGCAGTAACTTAATAAGGATAGATTCGAAGTCGTTTAATTTACTTTCATAAAAGAGCATCTCAAACGGATTTTCTTCTTCCATTCGTTTCGCGAGCAATACTTTGTTCAATTCCCATAGTGCCATTTTATTGGATGCTTCTGCAATTAATCCTTTAGGGGACTTACTTATCTCGCTGCTTCTAATATAAAGGAAAGACGGGTTGTTTATAATGATTCCTTCGATTGAATCGTAGTTTTCTTCACCACTAGCAAAGGTTATTTTTGGTCCATAGTATTCGAAATAACGTCCAATGTTTTTTTCAAGGATAGGGCTTTTACGCACAATATGAAATAGATATGCCTTTTCTTCTGGCGATAAAATACTTTTTTCTTGAGCGATTAAGGGATTACTAGTTGATATTACTAATAGATTAATCAAAGTGGAAAAAAAGATGTATTTCATAGTTTTTTTTGTTGAATGAATGTGGTTTTTAAATAGCTAAAGCTTCAAATGCCTTGTATTCTAGATTTATTATTTAATGAAATGAGTTCTTATTTTTTTACGAAAGTAATCAAATCTTAAAAAAAAAGATAGATTAAAAAGGTACAATAAGATTATCAAATTTGGTTTAAATTAAATTAAGCGTTTATTTTTTTATTTCAACATGATATCGTTAATTAAAATACCCACTTTTAAAGTCTAAAATTAATGCTATTCACTACATTTGTATTTATGAAAAATCCTTCTTTAGCGCTTAGGTATTTGGTTTTTAGTTGGCTATTAACACCTTTTTTTTTACGGACTCAAATTGTTTCGTCAAACTCAACAGTTACTGATATTGAAGGACAGGTTTATAAAACTGTTAAAATAGGTAAACAAGTTTGGATGGCAGAAAACTTGAAGACTTCTAAATACCGAGATGGCAGTAAAATCCCTCAGATAATTGATGCTAAAAGTTGGGAACATGCTAACACGGGAGCTTGGTCTCATGTTGAAAATAATGAAAAGTTCAATGCTGTTTATGGTAAGTTATACAATTGGTATGCTGTAAATGATAAGAAAGGTTTATGTCCTGTTGGTTGGGCTGTGCCTTCGGATGATGATTGGAAGATTTTAGAATCTGTCTATAAAATGTCAGATAACGATTTGGATGAGCTTGAATGGAGGGGAACTAATCAGGCGATTTTCTTAAAAGACAAAGGGAGTACTCATTGGAGAGAAAATAACTCAATGTCTACAAATGCTAGTGGTTTATCAGTTTTACCCGCTGGAAGTAAAAGGACTTTAGGTCAATTTTTTGGCCTTTATTCATTAGCATATCTTTGGGCAGCTACTGAAGAGTCTCAAGGGAGTGGTTGGTTCAGATGTTTTCAAGACACAAAACTAAATATATGTCGAGAAGGGATAGATAAACATTTTGGTCTTTCTGTAAGGTGTATTCAAAAATAATCTGACTAGACTTCAATTTTAAATTGGGTTATTAATTAAAAATTATTCAATTTTTTTAACTTGCTTTAAAACATAATATTAATTCCTAATTGATGCTAAAAATTAATTTAAACTAATTATATTTGCAACATGCAAGAAATGATTTTAATAGTTGATTTCGGTTCGCAATATACACAATTGATTGCACGCCGTGTTAGAGAGTTAAATGTGTATTGTGAAATACATCCATGGAATAAGATTCCCGATTTACATGATGGTGTGAAGGGTGTTATTCTTTCAGGTAGTCCATTTTCTTCATTAGATCCAATGGCTCCTTCTCCTGATTTATCTAAAATTAAAGGCAAGTACCCTTTGTTAGGTGTTTGTTTTGGTGCTCAGTATTTGGCAGGTAATTTTGGTGGTACAGTACTTTCTTCTACTATACGTGAGTATGGTCGCGCTACATTGTCCTTTGTTGATCAATCTCACGAGTTAACCAAGGGGATGAGTATAGATTCACAAGTGTGGATGTCTCATGGAGATACAATCAAAACGATTCCTTCTCATTTTAAAGTGATTGCTAGTACAGAAGATGTTATTGTCGCTGGATTTCATATTCAAAACGAGCAAACTTATGGAATTCAATTTCATCCAGAAGTTTATCACTCGTTAGAGGGTGCTATTCTTCTGAAGAATTTTATTGTTTCTATTTGTGCTTGCGCGCAGTCTTGGACTCCGGATTCATTTGTAGAGGCAACTGTCCAAGATTTAAAAAATAAAATTGGCTCTGACAAAGTCATCTTAGGTCTTTCCGGAGGTGTTGATTCATCTGTTGCGGCTGTTTTACTTCATAAAGCCATAGGTGAGAATTTACATTGTATTTTTGTAGATAATGGTCTTCTGCGCAAAGATGAGTTTATTTCTGTTCTTGATTCATACAATGGGATGGGGTTAAATGTAAAGGGAGTAAATGCTTCTAGCGAATTTTACAGTGCATTAAAAGGTCTTACAGACCCTGAATTAAAACGAAAGGCAATAGGCAAAACATTTATAGATGTATTTGATAAAGAGTCTAAATTGGTTAATGATGCTAAATGGTTGGGACAAGGAACAATTTATCCCGATGTTATAGAATCTATTTCTGTGAATGGCGGTCCTTCTCAAACCATAAAGTCTCATCACAATGTAGGAGGATTACCTGATTATATGAAGCTCAATGTAATCGAGCCACTTCGTTTATTGTTTAAAGATGAAGTAAGAAGGGTTGGTAAATCATTGGGTATCCATACTGCAATTTTAGGAAGGCATCCTTTTCCTGGTCCAGGTTTGGGTATTCGTATTTTAGGAGAGGTCACTGAAGAAAAAGTTAGAATTTTACAAGAAGTAGATGCTTTGTTTATCAATGGATTAAAAGAAGATGGGCTTTATGATGGAGTTTGGCAGGCAGGTGCAATCTTTTTACCTGTTCAATCTGTAGGTGTTATGGGGGATGAGCGAACGTATGAAAATGCAATTGCGCTTAGAGCTGTTTCTTCTACTGATGGTATGACTGCTGATTGGTGTCATCTTCCTTATGAATTTTTAGCTAAAATTTCAAATAAAATAATCAATCAGGTGAAAGGAATTAATAGGGTAACTTATGATATAAGTTCGAAACCACCCGCTACCATTGAATGGGAATAATCTCTTTAATTTACTTAACGTAATGAAGTATATCATTTTTTATAGTTTGTTTTTTTTATCTATTGTCTGCTCAGCGCAAACAATAAGTTCTGTTGTAGTTGAAAGAAATGGCAAAAAGTATTATTTACATTCTGTAAAGAAACAAACTTCCACCTTGTTTTCCATTGCTAAAGAATATAATGTAAATTCAGATGAAATCTTATTGCTTAATCCTGAAATTTCAAATGGGATAAGAGAAGGACAAGAAATTTTAATACCATGTTGTAGATTATTACCTAAACCGAAAAATAATTCTGACTCTTCTTCAAATAGACCAAAAGAGAAACACTACGATTATATTGTAAAGGAAAAAGAAACACTGTATAGTATCTCGACTAAGTTATCTGTTTCAAAAGAATCTATTATTCGTTTAAACCCTTCGGTTGAGACTATTGTTTCAGCTGGTCAATTGATTTATATTCCTGGTGTAAAGCCTAGTGATCAAATTTTGAATAAAAATGTAATTCAAACAAGGGGGAAAGTTCCAGATACGATTATTCTTCATACTGTATTAGAACATGAGACAATGTATAGCATTTCTAAGAGATTTATGATTACAATGGAGGAATTATCTAAATTAAATAAAGTGACAAATACAGCGCTTAAAACAGGCATGGTTCTGAATATTCCCATTTATGATAAAAAAGCATATAACGTTTCTATTAGATCTATTTCTGTTTTAGAAAAACAAACACCAATAGTGTTAGATGAATCATTTCATCTAGCTTATGATTCAACAAAAAAACACCTAGTTACGTATCTTTTACCATTTAACTCGATTAAAAAAGCGGAGTCTAATTCGATAATTGCTTCTGAGTTTTGGATGGGTGCTCAATTGGCAATCGATTCTCTTGTTAACATGGGATTTAAGGGGAAGATATTGGTTAAGGATTCAGGAAGCGATACCTCTACTGTAGCTGCTGTTTTGTTGGATTCACTCGTTTTAACTTCTAATATGATTATTGGCCCTTTGAAGGGTGAAAGTTTAGATTGTGTTGCCTCTTTCTGCAAGAAGAAAGGGATTTTGTTTGTAAATCCGATATCAAACAAAACTCTTTTACTCAAAGATAATCCATTCGCTCATAATGCTTCTACTTCTGATATTACAATTGCGAGAAATTTAGCCCGTTTTGTAGCGTCAACATTTTCTAAAGATCAAATTTTTTTGGTTAAGGTCGGACCAAAAGACGACGAAATGTATGAAAGTTTTAAGTGGGAGTTTAATGCTGCTACTGATCAAAAAATCTATGAGGTAGATGAAAAAAACTTACTTTCGCTTCAGAAAACAGGTAAAAACAAAGTCTTTATTTTATTGAGTAGGGAGAAGAATTATACTTCTATGATAGTGAAAGAATTAATCAAAGCATATGATTTGTTGAAGCAATCCAATTCACCGATTTCGTTTACTTTAATTGGAACAAAAGAATTTTTAAACTACGATTTTTTTTTAGATTCAATCAAAGCAATGCTAGATTTTCATTATGCTTCAGGTATAGATTTCAATTTGACAGAGGATAAATATGATCGATTGAAAATAAAATATAAACATAAGTATGCAGCTAATATGACTAAGTTTTCTACACAAGGATATGATGTCAGTATGTATTTTGTAAAATATTTAATTGGCTTACCACCGAGGGAAGGTTTAATGAATGATTTTCACTTATCTCGAGTAAATGATAATGCTGGATTCGAAAATAAAAAAACATATATATTTAGATTTGGCACAGAAAAAGGGGAATTAATGCATAAACGTGTCTCTGAATACAATGACTAAAGAATGTATTGCAAATTTATTTAAGGAGCTTCAATTACGAATCTGTGCTAAATTAGAAGTATTGGATGGTGTTGCTTTTTTTAATTCTGACGAATGGGATAGGGCAGAAGGTGGAGGAGGTCTTACCAATACAATTTCTAAAGGAGCTGTTATCGAAAAAGGTGGTGTGGCATTCTCCGAAGTATTTGGTCCAGTTTCTGATGAAATGAAAAATCAATTGGGACTTGATGGTCAAAACTTTTTTGCTTCTGGAGTTTCTATTGTACTTCATCCTAACAGCCCGCATATACCGATTATCCATATGAATATCCGCTATTTCGAATTGGATGGTGGAGCTACATATTGGTTTGGTGGAGGGATTGACTTGACTCCTCACTACATAGTTGATTACCAAGCTTTTATTTTTCACCAATCGCTTAAATCGGTCTGTGATCAATTTGATAAATCTGCTTACGATCACTATAAAAAATGGGCTGACTCCTATTTTTTTATCCCTCATAGAGATGAAGCACGTGGTATTGGTGGAATATTTTTTGATCATCAAACTGAAAAAAACACCACACTTTCTAAATCTCAATTACTTGATTTTTGTTTATTATTAGGTGATTCTTTCACTGATATTTATTCTGATCAAGTTGCGTTAGGTCGCAATATCAGTGTAGAAAAAGAGCATCTTGATTGGAGGAATTACCGTAGAGGTAGGTATGTGGAATTTAACCTGGTTCATGACCGAGGCACTAAGTTTGGACTTTTTTCTGGAGGCAGAACAGAATCGATATTGATGAGTTTACCTCCAATCGCTAATTGGGAGTATAACTATAAGGCAGCTCCAAATTCTATGGAGGAATTCACGTTAAATAGATTGAAAAAACCGGTAGATTGGCTTAATTAATTGGGAGGTAATTCCCTTAAATAAACTGAAAGTCAACCCTTCTATTTCTTTGTTTACCATTATCGGTATCATTTCTGTCAACGGGCTCTCCTTCACCTTTAAAATCGATGATTAATCGGTCTTTAGGAAGTCCATTCAGAATCATAAAGTCTCGAATAGCTTTAGATCTTCGTTGTGATAAGTCGATATTGTATTCATTACTTCCGTCTGCATCGGTATGCCCCGTAGCCAGTATCCTTAAGTCTGTATGGTCTAAAATGACAAGAATCATTGATTTGAGGTAGTTCAAATATTCGCTCTTAAGTTCGTCCTTATCATAGTCAAAATAAATCGGTTTAAATGGAAAGTTTTTTCTCTCCCATGCTCTTTTATCAGGCGATTTTTTGTTTTTAGATAGTTCATCAATGAATAAATCTCGCCAAGGATGACTCAATAAAAACAAGGGTTCTGATGATAAAATAAGGTTGGATTTATATAATATTATTTTTCCAATGTTTTTTTTACTTCCTTGGTGAGAATAGCTTCCCGTTAAATAGCCAGAACTATCGTTGTAGCTTGCCTTAAAGTGAAAAGAGCTCCAGTTTTTTCGACTGTTTTTTTTCTTTGTTTCGATATAGTATTGCTTAAAATAAAGTTCTTTTTTTTCAAAGTGTCCTTTAATACGCTGTATGCAAAACTCCTCTGATTTATAGATCTCTTCTCTTGATTTTCCAGTGATGTTTTTTCCGTTGCCTGTCAGTTCTAAGTAAAAAATCTTTCCGTCTTGAATTTCACCTTCTTTATACATAATACCTTGCCAAACTTCAGTTGAAGTAGATTGACTAAAGATGCTAATGAAGTGTAAACTAAAATAAAGTAAAATAAATCCTTTCATACCTAAAACTATAGAAACGATTTAAAGTTAAATAGGTTACATTCTAGAATTCTTTATTTAATCTTTTTAAACACTTTTTCTTTCGTATTGTTATTTTATTATATTTATAAATTAATTTAAACTACAGGTATGAAAACGATTGCTTTTATTTTTTATTTTATTGGATTGGTTATTTTTAACACTATTTTATCTCAAGGATTCCACTCACTAAAAGCGCTTGATATCGAAGGAAATGAAGTTGATTTTTCATCTTTCAAAGGGAAAAAAGTACTGATTGTCAATACTGCATCTAAATGCGGATTTACTCCTCAATATAAAGAGTTGGAAACACTTTATCAAAACTATAAAGATAAAGGACTGGTAGTAATTGGTTTTCCATCAAATGACTTTTTTAAGCAGGAGCCAGGGTCGGACTCGGAAATTAAAGACTTTTGTAAAAAAAATTATGGTGTTTCATTTAAAATGATGTCTAAAGTATCTGTCAAAGGGAATGATATTTGCTCAGTATACCAATTTTTAACTCAGAAATCTAAAAATGGGGTAGAGGATAGTGATGTTAAATGGAATTTTCAAAAATACTTAATCAACGAAAAAGGTGTTTTGGTAAAAGTCGTTTCTCACAGAACTTCTCCCTTGAATGAAGATATTCTTGATTGGGTTAAATCAAAATGATTTAACTTAAAACTTTTTTTTCGCTGTATTAACTTCATGACAAAAATAAAAATATCAATATTCTCGATTTGGAAAAATTAGATCTTGGATTTCAAAAAATGGTCGATGATACAGGTTTTGAATTCCAAGTTTTATTGACTGTGGAAATGGCTAAATAGAAATTTAGGAGTTTTTTTAATTAATTATTATCACCAACTGTCACCTAATATTTCCATTTATCCTTTTTATTGGGAATTAGTATTACTTTTCCTCATTTTTGTTGTTGGATTATTTCAAAATTCAATCAGTTAATTTGGTATTAATTAAGTTGTAATTATATATGAAGAATTATTTAACGTTAGCCCTTTCATTTATTTTCTTAGGAAATCTATTTAGTCAATCCTATTGGCAACAAGAAGTTAACTACAAAATTGATGTCAAGTTAGATGATAAAAAGCACGAGTTGGTTGCTTTTGAAGAATTTGAATACATCAATAATTCTCCCCAAAAATTAGATTTTTTAATGATTCATCTTTGGCCAAATGCATATCAAAATGAAAAAACAGCATTGGGTCAACAGTTATGGGAAAAAGGAAATAAACTACTTCGATTTGGAGCAGACAGTTTAAAAGGTGGAATTAACGGACTTGATTTTAAAGTGAATGGAGAAAAAGTCGAGTGGAATTTGGATGTTGTAAATACGGATATTTGTAAATTAATTTTAAATAAACCGCTTCTTCCGGGCGAAAAAATCAAGGTTTCTACTCCATTCAATGTTAGAATACCATCAGGAGAAATTTCAAGATTAGGACATGTGGGTCAATCGTATCAAATTACACAGTGGTATCCAAAACCAGCAGTTTACGATAAAAATGGATGGAATGAAATTCCCTATTTAAACCAAGGTGAATTTTATTCTGAATTCGGTTCATTTGATGTAAGCATTACATTACCAAGGAATTATATTGTTGGTTCAACGGGTGATTTACAAACAGAATCTGAGGTTGTATTTATGAATGAAAAGGCAGAAAAGTCCCAAAAGAAATTAATGGACTTAACTTTAGTTGATGCTGCATCAAAAGAGTTATTTCCAGCTTCATCTTCAGAATTTAAGACGATTCGTTTTATTCAATCCAAGGTACATGATTTTGCTTGGTTTGCTGATAAACGATTTGAAGTTTTGAAAGGGGAAGTAGAGTTACCTCAATCGAAAAGAAAAGTAACGACTTGGGCATTGTTCACCCCTAAAAATGCTTCTGTATGGGAAAATGCGATTGAATATATTAATGATGGAACGTATTATTATTCCCTTTGGAATGGAGATTATCCTTACAATCACGTAACAGCAGTAGATGGAACAATAAGTGCTGGAGGTGGTATGGAATATCCAAACGTTACAGTAATTGGAAATACAGGTTCAAAAGAAGATTTGGAAGTAGTTATCGTTCACGAAGTTGGACACAATTGGTTTTACGGAATTCTAGGTTCAAATGAACGAGTTCATGGTTGGATGGACGAGGGAATGAATACCTTAAATGAAGTTCGATATATGCAAACGAAATATCCTGAGAATACGCGAATGTCAGATCAGCTATTAAATGGGAAATTGCATTTTGATCATTTAAGTCACCACGATATGAATGACATTACATTTAGAACAACAGCAATTTTAGGGGAAGATCAACCAATAGAAACTCATTCAGCGGATTTTTCAGATATGAATTATGGTTCAATTATGTATATGAAAACCGGCTTAGTGATGTTTTATCTTCGTAATTATTTGGGTGAAGATCTATTTGGAAAATGTACTCATGCTTATTTCGAAAAGTGGAAATTTAAACATCCACAGCCTGAAGATTTAAGAGAAGTGTTTGAAAAAGAATCAGGGAAAGATTTGTCTTGGCTTTTTGATGATTTAATTAAAACAACCAATCATATTGACTATAAAATTCAGCATGTAAGGAAAGTAAAAGAAGGAACGGATGTATTGGTTAAAAATGTTGGACAAGTAAATGGACCAATTAGCGTTTCA
>CAMDGH010000037.1 GCA_945897755.1 Chryseobacterium gleum | reverse complement strand
CAGAATCCTCTATAATTACATTTCCAATTTGAGGCACTTTTTTAAACACCCCATTTTCATCTGGAGCAAATCCAAAACCATCTGATCCAATTACAGTTCCTGCATGAATAATGCAAGAATCACCAACAATACAATCCATGTAAATACTAACACCAGGATTAACAACGGTATTGGTACCTATTTTCACATTATCACCAATGTAAACATTGGGGAATATTTGCACATGATCACCAATCACAGCATTTTCACCGATGTATGCAAACGCTCCAATATAGACACCATTTCCAATAATAGCTGATTCAGAAATGAATGAAGGCTGTTCAATTTTCGGTTCTTTTTTCCTTAATTCATCATAAAATGACAATAATTGAGCAAAACATGCATATGCATTTTCCACTTTAATTAAGGTGAGTGAACTAGGTAACTTTTTACTTGGTTCAAAAGTATTATTGACAATGCAAATTGAAGATTTAGTTGAATAAATATATTCTTCATATTTGGTATTAGCTAAAAAAGATAACTTTCCTTCACTACCCTCTTCAATTTTTACAAGTCCATTGACTTTTATTTCAGGATCACCGATAACTTCGCCTAAAAGTATGCCAGCAATTTGTTCTGCAGAAAATTCCATTTAACAAATTTAAAAAAAAGAATGAGAGTATTTTTTAAATTTACCCATCATTTTTCAACAACAACGTATTAATCATTCTTCACAACCTATCCCCTCTTCATAATCAACTTTAACAATATCAATTTTTTCCTTATAAAAAATTGATTTAAAATCAACACGTATAGAGTCTTTTAAAAACATTCTAAAGCAATGATACTGTGATGAATTATTTAATAGTGTAGACTCATTAAAAAGGAAATATCCTTTATCAATGAGTTTTGCATATAACCCTTGTTCATCATTCACGCCAAAATTGAAGAATAAACATTTTTTATTCACGTTTTTATCTATGTATAAAAAATCGGTCTTTTTAGGTAAATGAATAAAAACACCCTCATTTTTTCGCGATAATTTAAAGCCCTTTTTCTTAGACTTTACCTCCCCTAAAAAGCTTTCTTTAGGTAACAAAACGTAAATTTCTTTATTCTTGTATCTCAAGCAATAGACTTTAGGATTTTGCCTTGTTTTACTTTTATTAAAATCCACTTTAGCATTTTCTATAAAGCGATTAAAACTATTTTTAGAGTTAAACAATTTTAGAATTTGTTTATCACTTTTAGAAGTAACTAACAAACGCTCAATTACATTAGACTTAACTCGATTACTAGGCATCCAGCTACACCCTCTATTTTCAAAAAAAAAGAACAAGAACACAGTTCCTATTCCAAAGCCCAAACCATAATACTTTAACCTTTTTAAAAATGTTTTCATATAATTACCTTAACTTTTAACACTTTGATATTTAGTTCCATTTCCGCTCTAAGAAAATCAAAGGTGTTTTTCTATCATTTATTAATTAAAAACGAATTTAATCATTCATTTTTAATTAAGCTGATTTTAACTATTTAGTATCCAATTTAAACTGAAATAATACAAACATCAAACTAAATAAAAAAAAATAACACTATTAATTATCGGTAAATTAAATTGATATTATATCATGTTAAATACTCTAAATCAACATGTTAAAATTCATGTTTAGTATATGATAGAATGTGTGTTTGGTGTAATTTATAGAAAAACCCATAATAAGCGTTCCTGAACTTAATCAAGAACGTTTATTATGGGAGTTAAAGTATTTTTAAAAATAGTTAACTATGCATCAATCTTAGCGTACTTAGCATTTTTCTCAATAAACTCACGTCTTGGTGGAACTTCATCACCCATCAACATAGAGAATATTTGATCACACTCCGCAGCATTTTCAATGGTAACTTGACGAAGCGTTCTGAACTCTGGATTCATTGTAGTATCCCAAAGTTGTTCCGCATTCATCTCACCTAGACCTTTATAACGTTGAATATTTACAGACGATTCAGAACCATTCCCTTTCAACTCATCCACCAAACGATCACGTTGATCTTCGTTCCAAGCATAATTAGAACGCTGTCCTTTTTTCACTTGATATAGAGGAGGAGTAGCGATATAGATATATCCGTTTTCAATCAACTCTTTCATGAAACGGAATAAAAATGTTAATATCAATGTTTCGATATGCGAACCATCCACATCGGCATCACACATGATAATAATTTTGTGATATCTTAATTTTTCTAAGTTTAACGCTTTTGAATCTTCTTCAGTTCCAATTCTTACACCAAGAGCAGTATAGATATTTTTAATCTCTTCGTTTTCAAAAATTTTGTGTTGCATTGCTTTTTCAACATTCAAAATCTTACCCCGCAAAGGCATAATCGCTTGAAAATGACGATCACGACCTTGCTTAGCAGTACCGCCTGCCGAATCACCCTCGACAAAGTAAATCTCACATAAAGCTGGATCTTTTTCAGAACAATCTGCCAGTTTTCCTGGAAGACCAGAACCTGTAAGAACATTTTTACGTTGAACCATTTCACGTGCTTTACGAGCAGCATGTCTCGCTCGAGCAGCTAACAACACTTTATCAACAATCATTCTAGCTTCAGAAGGATGCTCTTCTAAGTAAATAGAAAGCATCTCAGACACTGCTTGAGAAACCGGTGCAGTGACTTCTCTATTCCCTAATTTTGTTTTAGTTTGACCTTCAAATTGAGGTTCTTGTACTTTCACAGAAACAACAGCCGTCAAACCTTCACGAAAATCATCTCCATCAATTTCAATTTTTTCTTTCGCTAAAATTCCGGATTCAGTTGCGTATTTTTTCAAGGTATTTGTTAAACCACGTCTAAACCCTGAAAGGTGAGTTCCTCCTTCATGAGTATTGATATTATTCACATATGCTTGAATGTTTTCTGTATACGAAGTATTATAAGTAAGCGCCACTTCAACTGGAATACCATCTCTTTCACCTTCAAAATAGATTACATCTGGAATTAGTGCTTCACGATTACGATCTAAATACTGAGCAAATTCACTAAGTCCACCTTCGGAATAAAAAATATTCCCAGCAGGTAATCCTGACTCATCCAATGACCTTAAATCTGTTAAGTGAATCGTAATCCCTTTATTTAAAAAAGCTAATTCACGTAAACGAGCAGCAATCGTATCGTAATTATAAGTAGTAAACTCAAAAATAGAATTATCTGGTTTAAAGGTCACATAAGTACCATGTAAATCCGAATCTCCGATAACTCTTACATCATACAAAGGCTTTCCAATACTATATTCTTGCTCGTAAATTTTACCATCACGATGCACTTCAGCACGCAAATGAATCGACAAGGCATTCACACAAGAAACACCCACACCATGAAGTCCTCCAGAAACCTTGTAAGTATCTTTATCAAACTTACCGCCTGCGTGAAGAACCGTCATTACGATTTCCAAAGCAGATTTTTTCTCTTTGGCTGTTAATCCAGTAGGTATTCCACGCCCGTTATCTTTTACAGTAATCGAATTGTCCTCATTTATGAATACATTAATTGTGTCACAATGTCCAGCTAATGCTTCATCTATCGAATTATCTACAACTTCATATACTAAATGGTGTAATCCCTTAACACCAATATCTCCTATGTACATAGCAGGGCGCTTACGAACAGCTTCTAGTCCTTCTAAAACTTGAATATTATCTGCTGAATACTCATTCACTTTTAAATCTTCATTCATTTGCTCTATTTAAGGATAATTTACACAATTTTAACAAGGTGTAAATATAGCTAAATAAGCTAAAAGCATAAGATGTCTTAAATGGTAAAAAAGAGTAGTTATTAACAAAATAATCAACAACAAAAATGGTTTTTTTAATACACCTAAATAACTACATAAAAAAAGACAATTCATTGTTGGTAAGTCTATCATTAAAAAACCTAATTAAAATACTTAAAATCAGTGTATTGTATAATGTTTCGAAGTAATCATTCAAGTCCGATTTCTAAGGCTAGTCACGAAGATACTCCCTTATTTTTTTTTGTATTAAAATAACATTTTGAATCACATTTCAATAAAGCTAGAATTAAACTAATTTCATGTTTTTTTCTTTTTTTTAGTAATAGTACAAACTGTTAACTTTAATCGATTTTCAAATTCAGTTGATTCAATTTTTAAAAGTGATTCATCTTTGCTTAGAATACAACGCTTTTTGCTTCTTCATTTCTTGATTTTAATGCTGATAAATGAATATTTACGGAACCTTTTTGATTATTTGAACACCTAAACCTCCCTTCTTGTTAATTTCATACACATTTAATTAATGCTTAACCTCCTTGACTTTTTAAAGTGTGAAATTTATAGGATAAAAAATCGTTGAATAATCATTATTCAAAACGCTTTGAAATTCATCTTTTATGTGGTTAAATTTTCTTTTTTTTGTGAAAAGCCAGACTAAAATTTTCCTATTGTATTTTTTGATGCTGATTTGTTTAATATCGATTCTTTTTTCATTTGCATTTTCTAACCCAGATGGGGAAATTACTCATATCCAAGACAATACTTATATCACGTTGTACCAAGATCAAATGGAGGATTTCAGAGCATCACTTACCGATCTATCAACTTCTTTAAATGCTCCTGACAGTGCTACAATCGAGTTGTTGCATGGTGCTCGTTTTCAGATGAAAAAGGTTGATTTTTTGCTCCGATATTTAGATCCTACTTTATATAAAAAAGTGAATGGTCCATTACCCGTAGAATGGGAAACTGAAGTATTTGAGAAATTTGAAAAGCCATATAAACGTGTTGGTGGCGGTTTGACATTGGCAGAAGGTTGCCTTGATGAAATCTCGGACAATTCGAGAATTGAAGCAAAATTATTGGTGCAAGATGTGCTCAATTCCTTGGATTCTTATAGATCTGATTCTTTGTTGAATCTACTATCAAGACCTGAGCATCTCTTTTTTGCGAATCGTTTGTATTTGTTGAATTTAGCTACAATTTATACGACTGGATTTGAATGTCCAGACACCAATCAGATTGTACCAGAGTTAAAAAGTATGTTGCGTGACGTGAATGATTATTATTTAAAGCATAATTCAATGCATCAACGCTATTTGGTTTCCTCTCCGTATTTAGAGCTCTATCAAAAAATGATCAAGTTTGTGGACAATCAACCTAATTTTTATTCTTCCTTCAACCATTATACATTTATTCAAGATTACGTTAATCCTTTGTTTCAATTGAATCAAGAATTTATTGTGAATTATCAATTACGTTCAACAAGTTTTGTGGATTATTCGTTGAATATAAATGCTAAATCGATTTTTAGCAAACAGCTTTATAATGGACAGTATACGAAAGGAATTTATGCTAAAATTGTGGATCCGCTTATATTGAAAGAGTTAGAAGATTTTGGCAAATCATTGTTTTTTGATCCTATTTTGTCAGGAAATAATGAACGAAGCTGCGCAAGTTGTCATCGACCTGATCAAGGATTTACGCAAACAAATCGACAGACAAGTGTTCACATGGATGGATTTAAGTCACTCGAAAGAAATTCTATCTCTTTGATTAATAGTCAATTTAATCATTTGATAATGGTAGATGGCGTACACACAACGCTTCAAGATCAAGCAATTGGTGTAATGACAAATCCAGATGAAATGAATAGTCAGTTGGACGAGGTATTACAAAAAGTATTATCATGTAAGGACTACAAAAAGACCCTTAAAAAGTTTTTGAAATTTACGCCACAAGAGCCAAGACCTTCCATTCGACATATTGCTTCGGCATTAACTTATTATTATGGAACTTTTGGAACTTACACTGCTCCATTTGATGATGCGATGAATCGAGTTGCTACAGTAAGTAAGGAAGTGAAAAATGGGTTTAATTTATTCATGAGTCGTTCACAGTGTGCAACTTGTCATTTTGCGCCTCAGTTCAATGGTGTGAAACCTCCCTACATTGGTTCAGAATTTGAGGTTTTAGGCGTTCCTCATGACTCTTTATACAGTAAGTTAGATTCAGATCTGGGTAGAGCAAAAGTGTATCCAGAAATTGAAACAAAATACGCTTTTCGAACAGGAACACTTCGGAATATATCAAACACAGCCCCTTACATGCATAATGGTGTTTTTACGACCTTGAATCAAGTTCTCGAGTTCTATAACCAAGGAGGCGGAGTTGGACGAGGTTTTAATCTTACGAATCAAACGCTATCTTCTGAACCATTGCACTTGACTATGTATGATAAAACTCAATTGATCGCTTTCATGCAATCGCTTGCGGAGGTGATACCTAATCAAACACCTCCTCAGAAATTGCCTGTTTCAAAAAATAAATCGTTGAATTTACGAAAAGTTGGAGGCACGTATTAATTTAAATTTTATGAAAATAGTCTTGTATATCTCATTGGTAGTAATGGCAGTAGTTGGGTGCCAGCAGCCACAAATCGTAACTTATAATCTAACAGATAATCATCCATTGATACCTCAATGTGAACGAGGAAAAGATTTATTTAATATCTATTGTGCTTCTTGTCACAACACAGGTAAGTATAAAAATATAATACCTGATTTTAATAGTTCCCAACTATCATCCTATGTTATTAGGTTATCAAATTCAAAACACGATGGCACACTGACAGAAGAAAAAATTCCAGACGAAGAGTTAGATTTGATAATAACTTTTTTGCGTTTTAAAAAAGCGAATCCAGATGTTAAATCGAAGCTCAAATAAGTTAGGGCTGATTTTTAAAAAAAAATAGAGTAAGCTCACACTTTTTTCAAGTTGAATTATCAATATGAAAACCTTTAAGCCTCTTGCTTATGGAGTTCCTTCAGACGGATAAAATTAATTGCGTTTTTTCAGTAATTAAAAACAACAATAACAAGCTGAGATAGCAGTAAAGTATTACACTGGGATTTGGACGAGCAATTCAAAGAAGATCAATCAAGAAAACGAAATGCTGCTTAACATTATTCGACAATCTTAAAAATTGCTAGGTAATTATTAAGACTAAAAAAACGGTAAAACAAGTTGTTCAAAGGAAAAGATTTAAAACTGGATGGGACAATAATTATCTTTTAGTACCAAATGTAAAAATGTGAGTTTCCCCCTACTGAAAATAAAACTACCCCAATTAGTACGATTATTTTTTAAATTTAACGGATTGATTTGAAATAGATTGTAATTTATCTCTAAGTTCAGCCGCTTTCATGAAGTCAAGTTCTTTTGCTGCTTTTTCCATTTCTTTTTTTAATCTTTTCAATTCTTTTTTTAATTCAGTTTCAGTTTGATATTCATTGATCTGTTCGGCAGCAATTGGTATTTCCTCTGATGGGCTTGCTTCTAGGTAAATCATTTTTCGTATGCTTTTACTTAGGGCAACTGGTACCTGTCCCCGTTCTTTGTTATAAGAAATTTGCATGTTTCTTCTTCGTGCTGTTTCTTCGATTGTTCTTTCCATCGATTTTGTAATTCTGTCAGCATACATAATTACGTAGCCATTTACATTTCGTGCAGCACGCCCTACGGTTTGAACGAGCGATCTGAGGTCTCTTAAAAAACCTTCTTTATCAGCATCGATTATTGCTACAAGTGACACTTCAGGTAAATCTAACCCTTCTCTTAATAAATTTACACCAATTAATACATCAAAGATGCCTTCTCGCAATTGATGAAGTATTTCAACACGCTCAAGTGTATCAATATCACTATGGATATACCTACATGCAATACCAATTTTATCTAAGTATTTCTGAAGTTCTTCAGCCATTCTTTTTGTGAGTGTTGTTACAAGTGTGCGTTCATCGATTAAAACACGTTTTTGAATCTCTTCTATTAAATCATCTATTTGATTTAGACTAGGACGTACTTCGATGATTGGATCTAATAGTCCTGTTGGACGAATTAATTGCTCAACGATTATCCCTTCTGATTTTTGTAATTCGTATTCAGATGGTGTTGCTGACACATAAATAAGTTGGTTTATGATGGTTTCAAATTCGTCAAATTTTAAGGGGCGATTATCCATTGCTGCCTGAAGTCTAAATCCATAATCTACGAGATTTATTTTTCGGGCACGATCCCCGCCATACATCGCTTTTATCTGAGGAAGGGTTACATGACTCTCATCGATGATCATAAGGAAATCTTTGGGGAAGTAATCCAGAAGACAGAATGGTCTTGTTCCTGGCGCGCGTTGGTCAAAATAGCGGGAATAATTTTCAATGCCAGAGCAGTATCCTAGTTCTCTAATCATTTCGATGTCATAGGATACTCTTTCTTCAAGTCGTTTACTTTCGATTATCTTTCCTTCATTATTTAATTGAGCTACTTGAATTACCATATCCTCTTGTATTTGATCTATTGCTTTGTGGATTGTGGAAGGGCTTGATACAAATATATTAGCAGGGTAAATGTCTATTGTTTCGAATGATTCTATTTTTTTTGCGGATATTGGGTCAATACTTGTTATTGCTTCAATTTCATCTCCCCAATATTCGATTCGAATAGCATGGTCTGCATAGGCAAGGTAGATATCTATGGTATCTCCTTTTACTCTAAATGTACCTCTTTTAAAGTCGTCTAAACAACGAGAATAGAGATTTTCAACGAGACGGAGTAAAAATTTATTTCTAGAAAATAGTGCACCTTTATGAAGGTGTAGAATACTATTAGCAAATTCGGTAGGATTTCCGATACCATAAATACATGATACAGATGAAACTACGATTACGTCTGATCTGCCTGATAGTAATGAGGATGTAGCTGATAAGCGGAGTTTCTCTAATTCATCGTTTATTGCAAGGTCTTTTTCAATGTAAGTGTCTGTAGATGGAAGATAGGCCTCTGGTTGATAATAGTCGTAGTAAGATACAAAATATTCGACCGCATTGTTTGGAAAAAATTGTTTGAATTCGCTATATAATTGTGCCGCTAACGTTTTATTGTGTGAGAGTATGAGTGTTGGTTTTTGAATCTCATTAATTACGTTTGCAATGGTGAAAGTTTTTCCACTTCCAGTTACTCCCAAAAGTGTTTGATGACTTTGATTATGTTTAACACCAGCTACTAATTCTTTGATTGCTTGTGGTTGATCTCCAGTTGGTTCGAAATCTGAGGTAAGTTCAAAATTCATTCTAGTACTGTATGAGATTAATTATTTTTCTGATTCGTATTTCTTCTGAATTCTCCAGTCATCTGTTTTTATTCCCTTATTAAAATTACAGCGTGTTTCCAAAATCTCATTCCCAAGGTAATAGTAATAAATCCATTCCCCTTCTTGTTTTCCGTTGACGTATGAACCAACACCTTCTATTTTACTGTCGCTATAGTAATCAATGGCATCTCCATTCACTTGGTTGTCTTTGTATGTCAATTTACTTGCTAAAACTCCCGTTTCGAAATAGGTAAACCATTCGCCTGTTTTTCCATTATCTATGTAATTCCCTTTTTCTTTGAGTGTTCCGGATTTAAAATAACTTACCCATTCTCCTTCTTTTTTCCAGTTGTTGAATTTTCCTTTTTCAGCAATTTGTCCGTTCTCATAGTATTTTAACCAATTACCAGTTTCTTGATCGTTTGTATAATTTTCTTTCTCTTCTAGCTGACCATTTGGATAGTAAAATGAACGTTCCCCTTCGCGTTTACCATTAGAAAAGTGAAGAATAAGTTCTATTTCCCCATCTGGATAAAAAAAAGTCCAAGTACTATCCTCTAATCCTTCTTTGAAGAACCCTTTTTCTTTACATTTTCCCGTCTCATATTTTTTTAACCATTCACCTTGTTTTTTTCCATTGATATAGTTTCCTTTTTCATGAATTTGACCAGATTGGTGGTATAAGAGGTATTCACCAGAAGGAGATCCGTTTCGATATTCTATTTCCGAACGAAGTAAACCAGATTCAAAAAACGTCTCCCATTTTTCAGTTTTTATTCCGTTTTTGTAAGAGCCCCTCTCTTGAATATTCGCATTTTCAAAGTAACTAATGTATTCTCCAGTTGGAATCCCATTGGTATAGAAAGAGCGTTGTTTTAGGTTACCATTAGCGAAATAAAAAGTCCATTCGCCTTCGTATTTACCGAAGATATAATGTCCTTTCTCTTTTAATTGCCCGTTAGAATAATTTCTAACCCATTCGTCAGTTTCTTCTCCATTGGTAAATTTGCCTTTTTCTTTGATAACACCGTTTTCAAAATAGAGTTGGTGTTCTCCATCAATTGGAATAAATACCAATGATTGAGAGAATATACTTTGCGAGAGACTTAAGATTAAAAGTAATTTAAAAACGTTTTTCATTATGTTATATATTCCCTTAAAAATAAGCATAATTAATCTTTAATAAGGTCTCTTTTCCATTTAACTGCAATGGGAGACCCTTCAGCAATAAATACCGTATCTGGATTTTGATCAGTTAAAAAGGAAAATTCGGGTCCGTACATAGTTTTAAAATCACACAAAATATTGAACGAATGCACATCGTTTACTTCCCAACTCGGATGTTCAATGTAATACGATTGACTTACTTGATCAGATATTTTAGTAAAACCGATGTAATTGTCAAAAATGAAAGATTCAAAACTGCCAACTTCTATTTTTTTTGATTGTGTATCACTTTTTATTTGAATCGAATTCCAGGTTTTTTCTTTTTTCCATTGGTATGTAATCTCTTTTTTATTGTTGTTAAAGTGCCAAGCATGCTTTGTTTTTACCACCGTATAATGCTCATTAAACAACCTATTTGCGAGCCATGCCACAGGTTTGTATGGGATTGTTTCGTTAATAAACACAACTCCATGTTGAAGGGAGTCTTTGTCAATGGATCGTTTCACATAAAACCGAAGGTTTATTTCCTCAAAGGTTCCTAGTCCAAGGATTGGAATACGCGCTATTTTTATGTCCTTAAAAAGAAAACCAACCAAACTGACGTATGCTTTACCATTGTATAAATTTAATTCCAACCCTTTCGGAAGATAGGGTAATAAAATCTGTTCTGGAACAATGTAATTTGCCATAATTAATTGTTGCCACTTTGCTGTCAAGAAGTTTTTCATAAAGGATTTGATTTCAATCAAACAAACTAATCGTGATAAGATATATCAATGCTTTTTTTAGTAAAGTAAGTATTATTTAGGGTTGAGATTTAAGATTCAATAAGAGATGTGTTCAGCTAAAGTTTTAATACTTTCCTTAAAAGGCCTTTATCAAAATAGTTCTTATGTGACTTTTATTCGCTTATTTCTTTCCAAATACTTTTTTCAATAAATCAGTTCCTCTTGCAGATGGATTTTTTCTAATATCGAGTTCTTGTTTAGCAATTTGTATAAAGAGTCCATCGATTGCTTTTTTTGTTGCATATTGAGTTAAATCTGGATTTACTTTTTGAACTAATGGAATCGCATTGTATGCAGTAAACACAGTTGACCAGTGTTTTGTTGCTCCCACTTTATCCAAAGATGCTTTTATGATTGGACTAAATTTTTCAATTAAAGCTGAATTCGTATTGGTATTTAAATAGCTTGTTGCAGCATCATCTTTTCCATTTAGGATATTCATTACGTCTTTTAATGTAAGGTTTTTTATAGCGTTAATAAACAGGTATTTAGAGGCTGAAGCGGCATCTTCTGCAGCACGATTAATAGATTCTATCGCTTCTTCAACTTTTTTCCCTTGACCTATTTTACGTAGTTTTTCTTCTACATTTTTAGCTTCTTCCGGCATAGGGATTTTAATTTGGGGATCTTTGAAATACCCATCCGCTTTTGATAGTTGATTTACCCCTTTTTCTATCCCATTGGTTAAAGCTTCTTTTATACCACGACCAACTTCATCCTCGGAAAGATTAGATGAAACAGTTGAAGGGATTATTTTCACTATTTCTTTTTTGATTGAAGGAAATTGAGCGAATGTGTAAAATACATTTCCAACAAATAGAATTGCAATTAGGCAGTTTGTTTTTTTCATAGTTAAGTTATTTTAAGTTTTATTACTAAAAGTAAACTTAAATTGAGTACATCCTATGAAAATAACAAATTTTAAGATTAATGTAGATTCATTTTTTTGACTAGGTGTTTTTATTTTTTGAGAATCTATTCGATTTTACAGGTTGAAAATAAAGTAGCTGTTTAATGAAAAATAGATCAAAATAAACGCATCGTATTTATAACTTAATTTTATTTATATCATTAATATATAGCAATAAAACCATATTGAAGGGGAAGTATTGAATTTTTTCATTACTCTTGCTGACATAATTAGTGTTTTATTCGATTTTTGCACTTAATCCTTTATCTAAAAGAGAAAGACACATTGTTTCAAGTTCTTCATAAGAACCACGTTTTACTGTGCATTTACCTTTATAATGAACAATGAAAGCACATTGTTCCGCTTGATTTGGATTGTGCTTGCAAATTTTAATAAGTGAATCAATTACATGATCAAAAGAATTATCATCATCATTATAAAGAATTATTTCTTTTTCATCAATTACTAATTCTATGGTTTCGGTTTGCTTCTTTGTGGTAGTTTTGTTCATCTGAATTAAGGTATGTGTTGTAATTTAAAGATACAATTTTTTCACTAATTATCGCATTTAATAATTGAAATTTGTACTTATTTACGTTTTTAACCAATAAATCAGGATGTGGTAAAAATGAAACGATTGTCGCTATTTTTTTTTCGCTAAAGCAAAAGATAATCAACTGGTTTTAGAACTGATTGAATCACATTTTCACAGGTTAAAGAAATATGGTTAGACATATCCAAAACATGGGATTTGTTATTGGGACAACTTTACCAAATGCAGTTTTAATAACAGATAAGATTACACGTAGTCAAATTAGTTCATGTTTCACTTCATCAAATTGGAGTAAAATTGAGATGGAAAGAAATGGATAAAGACATTGATACTAAAGCTATGCTTAAAATCACTGAATAAACAAAAAATAAAATTAGTTACTTAGTCAACCGAAAAATTGACGGACAGGAGTTTCGAAATTTAAGACACAAAAAAAAGGGATGAAAAACCTTAGTCTTTCACCCCCCTTTTTAATTAATATTCAAATCTTAATTAGACTTTTTAAGTGTCCTCGTAGTTAACGGAAACATCTTAAATTTACTAAAAAGAATGATTTATTTTTTAATCAATTTGATTAAATCTGTCTTTTGGTTTTGTTCAACATGCAAATGATAAATACCAGGTGCATAATCCTTACCAATTGACATTCCATTCAATTCTTCAACATTACCTAAAACGTTTTCAATGATTCTTCCTGAGATATCAAGCACATTAACAGATATTATTGACTCATAGTCAGATGACTCAAAAGTTAATTTATCTTCAAATGGGTTAGGATATGCTTTCACATCAATACCATTTGTTGAAGTCACTTCTTTCAATCCAGTAGGAATTGTATAAGTTAACAAACATACATTACTAAAAGCAGTATATGCACCTTTGTACTCTACAGCAACTTTTAAACCGTACGTTGTACCATTTATTTTACCAGCTGCTTTTTTGAATGAAGAAACATACATAATAGATGCAGTTGTAATAACTGAATCAATAGCTGTAGATCCATTCATTAATACAAATTTGTATTTTGTTGCGCCTACTACATAGTTTGAAAATAATCTAGAAGTTGCAGTGAAAGTTCCTGGAGAACATGTAGCAGTTGTTAATCCTAAAGGTAACGCTGGTGTAAGAATTTTACAATCAGTGCTATAATCAGACCATACATCGTTCATTTTATATTTAACACTTACAAAGTAAGCAGTTCCAAAACTTTTAGAATTGATGTTAGTGAAATTAGAAAGATTGAAATAAGATAAACTAGTCTCAACTGAATCTGAATGTCCAATGGTTACAATTTTGAATTTGTAAGCTTGAGCACCTAAAATTACATTTGCTTTAATTGCAGTAGTCAATGAAGCTAATGTAGTATTACAAATCGCAGATTGAATTCCTAAATTTACAGCTGGAGTTGAAACAGTACAAGCGTTTCCATAATAATTCCATTTACCTGATGTTTGTGCAGCTACTGAAATTGTATAAGTAGTTCCATATTTTTCATTCGATAATAAAGTGAAATTAAAATATGGAGTTGAAGTTTGAACCACTTGAACATCGTTACCGTTGATTACTTTGAATCTGTATGCAGTTGCACCAGCTACTGTATTTGCGCTTATAGCAGTATTAAGTTTTGCAACAGTAGTACCACAAGAAGTTGATTTCACAGAAGTAAGGAATGTTGGCAAAGTATCTGAAACAGTTAACAAGTTTAATTGACCCATTTCAACCAATTCTCCTCCGATATTCAAGTGAACTTGATCAGCAAATATGAATTTACCTTTTCCTAAGATATCACTCATGTCAATGATCCCAGAAGATTCTTCGTCTTGCGTTAAGAATTGATTTGAACCAGCTATAAATCTCGCAGGATCGTGTTGTGCAACTAATACTAACGTATCTTTTACAGTATTGTACTGCCAAATTTTAGCATTTTGAACGTTATTTCCTGGATCTTCTTGTAAATAAACCAAACCGTTTTTATCAACTGTTAAGTTATCCATCATTTTTTGACCTTCAGAACCATCCAATACAGCAGTAATTTTTCCACCTAATGTAGGAGTAGCTATATTCGTGAATTTCATTTTCCATAAACGACTATTCGATGTCATACTTGCAGTAGTAGCAAAGAACATTTCGTTCAAGTTTGAAGGATTCCAAGCAGCATCTTCAGGACGTAAGAAAGTTGTAACTCCCAATGTCGTAGCAGCAGCTTGAAGCTGAGTTGCAGAAAGGGTATTTGCAGCAGTAATCTCAACCAATGTGAAAGCAGTTTCAGGAGAAGGAATAGAACTTGTTGTTTCAGTCGCTAAACCTGTTACTTTAACACCGTATAATTTACCATTTGTTAGACCAGCTTTATCGATAATTGAACCTGTTTTTGTTTTTGTTCCAACATAAACAAACACTTGGTTACCGTATCCATCACTTGTCAAAGCAAAAATCGTTTTGTCTTGTGCTTTAGGGTTAGCTACCGCATTTTCAAAAGCCATTTTACCTAACATTGGTAATTCGTAAGAAGTTCCTGCTTCAGTACCTGTAACAACATTCGCTATACATCTGTCAGCTCCACCACCTTCTTCACCACTGAAGAAAATACGGTCTTGCGTACCATTTAATGAAGTTGGATTATATAATGCAGAAACTGCAGGAAGATCAGCCGAACAAAAACGGTGAAATGCAGTTGTTTGTGGATTTGATGAATTATAAGTAGTATAAGAAGAACCATTCCATAATTTCACATTTTGGATAAGGTCTGCTCCACTTAAAACTGTCAAGTTAGATTTATTGATAATCCATTTAGAGATAAATGAACCTTTTACACCGTGCGCTCTATTTACACCTACAGTATTACTTAACTCATGAGCAATTAGTAATGTAAATGTACCATTACCGTTATCAAAAGAACCTAAACCATCAGCAATACCAACCATTTTGTATCCATTATTCGCTTTATCACCAACTGTTAGTAAAGCATCAACAGTCGTATTAGCTTTCACTGGAACAACAAATGAATTTTGAGAAGAAGTAGCTTTCGCTGTTGTATTATCAGGAATAGAAACAGTCATTTGTAACAATTGACCGTATTCTACTAACTCAGAATCTGTATTAGATTTATGAACTTGAGAAGCTAATAAATATTTACCTTTTCCTAAGATATCTTGTACATCAATGATTCCTGAAGTCTCTTCGTCTTGTGTCAAGTAGTTAGCACCGCCAGAAACGAAATGATCTGATTTATGACTTGCAACTTCAACCAAAGCATCCGTAGCGATATTGTACTGCCAGTTTTTAGCAAGATGCGCTTGATTTCCTGGATCTTCTTGTAAATAAACATACCCGTTATTATCAACAGTAATGTTATCCAACATTTTATGACCTTCAGAACCATCCAATACCGCAGTCATTGTTCCTCCTGTAGGAGAGTCTAAACTATTAAAACGTAATCTCCACAAACGGCTATTTGTTGTAAAACTAGCAGTTGTAGCTAAAAATAATTCAAACGGATTATTAGGGTTCCAAGAAGCATCTTCAGGACGTAAAAATGAAGTAACACCTAATTCAGTTGCAGTACTTTGTAATTGAGCAGCAGTTAATGTTGTAGGATTAGCAATTTCTACAAGCGTAAATGCTGTTTCAGCAGATGGTGTAGAACTTGTTGATTCAGTTGTTAAACCAGTAACTTTGATTCCGTATAATTTACCAGTCGTTAAACCTGCTTTTTCAATTGTAGAACCTGTATTAGCTTTGTCACCAACATAAACGAAAACTTGGTTACCGTAACCATCGCTTGTTAAAGCAACAACTGTTTTATCGCCTGGACGTGGATTAACTAATGCATTTTCAAAAGCCATTTTACCAAAAAGAGGAATTTCATATGTAGTTCCAGCTTCATCACCTGTTACGATATGAGCTACACCTCTGTCAGCACCTCCACCTTCTTCTCCACTGAAGAAAATACGGTCTTGCGTACCTTTACCAGAAGTTTCGTTGTATAAACCAGAAACTGCAGGCAAATCAGCTGAACAAAAACGGTGAAAAGCAACAGGTTGTGGGTTAGAAGAATTATAGGTATCGTACGAAGTACCGTTCCATAATTTTACATTTTGCATTAAATCAGCACCACTTAAAACTGTTAAATCAGATTTATTCATTACCCATTTAGAAACAAATGAACCTTTTACACCATGTGCACGTGTTATACCAAGAGAATTTCCTAATTCATGAGCCACCAAAACAGTAAATGTACCATTTCCATTATCAAAAGCGCCCATACCATCAGCAATACCTACCATTTTATACCCATTAGAAGCAGAATCACCAACAGAAATTAATGAAGTCAACTGAACATCAGATCTAGATGGAGTTAAGTAAGGTAAGATAGTACTAGAAGGAGCAGTTTTTTCTTGTGCAGCAGGAGCAGGACCTGGCACATAATTTAATTTATTTGCTCCAGAAAGGCTGTACGTAATTAAATGACTGTTTTTCACCAATAATGAAGCAACACCATTTTCTGCTGGAGAAGATGAAGCAAAATCGTTATCGTTTGAAATAGCAATAGTACTGTCATTGATTATAGTTATACCTTCCGCTTTATCTAGCGCAGCAGGCCAGCCATTTGCCAATAAATCCATTACCAATGTTTTCGTAACAGGGGTAATACCATTTGTAGTCAAATCATTTGTAGTAGCACCAACCAAACCTTCAACAGATTTCGTGTTACTTGCATAATCTAAACCTCCAGTTACAGCTGTAGCAGCAGAAATATTGATTTTATACATTCTTTTAACATCAGTAGTACCTCTAGCAGCAGCTTCCAATACTAAAAATTCATTGTTGTTAATTGCAGTTAAATCTCCAATTTTCCAATCTTTCAAACGGATTTTATTTGAACCAGAACTAATTTCGTTATCATTCAAATAAACCAACATTCTCGTTGAATTATCTGCTGGATTGATTTCTAAAATTCTATGAACTCTAGAAGCTTCACCAACTGTTACATTTGGATATAAAAGCGGACTTTGAATAATCGCATACACTTTTCCGTTAGGAGCAATTGTGATACCTTCAAAACCTCTGTTATTTTTTCTAAAACCGAAAACAGGATTTATCAGAATATCTTGAGCTTGGCTACCTTGATTGTTTGCGTAAGGAGTATAACGAGCTATAACAACTCCATCTTTACCCACTTTCCAAATTGTTGGTCCACCTTCTTCACAAATCCAAAAGTTGCCGTTTGCATCAACAGCGATACCTTCTGAGTCAATCCCCCAAACATCTTTGCTTGTAGTTTTTGAACTAAAATTCGCACAATTTTGAACTGTGTCCGTAGACGCAAGCTCAGCTTCTGTACTACCAAATCCTGTTGGGTTTATAATACCCGAAGCAGTTGTACCGTTTGGTCTTTTGATTGTAATTGTTTGTAAAACTCTTACTGAATCTCCCTCTAGCTTAATTCTGTAAATTTTTGGAGCAAAGCTTGGGAATGCATAAATTTTGTCGTAAGTAGGTCGACAACTAGATGTATTTGCATTTCCTGCATCTACGTTAACACCTCTGTCTGATAAAGTCCAAAACTCTTTACCATTCGTGTTTGGGATTGCGAACAATCCTGAAAGCCCACCTTCGTGAAATTGAATCCCTTGGAAAGTTCCAATGGAAGCCATTTTCTTGAAGCTGTAATCTTTTGTTTTTGTTATTTGAGCATCTACCTGATTTGAAAGAATCAAAGAGGTTAATGCACAAAAGACAAACTTAATCTTTTTTTTCATAATTAATAATTTATAGTTCGCAACAAATTTATTGACGAAATAAAAGAAAGGTGTTTATGAAAAATTATGTATGAATTAAATAATATCAAGAACAAACCTGTTTAAGTATAATTAAAATAAATAAATTGAAAAAGGTTTAATATTGAGTTAATCTATCAATTATTGGTTACTCTTAAAAAGAGTAGGTACTTGAAATAAAACATACTAACTACATTGAAAAAATAAAATACTGATTTTCAATAAATTAAACAGATATTCACTTGTCTTAAAACCCATAAAATCAGTATCTAATAAAATAAAGATACCTTGTTTAAAAAAATCCAATTTACAGGGTTAGTAACGAAGACACACACTTTTTTTAAGTTTTAAAAGTATAATTATCAGGTATTAATGTTGCTCGACTAAAATTGATATTATTATTTATTCGAGTTTTATGTAAAGTTGAAACAGTAAGCCACGAAATGCTAACTCTAGGATTTGACACAAACATTGAAAAGGATTCTAATTTGCTTCGTAATTCAACGTTTTTAGTGAGTTATATTTTAGATCAAGATTTAATCACTCGATTAGTGTTTAGCTTTCTGCCTAAGGAAGAAAAGTATGAATTAACCATGGATATAACCAATTAGAAATTTTGAGAATCAGACATTAATATTCTAATGATAGGTTTTTAAAACTGCTGTTTCCAAGAGGATTATGGTATTGCAAGAAAAATGACCGAGATCAAAACGAGTGACATGAATGAGATTTTTGATTTAATCTTCACATTATTAGAAAGTTTGAATGGGGTAAAAAAAGAAGAACTGGTTAAAAATAACCAGTTCTCCGTTATAGTGACCACTGAGGTCGAAAAATCTAACTTTTATAAGGATCTAAATACACTTATCGATAATGAATTTAACATAAAAAAAATCGGAGAAGAAATAATTTTCGCGTCTTAAATAAACTATTTGCAACTAAAATACTTTTTCGACTAGTTTAATACAAGCAATTCTATATTCTCAAATTAACGGGTCATTTAACTATGATCGCTGATTCGTCTGAAGGATCCCAATGTTCAAATCACAAGTGCAGATCATTACGATTTATTGGGGTATTAGTGTAGATTAAACAGATACAAAAAAAAACGACATTGATTATAAAAGATGATGTCGTTTTTTTTTATGATGTTATTCAACCTGAAATTTACTCCTTCAATTCTTTTACATTGTTTAATAACTCACGAGTATCAGAAATAAATTCTTTCATTTGGGTGGTTTCTACCGCATCAAATCCATAGCTTTTTTCATTTTTTTCAAAATCAAATGCAGGTATTGTATAATATCCTCTTGGTGTTCCGCCTAATCTTACCCAAATTGGAACAAATTCCCAATGGTCAAAAGTAATTTCATTCTTTTTAATCTTTAAATGTAACCCGACTCCAATTCCACCGTTTTTATATCGAGCTCTTTGATTACTGATAAAATTACCGAGACTATAGGCTACAGGTACATTTTTACTTGGATTGTCTTTTGGATGAAGAATTTCCATTGGCTGTACAACATGAGGGTGCATTCCTATAATTGCATCTACACCTTTGTCACACAACCATTGTGCTATTTTTTTTTGATCAGAATTGTAATTACGTTGGTATTCAGATCCCCAGTGTATGGTAAGTAATATAAAATCACTATTTTTTGATTTGGCATTTTGAATGTCTTTTTTAATGATGGAAGTATCTATAAGATTTACGATGTTCGGAGCTTGAACTATTAATCCATTTGTACCATATGTATAGTTAAGAATGGCGATTCTTTTGTCGTTTAAGAGTTGAATTGAAGGGTAGTTGTCTTCGCGATCTTTTTCATTTTTAAAAGTTCCAGTATGTGGTATTTTTAATTCATCTAATTTATCAAGTGTTCGTTCTAATCCATTTTTACCACGGTCCAAAGAATGGTTGTTTGCTGTAATAAAATAATCAAAACCAGCTTTTTTAGTTGCTGCTGCATAACTGTCTGGAGAAGAGAATTGAGGGTATCCTGAATAAGGTTCACCACCAAGAGTAACTTCAAGATTGACGATTGAAAAATCATATTTCTCAATGGTTGGAGTAAGGTATTTAAACCAATGGTTGTACTCAAAACTATCTTTATTTTGGATCTTTGCTGCATTAATCATAGGCTCATGCCCCATTAAATCTCCCGCAAAAAAAAGTGTCAAGGTAGTATCCTCTATGGGTGGTGGTGGAACATTTACAGTTTTTTGTTGGTGTGTGAATGGATTTGTGTAACAAAAAAATACAAATACAATCACTAAGGATGCAATTAAAGAAATGTTATAATAAACGTTTTTTTTCATTTTAATAGTTTTTGATAATATACGTAAAAAAGATAAAATAGTTCCTATTGGGCACTTCTAATAACTCAATTATATTAAATATAAATAACTAAAACAATGATTTTTAATTATTTATATTTACATTTGACAGGTTAATTATATGATAGTCCCCATTCTTCAGACAGAATATGTTTAAATTTTGACCTTCAAACTGGGAAAAAAGTTCAAATTAGTGATCTTTTAATCGATGGGTATGAGCGAAAAATGTTTTCAATTGTTAAGAGAAAATTATACAAGGAATATGGTTCGGATGGTTGGGAGTTTAAATTAACGGATAACATTTCAGTTCATAAAAATGGAATTAGCTTTAATTACAATCAATATGAAATTGGTCCTTATGCGATGGGAGCACCAAGTGTTTTTTTTTAAATGGAGCGAATTAAAGGGTATTTTAAAAGAAAATCCATACGTAGATATTCAATAAATCTTCTTCAATTATGGGTTTTAAGTATCTGTCCTATTTGAATTTTATCGTCAATTAAGTTATTTATCTTTTTCAATTTTGTAATTGAAATAGCATATTTTTTTGCTATTTTTGAAAGATTATCCCCTGATTTAACCTTGTAATCTTTAGAATCATTTTGTTTTTTCTTGTTTTTGTCAACTACTTTTTGTTCAATATTTTGTTTTTCAATTGGTTTGAATTTAACAACAGATATATCTTCATTAAAGGTCGGATCAAAGATGTCAAATTCTTCAACAATTATTTCTTTATTTTCTTTTTTGTCAATTGTTACTAAATCGTTTTCGAGTTCGAATAATTCATCTTTTTCAATTTTTTCTCTGTATTTAAAAAAGTATTGTTGTATGTTGACACATGAAGTATAGGAATCAAGTTGCTTGCCACTCCATGTAAAGCATTCGGGTACATTTTCGTTAAATTCTAGAAATTTAATTGGTTCTAAATCCTGATACAAACCATGCATTCTTGGTAGTTGTTTTTCAACTGCTTTTCTACCGCCACCTGCAGAACCTCGACTATCTATTTTCACATAGGAATAATTGTCTGAGCTGGGTCCTACAACTGCGAACCAATAAACGGTTAATGTAAGCGGGTTAATTTGAATTAGAAACTTTTTGATATCAGATTTGAAACCCTTTTTACTTATTCTGTCTAAACCAGCATTTATTTTCACATTTATATAACCTCCAAACTTATCACTTCGACGGTAGTTAAAAGAATGGAGCGCATCATAAACAGCAGGTTTCCCCATGGCTGAGAACTCATCATAGACCAACTCATCGTTAGCGCCGAGTAAAATAGTATCCTTGTTGATTAATTGAAAAGGAGCGAGTATGATATTCTTTTTTTCTTTTTTAACGATGGTATCTTCTGTTTTACTAATACTAATCGAATCATTATTGATTTGAGAAAATAACGATCCAAGAATACAAACAAAAAGAGTTTTCAAAAATACGTCACTAATAAATCTGGAAATAAACATCTTGATTAAGAAGATATAAAATTGATAATTGAATAGTTGTTTTTTTTGATATTAATTTCAAATATTAAAATTTTGGATTTATTTAATTTCCACCTCCAAATAAAAAAACATCGTAATCATAAAGTGCACCTGAAGGAAGTTCGCCGTTATTACCAAAATTTACGGTATATTTTGAATAATTTTCTCCCTCATCCATATATCGTTCTTTAATGATTGTAACTGTTACAATTTTATTGTTAGGTGTTCTTAATTTTATTTGTTGTTTGTTTTTTTTTTCATCAAAAGTTGTTTCAAATTTTAATGAAACACAGATTGAATTCATATCATCAGCAAAGATGGCGTAATTATCCATAAAATACAGATCCCAATAAGGTTCACTACCCATTGCATGAAATTTACTTTTTATTTGATTGTTTTTCAGTTTTTTATATATTGTTTGTGTTGATTGTAAAAAAGTAAATTGAGCAATTAATAAAAAAGAGAGTAATAGTGTTTTTTTTCATTGTTAAGCTTTTATTTCCTGAATTTTTTAATTGTGTATAAAAATTTAATAAAATATTCTTCACTACATGACAAAAAATTATTTCATTGAAAATCAACAAAATAAGCGTTAAAAAACTTGTTTAATATACTGATATTCAGTATATTAGAAGAGTATTACCAAGTATTTATCTATGAAAAAGAATACCAGTCATGAGATTAAAGTTAATGAATTATCTGAAATTCTAAATGAAAAATTTGAAAAAAAATGGTTCCACAATCAATAAAGCAAGAATTAGGCTTATGTCAATGCTTATTCTTGCCTTATGTAAAGTTCAGAATGTTAGTTTTCACAAACTCGCTTTAGCATTTGATACTGAAAGTAAACCTGAGTCATCATTACGAAGATTACAGCGTTTCGTAGCTGATTTTAATCTTTGTAAAGATTTAATTGCTCGCTTG
>CAMDGH010000036.1 GCA_945897755.1 Chryseobacterium gleum | reverse complement strand
TTATCTTTTATTGATAATGTCCATTCTCCTTTTACTGGACAACCAATAAATCGGTAAAATGGTTCTTCAGGAAGATAAATACCATCTGGATTCATTGCTGGCATACCAATGTTATTTAATTTGAAATTACTTAATGCATATTCATCTCCAAAAGACGAGAAATTTGCTTTTGTGTTTGAAAAACAATATTGCCATCCAGGAATTCCAATCGGACCATTATCTATATCTAAGTCATTCCCGATAAAAACATCTTTTCCACCAAATCCTCCTGGAACCATCCCTCCTAACCCTTTGTAGCTGTTGAAAATAACAGCACTTATTCCTTTTATTGTATCCTTCGTTATTGAGTCTATCGTTGATGGACAGGTTAGCTTTACTTCAACATCACCCAAAAAAGAATGTTCCATTGTTATACAAATTTTTTCAATATCTTTTATCGATTGAATTTTTGTATTGTTACCATAATCATTTATATTTATTTTCGAAGGGTACTCTACGCCTAAGCCATCAGGCAGCTTTATTTCAGACTTAAATAATCCTCCAATTTTAAATCTACCTTGACCTAATTTTACCCCTGAATTTTCATATGAACCATCGTCTTTAATCATTTTTATTTTAACTGATTTATCTAAACACATTTCTGCGGGCAAATCTGAAAGTGAATTAAAATCAGCAACAGAAGCGACTCTTACGCGACAACTAACCCTATATTCTTTTTTATTAATATCTGTGATTTTTAGTTCGACGTAATAGCCTCCTTGATCTGAAGGAGAGAAGTCAATATTTTTTCCCTTGTAAAAATTAGTTCCTGTGATAGTCCACTCAAAATCGCAGAAATTAGTATCGATTGTTGGATCTAAAATAGTTGCAAATCCTTTAAAATGAATCGTATCATAACTACAGATATCAACATAACCCGTGTCTTTACCTTCCAGTCGATCTAAAGTTTCGTTATTTACAAACGCATTTAAATGAGGAGTTAAACCTTGATTAAAACCAAAGGAAAATATGAAAAGGAAAAAAAATAAAGGGAATACTTTAAAAAACATGAAAAATATATCTTTTTAATCTACAAATATAGAGATATAGGTTCAATAGAGAACTAAACGATTTATAAAAAGTTAAAAAATAACAGATGTAAACTAGGAACTCAAATTATATTTGAGTGATTCAATAAAGACAATTAATATCATTCATGATGACTTTATATTATCGCTGTTTATATGTTTGATGTTCAGTTAAATATATTCAAACATTTCGTTTTTTTTATTTCTTAGTTGAATTTAAGAAATAAAGTTTAAACTTTATCTGTATTTTAGTATTATCTAAAGATTTAATACAACTATGCATATACTTCGGTTATTTCTATTTTTAATTTCTATTTATTTTGTGATTCCGAGTGTTCGAGCTCAACAAGATTCTTTGAGTTATATTTCTTATCGAAAAAAAAAGATTTTTTATTCAGATTATGGATTTCATTCTGCGCCATTCGATATTTTTTTAACTGATAAAAATATAAAATTGAAATACCGTAACAATTTTAAAGCATTTTATGGTTTTGGATTTAGTTATAAATGGTTTTCGTTAAGGTTAGGGTTAATTACTCCATTTCAATTAAAGTCTTCTGAAACTTTTGGTAAATCATCTTATTTTCATGTTGGATTTGATTACACATATAAAAAATTATTTATTGATTTTGACATTCATAAATTAAAAGGGTATGCGCTAATTAATGAAAAACAAAACATCATTTTACCAAATTTAAGAACTCAAAATATTACATTGAATACTTGGTATTTCAATACAGATCACTTTAATATGGACGCGCTTCAAGGTAGAAAAGCAATTTTCAGTAAAACCATAACAACATGGTATTTGAAAAATTCCTTAAGTGTTTTTAATGTTTTCAATCACCCATTTATTCTACCAATCGACGACTCTTCTATCCATAATTCAAAGTTAAGAAGTAACGAATTTGACATAATAGATTTAGGAATTGTTCCTGGGATTGGCATTTCTACTAAATTTCATAATTGGAGTTTCAATGTTCTTCTTGGTTTAGGTTTAGTTGTTCAATATAAATCTTATATTTTTGATGATGATAGAAGGAGTTATATCGGTTTAGCTCCAAGATACGATTTAAGGGTTTTGGGAGGTTATAACACATCCAAATGGTTTACAATGTTAAACACAGAATTTGATTTTAAGAAAATTAAATTTACAGGTTTAGAAATTTCAAATACTTATTACACTTTTCGTCTGGTTTTTGGATATAGATTGTAGTAGCATTTATTAATTGAATTTAGGAATTTAAAAAAATCAATAAATTTGTTTTACATTTCGAAGTAACAAGTATGAAATAATACTTGTTGCAACTGCTAAGTAACCAACATATTCGAAATTAAAGTATTTCCCAGTTTCATCTTGATATACTATAAAGCTTGAAATCATAACGGCTAACCCACTAGCTAGCTGTTGTAATGCAGACCTTATAGCCATAAATCCACCTCTTTCATAAGGAGCTGCTGTTGCTATCACAATTGCTGTTCCTGGAATATTTCTTCCTCCAGCAAAAACAAAAAAAGCAGAAGTTGCTAGTAAAACAATGTAAATTGGATAAACAGTCATAGAAGTGATTAAAATAATCGGTACACACGAGAGAGCCATTAAGATTAGAAAAACACGAAGTTTACCATATTTGTCAGAAAGAAATCCAATAAACGGGTTAGAAAAAAATGTAAGGACACCACCTGTAAAGTACATCCATACCAATTCAGTTTTTTGAAAACCAGCATTTTGTTGAATAAAATCGGCAAGAAAAGGAATAATAGCGAACTGACCAAACAGGATTGTACAATTAAATAACAAGGCTCTTTTTTGATTTGAATTGTAAATAATCCGTTTAAATATCGCACTAGGGTTTACTTTTTGTGCACTTTCTATATGTGATTTTAAGGATGGTAAAAGCATCCAAATTAAAAAAAGTATTATTAGAGAAAGAAAAAAGATAAAATAAAAAGGGGTGTGCCAATTCCATTTTAGACCTAAATACAAGCCCATCGGAATACCTAAAGCTGCAGCAGAAGAAAAACCAGCCATGACAATACCCGTTGCTCTTCCTCTAAACTCAGTCGAAACTAAATCTCCAACCATTGCTAAAGTTAAAGCAGAAATTACACCTCCAAAAAAACCAGCAAATATGCGTGCAAAAACTAAAAAATAATAAGAAGTAGCAATCCCACAAAAAAAAGTTCCAACAATAAAAAAAACATACAAGGCCAATAAGAATGTCTTTCGATCGTACTTATCAATTAGGAAAATACTAAGAATTCCAGAAATAAAAGCACTAAATAAATATACCGAAATTGCAACTCCCCACTGTTTCTCATTCATTCCGAGTTCAGACTTTATCGTTGATGCTAAAGGCATTAATATCATTGATTCTAAGATCGTTGTGAAAAGTATCAACCCAAGAATAATCATCCACCCAATCTGTTTTCTACTCATTCAATACGTATTTTATCTAATAGATTATTTAGTAATTTAGCTTCATCATCAGATATATTAATTTCAAAAAAGGAAGTTTCGGAAATCTCAAGATCTATTTTAAGCAATAAATCTTGCCCGTGATCACTAATTTCTATGAGTAGACTTCGTTTATCGTTATCACAACGAATTCGATGGATAAGGTTTTTTTCTAACAATTTATCCATTAATCTTGTTAAATTTGGCGATTTTTCAATCATCCTTTCTTTTAGCGTATTCACATTTAAAGACGATTTCGCACCCCTCAATATACGTAATATATTAAATTGCGGCATCGTTATCTCATACTTATCCATTACCCGTTGTTGGTTCTGTCTTAACCAACTGGATGTAAATCTGATGTTAACTAGAGCTTTATGTTGGATTGACCGAAAAGATGTATTCAGTTCCTTTTCTATTTCCATAATTAGTTGGATTTTAAAAAAACATTTTTTAAATCTGAAATTTCTTTTTGTAAGCCGATAATTGATTGACGAATTTCACTATCATCCATTTTTGTAACAGGTAGGTCTGATGCAATGTAATTTACAAATTTCCATACCTCAATGATTTCATTCGCATGAATAAAATAGGGTTGGTAAAAAGGATTTGTTGAACACAACTGTAAGGTTTGTGTTTGATTCAAAAAATTATACACAATTTTAAATACAATACCATCTTCTTTTGTTACTATAATACAAGGAGTTCCATTTTTGATTGTTGTCCAATTCTGAATGTATTCAGCAATTACATATGAACCTTCACTTACTGGGGGCATACTATCTCCTTGAATGGGGAATGATCTGTATTTTTTTTCCTTTGAGAGAAAAGGTAATGAGAATGTAGGTAGTAATTTCAAGTATTCTGCATCAGCGTAGCCAGAAGTGTATCCAGCACTTGCTTTTACAGGAATCAATTCAATCAGTTCATTTTCTTCGATATCGACAATGCTCATTAAAACACGTAGCTTTTTTCCATGAATATCCGTATTTATTGGTGATTCAATACGTTTCCATTCATCGCTTGATAATGTGGAAAAATCAATTTTAACTAAAGTGTCTAACGAAACTTCAAAATAAGATGATATCAAAATCAATGTCTCAATGGATGGTTGAGCAACTTCATTTTCATAACCACTATAACTTGAGCGGGTAAGCATTAATTTAGTAGCAACTTCTTCTTGCGATTTACCTTTTCGTTTTCGAAGTAATTTTATATTAGACCCTATCATTGATTATATTTTAATCTATTTGTTCCGGAAATATAATCAAAATATTTGTTATTTAGATTAATTGTTTTTTTTATCTTTAAAATGATCGAATTTATCCTTGATAAAAGTGACTAATTCTATATCTGTTGATGTCTTTAAAAAAGTTTCATTTAAATTCAAGAAAGAGATAAAGGAATCAAAATCTGAATCCACCAAATCAATAATATCGAATGAAACATAAATGGTTAAAAGTGCTTTTACTACTTTTCTTTGTTGGTCATAATACGTGAGTTCGGCTGCTTTTTGTTTTGACGTTCCCTCTTTAGAAAATCGTTCGTATAAAAAAGTAATTGGACTCGAAAAAGCATCTAATCCTGCAGTCGTTTTCGTTTCTTTTACCGCTAAATTTAAGCGTTCTTCTTTGATTGATTGAATCGATTTTAAAGGTTTAATAATTACTTCTTTGATTTCCTGATAATTTCTAATGAATAGATTTCCAACGTTCATTTGACAATTTGAATCAGCATGTATTCTGAAAGAAAGTTTAGAATAACTTCTTATTGATAATAATATTGAATCGTTTACTCCTGCATATACTTGAAAACTTCCGTCTGGTTGACCAAAAACACCTTTTCCAGTTGATTGATTAATAATCATTAAATTATAAAATTGATTTGCCTTGAGTGTGTCTACTACCTTACCTATCAATAAAACTTTTTGACATGATTGGGAAAAAAAAGTGGTAGAGGATGAAAATAAACTTAAATAGAGTAATAAAGATATTGAAATAAATCGAAGCATTATATCTAGCTTTTTTCAAGTAAAAGTACAACATTGAACTTGTATTTTGTGCGTTAAAGCTAAATTATATTTGTAAATTTGCATAAAAATAAGTAAATGAAAAATACAGCTTTAACTGAAATACACAGCGCACTAGGTGCTAAAATTGTTCCTTTTGCAGGTTATAAAATGCCTGTTCAATATGAAGGAGTTAATATCGAGCATGAAACTGTTCGTAATGGTGTTGGGGTTTTTGATGTTTCTCATATGGGTGAGTTTTTCATCTCTGGGCCAAAGGCATTAGATTTAATTCAAAAAGTAACATCAAACGATGCTTCTTTACTTGTTGAAGGAAAAGCACAGTATAGCTGTTTACCAAATGGGAAAGGTGGAATTATTGATGATTTAATCGTTTATAAATTGAGTGATGAAAATTACATGCTTGTTGTAAATGCTTCTAATATTGATAAAGATTGGGAGTGGATATCTTCTCATAATGATTTAGGTGCTGAGATGAAAAATCTTTCTGATGAGTATTCATTACTTGCAATTCAAGGACCCAAAGCAGCTTCTTCCATGCAATTAATAAGCTCTGTAAATCTGGATGAAATTCCATATTACCACTTTGAGATTGCTACTTTTGCTGGTATTGATGACATAATTATATCTGCAACTGGATATACTGGTTCGGGGGGATTTGAGATTTATGTTAAAAACAAAGATGTTAAACACGTCTGGGATGTTGTTTTTGAAGCGGGTAAATCTGAAGGTATTAAGCCAATTGGACTAGCAGCGAGAGATACGCTTCGTTTAGAAATGGGCTACTGCTTATATGGAAATGATATTGATGACTCCACTTCTCCTTTAGAAGCTGGTCTTGGTTGGATCACAAAATTTTCAAAGGAATTTGTAGACTCTTCTTTTTTGAAAAATCAAAAGGAAATGGGTGTTACACGAAAGTTAGTTGCATTTGAAATGATTGACAGAGGTATACCAAGACACGACTATGAAATTACAGATGCTAATGGTGTGATAATTGGAAAGGTTACTTCTGGAACGATGTCTCCGTCAATGAAAATTGGTATTGGTTTGGGGTATGTTTCTATAGAAGCATCGAAATTAGACTCTGAAATATTTATTTCGATTAGGGATAAAGGGATAAAAGCGAAAGTTGTTAAATTACCCTTTTACAAGAAAAACTAATACATATTCATTACACATAGAATGATATAAAAAAAACCACCTACTTAAAGTAGGTGGTTTTTTCATTTTTAACACGTATTTTATTTTTTAATTTCGTAGCATTGATTCAAAAAAAACTCATTTCTTTTAGATCCCCAATATGGAATCAAAATAGTGTTTGTTGACTGCATTTCAAATTGAGACTTTGCTTTTTCTAAATACTCCAAGGCATTTTTTTTACCACCACCAAACATTTTAGGTGTATTAAAAACGGCTATACCTTTTAAATGATTTATTTTTGGATTAGTTGTATTGATTAGTTTTGCAGCGCTTAGGTTCTCATCGAAAATAGCTCCATATTTCTTCCAACGACTACCGCCATCAACAGAGAGACGCGCATTTGCTATTAATGCTGCTAATATGTAGGTTTCTTGTTCATTCGGTTTTAGTTGATATAGATTTCCAAAATACACTTCTGCAGCATCAATTAAAAGATCACGTTTTTTCGCTTCTTTTTCATAATAAGAAACCATTGCTTTTGAATATGAGGCATAGTAATTTGAGATGTATTCTTCAGGATAAGTAATTGCAATCAATTCCAAAGCGGATGAACTTGTCATCATTTCACTGAATGAGACCGCATTGTCAAATTGATTAAATGAGATTGTTAACTCATCCGACATAGATTGTGAAAAAATTTTTTCACTCTGTAAAATAAAGAGTAAGAAAAGCAACAAAAAAACACGTTTCATAAAAAAGAGTTAAATTAATTTATAATTCATCTTGGTCAAACTGACTAAATGAAAAGTTAGCTCCGATAAATATAGCCCTATATAAAGGAGGTTTAATTTCAGATTTAGTACCATCAGCCGCAAACCGGTAACCTAAAATATTTTTCGTGTTTAACATATTGTCCAAACTTAAGTAAAAAACAGCAAAGACTTTCTTTTTAAATGTACGTAAATAAGAAGCAGTCATAGCTAGATTTTCATAAGCAGCGACATGATCGTTTAAAAAAATTGAATTTCCAGGATTGTAGTAGGGTCTTCCACTTGCGTAATTGTAACTAAATGAAAAATTAGTTTGTATTTTTTCAACCATATACTTTGCGATCACATTTAGATTGTGAGTAGAAACAAAATCTGGAGTGGCTTTTGAAATGTAATTTTGATATAAACGTTTCGTATCTATGACACTATAGGATATCCAGTAATCTAAATTCTTAACTGTTTCCTTGTCTCTCCAGAAAAAATCTATTCCTTGAGCATACCCTTCACCAGAGTTGTCTACAGGACCAAAATCAAATCTAAATTGATTTGGATTATAAGGGCTTGATTTGGAGGTCTCTACAACCAATTTATCATACGATTTATAATATCCTTCGAGGCGGAACACCCTGCTTTTTTTCATCCATTGATAATTTAACATATAATGAGCTGCTGTTTGAAAGTCTGGACGATATCCTTTTAATAAGTATTGATTAGAAGCTGTTTGATTAAAAAAACCGCCTGCAAAAGATAATTGACCAAACTCGGATGTTCTAAGTGCAAATGCAAGTCTTGGAGATATTGATCCCTTGCCTAATAATTGAGAAAATTCTACTCTGACCCCAGGTTTTATAGCAAATCGAGCACCCGGTTTAAATTCTCCTTCAAGGTATCCTGCACTCATTATCTCTTCAAATGCTCCTGAAATTGTATCAAATTTTTGCGCATAATTGATTTGCTGCAATTCCAAACCAGACAAAAAACTGATTTTATCACTAAGTTGATGATTTATTTCTGCCCTACCTTGAACACGACTATCACTTCGATTTAATCCTATAGAGCCAAATTTAATTTCATCAGAATTACTACTGTAGGAAAAAGCAGTAAAATAGCGGGTTTTTATTGACGCTAAATATTTAAAAGAAGTATTAAAATATGTATTTACATTACTTAGATTAAAATTAATTTTCGATCCAGCAGACATTGGATTAGGGATTTCAATACCAGACTTACTAAATGACCTAGAAAAATTCATTTTAAAAATCCCTTTACTACTATCTAATTTAGAAATATATCGGGTAGCAAAACTTCCCCCTTCTGGAACTTTGTAAAAAGTAACATTAGTAGGTGTAATCCCATAAAAAGGTTGAAGATTTTGATAATTACCTGAAAATTCGATGGCGTTTTTACCCATTAATTTTGAACTAGATAAAGATAATCCAGCCATATTCATTCCTAAGTTCACATTGTTTTTTTCAGGTAAATCATTGGTTTGTAAATCTAGAATAGCTGAAAGTGCTTGGCCATAACGTGCAGTATATCCACCACTGCTAAATGCAGTTCCTTTAAATTGAAATGGATTGAACCTACTTCTCTGTGAAACACCAGGCACATTACTTTGAAATGCGTTTTGAGCTACCATTCCATCAATAATCATTGCACTTTCATTCACATCTCCCCCTCTAACCATTAAGCCGGTTTGGTCTCCCCCGTTTCGTTGAACACCTGGTAATGTTTGTATTGCTCCAATAATATCTCCCTGTCCACCTGCGGTTGTAACAATATCTAGCGGTTTTAATACGGCAACAGAACGTTCGTTACTCGCTTCGATCATACCAGCAGTAATTACGACTTCCTCAATCATTAAAACTGGCTCTTTCAATGTAATATTTAATTCAATTTCATTGTTATTTAATTTCACTGATTTTTTGAAAGTTGAAAATCCAATACTTGAAATAATAAGTGTATCATCATAAAATCCATTTTTAATTTTTACTGAAAATGATCCAAATTCATTAGAAACAGATCCTGATTTTGATATCTTTAAGAAAATTGTGGCATAAGGTACAGGTTTCCCCTTTGTGTCTAAAATTATTCCTTTAACGATAGATTGACCTATTGAATTAAAAGAAAATATCAGACAACTCATTAAAATTAACGTTTTAATATTTTTCATAAACAGATGATGATTTTTTGTTTTTTTTTAAAGATGAAATAAAAACTGTAAAAAAGCAATTAATTACTTAATTATCCAATTCCAGAATTTCTTATGCAATTTTGGAATTACAATTCCCATAATAGGAACAAGAATAACGGTAAACACAAATGTCTTTGCTAACTGAGGTAAGTCAACAAGCAATGGAAAAATTAATACAAACATTAAGTTAATAACTGGATATACAAATATCCAAGAAATTAGTAACATTTTCCAAATTTTAGGTTTATTTTCCATCGTTTTTTATAACTTAAAAGTTAATTTTAAATCTTTAGTGAATTCAAAAATGAAACCATTTTTTGAACAGCAATACCACGATGACTCATTGATGATTTTTCATCAATGGACATCTCTGCAAAAGTGTTGGTGTGACCAATTGGAATAAAAATAGAGTCATACCCAAACCCATTAATTCCTTTTTTTTCTGTTGTAATCTTTCCATTTATAAGCCCTTCAAAAGCATACTCAAGACCATTTAACTTTAGCACAATTACCGTCTTAAAACAAGCTTCTCTATTTGTCTTGTGTTTCATGTTAGAAAGCACTTTATCAATATTTTTCTGATCATCTTTAATATCCCCAGCATACCTTGCTGAAAAAACACCTGGTTCATTATTCAACGCTTGAATCTCTAAACCTGAGTCATCTGAAAAACAGGGTAATTCATAGTTGTTTAATCCATACTCAGCTTTTATTCGAGCATTTCCAATAAATGAATCAGCAGTTTCGGGAATATCTTCATAACATCCTACATCAATTAGATTGACAATTTCTAAATCTGGAAGTAAAGATCTTATTTCAACTGTTTTATACTTATTTGATGAAGCAAAAAGTAATTTCATACTAAATTGTAAAAAGAAATATTTTAAACAACATATTTTTAAACAATTAAAAGGACTTAAAGTTTACTCTGTTTTTATTAATTAAAAAAAAACTAAGCAAAAGCAGCAATAATATCTTGCTTAGTAATAATGTTAAATTTTCCGTTAGTTAATTCTACTAGAACAGCAGAAGTATCCTTGTTAATCATTTTTGAAATAGCATCTATTCCTGTTTCTTCTTGAACAATTGGGAATGGTTTTTGCATTATTGAAGATATGGGTGAATTTATTTTTGTAGGATTTTCAATTAAATACTGGTAAGTATGTGAATCATTTAATGAGCCTACATAAACATCATCTCTCATAACTGGAATTTGAGAAATATTATATTTTCTCATTTTAGTGACAGCATGAGATATTAATTCTTCAGCATAAACAGATACTAAGTTAATGTCTTTATGTCCTGAAATCAAATCAGATGCTGTTGTTCTTTTCTCCTCCATAAACCCCCTTTCTCTCATCCAATCATCATTGAATACTTTACCAATGTATCTGCTGCCATGATCGTGAAACAATACAACAACAACATCATCTTCAGTAAGTTGATCTTTTAATTGAAGTAATCCCTTGATTGCAGATCCCGCTGAATTACCAACAAAAATCCCTTCTTCACGTGCTATTTTACGTGTGTAGTTAGCAGCATCTTTGTCCGTTACTTTTTCAAAATGATCTATGATGGAAAAATCTACATTTGCCGGAAGAATATCCTCTCCAATACCTTCAGTGATGTAAGGGTAAATTTCATTTTTATCAAAAATACCCGTTTCATGATATTTCTTAAACACCGAACCATACGTGTCAATTCCCCATATTTTAATCTTAGGTTTTTTTTCTTTTAAGTATTTCCCTATCCCAGAGATAGTCCCTCCAGTTCCAACTCCCACTACAAAATGAGTGATCTTCCCTCCTGTCTGTTCCCAAATTTCAGGACCAGTTTGTTCGTAATGGGCTTGTCTGTTGGATAGGTTATCGTACTGGTTTACATACCATGAATTTGGTATTTCACTTGCTAATCTTTTAGAGACAGAATAATAAGATCTTGGGTCTTCTGGCTCTACTGCGGTTGGACAAACAACAACTTCTGCACCAACAGCTCTCAAAATATCCATTTTTTCTTTTGATTGCTTATCGTTTAGGACACAAATTAATTTGTACCCTTTAATTATAGCAACTAAAGCTAAGCCCATTCCTGTATTACCCGAAGTACCTTCAATGATAGTTCCTCCAGGGTGAAGAAGTCCTGAAATCTCCGCATCTTCAATCATTTTGACAGCCATTCTATCCTTAACAGAATTACCAGGGTTTGTAGTTTCAACCTTTGCGAGAACTAATGCCTTTACATCAGCGGTTAGTTTATTTAGCTTTACAAGTGGAGTATTTCCAATTGTTTCAAGAATATTATTAAAATACTTCATATGTTTTTCGTTTGTTTAATATTTAGTTTATTTATTTTATAATTATTTCGAGACGATGTATAATAACTCTGATTTTATTAATCGGTATTTTTCGACCAATTCTTCTGAATAATGTTGCAATGGATCAAATGTAGAAACTGTAAATCCAGCTTTTTCAAGCCAACTTGGGTAGTCTAATCCAAAGAGACGTACGTGATCTTTTTGCCAAAAATGAAGTTCCCTATCTTTAGGTGAAGTAATTGAAGCATCCTCATACGTGATAGCTCTCGTTGAATCTAATGGAACCTGAAATATTCCAAAACCGCCTGGCTTCATTACTCTATATAATTCTTTCATACATTGAAGTGCATCATCAACATGCTCTAATACATGGTTGCAAAAGACTACATCAAAACGATTATCCTCCAAAGGAATTTGATGCAAATCAAAATGAATATCAGCAAGCGGTGAAACTAGGTCACCAGTTAGGTAAGTCAGATTATCTTGTTTTTTAAATTGTGAGTAAAAACATTGTTCAGGTGCAATATGGAGTACGTTTAAACTAGCAGCTTTAAAGAATAAGGAGTGATCTTTGAGGTATAACCACATTAAACGGTGGCGTTCAAGTGTTAAATCGTAGGGACATAATACATTTTCGCGATGGGCCACATCAGAGCCATAAGAAAGAAAAGTACTAAAAGATTTTTCACATACAGGGCATAAAACAGCTGTTCCCTTGTATAGATAAGGTGCGAAAAACTTAAATATATAACTCAGGCGTATTAGCAATGGCCTGGGTAACTTATTTAACAGTAATTTATAAAATTTCTTCATCATGTTATATTTTTCTTAGCCAAAAATTTCTGTTCTCTAAGTTCATATTATAGTCATCTAAGGATAATTTAAACGATTTTCGTTCATAGTCAGCCATTGTACAGACAATTTCAATTAAGAGATCTTCTCTAGAAATTAAAACATTAAACGTTTGACCTGGTTTATGACCTAAAATAAAAGACTCAATATTAGATGAGTTCACTTTAAATCCATTAATTCCAATCACCTCGTCATTTACATTAAGCCCTGCATTTTCTGCAGCTGAATTTGAACGAATTGCTTTAATTATACATGACCCATCATTTGAAAAAGTGACACCAAAAGAAGGTTTTCGTTGTCCATTATACACCGCCTTAACAGCTACTTTTTCAAATAATGATTTATAATCAGGTATTTTGGTATCATATACATAATCATTTAAAAATGGGCTCATATCTTCTTCCATAAATTCTGTAAGTGTTTCCTCAAGTTCTTTTTCAGAAAAACCCCTTTGTTGTTTTTTATAATATTTCTGATACAATAACCTCATGAAATCATCTAAGGATTTCGTTGCATTAAACTTCGATACAATTTGAATATCTAACAATGCTGCAATTAACTGACCTCTTGAATAATAAGTCATAGTTGTATTATTAGAATTTTCATTAGGCCTATATCCCTTAATCCATGCATCATAACTTGCATGTGCTAATGGTTGAACTCGAGACCCTTCTGTTCCTTCAACATAATTTAGCGTATTATTTAAGTTTTGAAGGTATTCACTTTCCGAAGTATAATCAGCTCTTCGCAAAATTAAATCATCGTAATAACTTGTAAATCCTTCCATAATCCAAAGTAAACTTGTATAGTTTTCTTGGTCATAATCAAATGGACCTAACTGAATTGGTCTTATTCGCTTCACATTCCATAAATGAAAATACTCATGCGCAACAAGAGATAAAAAATCAAGGTATTCCTTTCCGACATAGGAAAACCTTCCTACGCTTAACGTTGATGAATTAATATGCTCTAAACCACCTTGACCATCTAACACGTTGTGAATGATGAATGTATATTCTTTATTTGGATTTTGGCCAAAAACATTTGTGGCAGCTTCTACAATTTTTTTCATGTCCTTCTGAAGTGTAGGGATGACAAAATTACCATATCCGAACATAGCAACGGTATGATGAGTTCCAGCAGCTGAGAATTCAAAAACTTCTTGATTTCCAATTTCAATCGGACAATCTATCAATTGGTCATAATCTTTAAACGAAAAAGTTTTAGCATTTTCAAATCGAATGGAATCGTTTGGTTTTGGAAGTGCTGTTGTAATTACATGAAAATCTTCGTAAGGATAAATATCTATTTTTCCCTGCATATCTTTTGATCCATCAACATACATAAACATTGAAGAACCATTTACATAACCATGGGTTAAATCTAAAAAACTCGTTCTGACAGATAATTCAAACGCATAGACTTCGTATTTTATTTTAACAGATTTATGGTTCTCTGTCTGAATTTTCCAAGCATTTTTGGCTGTTTTTTCAACATGAATCGAATTTCCTTGATCATCAAAAGCTTTGACTAAATTGACATTTTTCGAAAATTCACGAATCATATATGAGCCAGGGGCCCAAGTGGGCATTTTTACAGTTATTGACTTTTTCTTCAAGCCAGTTAACTTCATTTCTACTTCAAAATAATGATTTTGAGGTTTTGGCATTTTCAAACTATAATTAATTTCTATGGCTTTTACCGAAAGGGAAATAAAAAAAAGCGACGTCAAAATAATTTTTTTCATTTTTTTTAGTGTTAAATTTATTTTTTAGTATTTTCTAACATAGGAACAAAATTGAAATCACCAAATTTTTCAGTACCGTATTCATTTTCACTTGTTTTTGTGATTCTAATCATGACTTGACCATCTTGTTCCCCAACTGGTATTACCATAATCCCTCCTATTGAAAGTTGTTCTAATAAAGTATTTGGTATTGATGGTGCACCACAAGTTACTAGAATTCGATCATAGGGAGCATCTTGCTTTCTGCCTTTATAGCCATCTCCAAAAAACAACTTCGGGGTAAGGTTTAATGAGTTAATAATTGTTTTAGCCTTCATAAACAATTCTTGTTGACGTTCAATAGAATAAACTTTAGCCCCAAGAACATTTAAAATACAAGTTTGAAATCCAGAACCAGTTCCAATTTCAAGTACTTTCATCCCTTTTTTAAGCATCAATAATTGTGTTTGAAAAGCAACAGTATAGGGATGTGATATAGTTTGTCCAGCACCAATCTGAAAAGCGACATTAGAATAAGCCTGTTTCTCAAAGACAGCATCCAAAAATAAATGTCTTGGGATTTCGTAAAACGCACTTAAAATAGTTTCATCTGAAATACCCATTTCACGAATAATATCTATCAATTGCTTTCGCAATCCTTGGTGTTTGAACGTATCTTTAGCGTACATTAGCGTAATTGTGCATTTAACTTTTCTTCAAGCTCTTTCCTGATACGATTCATGATCACATCTACTTGAGCATCTTGCAGTGTTTTTTCATTATCTTGAAAATGAAATGAAACAGCATATGATTTTTTTCCTTTTTCTAAGTTTGAACCGGCATACACATCAAATAAAGCTACTCTTTTGAGTAGTTTACGATCAATTCCAGTAGCAATTTTTTCAATTTCAAAGAAGGAAATTTCTTTATTTAATAATAAAGAAAAGTCTCGTCTAACCTCAAATGTTTTAGGCAACTCCTTATAAATAACCTTAACTAATTGAAGTTGTTTAATCACTACATCCCAGTTTATAACTGCAATAAAAACATCTTGTTTAATTCCAAAATATTTTTTTAAGTCCGCCGAAACCCATCCTAACTCCCCGATATTTTGCTTTAAAACACTCAGCGAAACACCATCTTCAAGAAGCGAATCTAGAATTGGACTTTCAGATAAAAAATGGGTTAACCCTATACGTTTAAACAGAGCGATCACAATTCCTTTTAGTGTAAAAAACGAGACTTTTTCAGATGAATTATTCCATTGTTCAGTATTTTTTCTACCCGAAATACAAATAATTAGCTCTTTGGTTTCAATATACTGATCATTAGTTTTTTTATAGGTTTTTCCAAACTCAAAAAAAGACAAATCAGCTTGTTGTCTGTTTTGATTAAATGACACAACTTCTAATGCGCTGAAAATTAAGCTTTGACGCATTACATCCAACTCTAAACTGAGGGGATTCATCATTTCAACATTAAATTCTGGTTTAATAGACTCCGAATTTGAAAACTTACTATACGATGAAGTAGTCAGTGAATTTGTTAATGTTTCACTTAAACCCAATCCAACTAAAAACTCAGACAAACTAGATTGAATTTTTTCAATGATCGGATTAATACTTAAGGTAAGAGTTGTGTTTAATTTTTCAGGTAATTCAATGTTATTGTAACCGTATATGCGCAATACCTCTTCAATCACATCAACTTCTCGTAATACATCTACTCGATAATCAGGAATTTCTATCGACCAAGTAGAACTAGTTTGAGTTAGTATCTTTATGTCTAAATTTTCTAAAATCAATGCAATTGTATCAGTAGGAATATTCTTGCCGATCAATTTGTTACATCGATCGATATTAAAATCGATTATTTTTCGTTCAAATTCTCCTGAAACCTCACTGACTAATTCCATAGCAATTTCACCGCCACAAATCTCTTGAATCAAATATACAACTCGCTCCAGGGCAAATTTTGTAATCTGAGGATCAACACCTCGTTCGTATCGAAAACTTGCATCTGTATTTAACGCATGTCGTTTTGCTGTTTTACGAATAGAAACAGGATTGAAATAAGCAGATTCAATAAAAATATCAGTTGTATTGCTCGAAATTCCTGATTCTAAACCTCCAAAAACACCTGCGATAGCAATATAATCATTCGCATTACAAATCATTAGATCATCAGCATGTAATGTGCGTTGAATCCCATCTAAAGTAGTAAATAAGTCACCTTGATTTGCTCGTTTAACAATCACTTTTCCATGTAATTTTGATGCGTCAAATGCATGCAAAGGAGTTCCTAATTCACGCATTACATAATTAGTACAATCTACAACTGAGTTGATCGGACTTAACCCAACAGCTCGCAAACGTTTTTGAAGCCATGCAGGTGAAGGTTTAACGTTAACCTTTTTGATGCTAATACCCAAATAGGTTGGACATGTCAATTTTTCGATCACTTGAACAGCAATCTTAATTTCGTTTGTATGGAGAGATAAGTCTGCAATTTTAGGAATTAATAAAGAACATTTTGCATCCAAATGAACATTTAGATATGCAACTAAGTCCCTAGCTACACCAATATGTCCCATTGCGTCTGCACGATTAGGAGTAAGCCCTATTTCAATTTGATAATCTTCTTCTAATTCAAAAAACGAAGCAGCTGGTGTCCCAACCTTAGCATTTGGAGGTAAAATTAAAATTCCCTCGTGTGACTTACCCAATCCCAGTTCATCTTCAGCACATAACATACCATTTGATTCAATACCACGTATTTTTGAAGCTTTAATCTTAAAAACTTCATCTGGAGTTGGGTATAATACAGCTCCAATAGTAGCACAAATCACTTTTTGACCAACTGAAACGTTAGGGGCACCACACACAATTTGTAAAGGTTCACCTCCTACGGATACAGAAGTTATATTCAGTTTATCTGCATCAGGGTGTTTTTCGCAAGAAAGTACTTCACCTACAAAAACACCGGATAAACCACCTTTAATTCCCTCAATTTTTTCGATACCATCTACTTCTAAACCAGTCTCTGTAAGTATTTCACTAATTTTTTCAGGGGTTAAATCTGTTTTAATGTAGTCTTTTAACCAGTTGTAAGATACTTTCATGCTTTAAATCTATTGCTTGGCAAATTTAAGCATTATGAAAGAAATTTAAACAAAATAACAGGACTAATTATGGATAAGCTTTGTTTTTAAAAAATATATCGAAATAGCTACATCACTATTTTTTAATTCATTGAAATTCTGATTTTTTTTTATTGAAAAAAAGAAATCATGAAATATGAACTAACTGAGAGATTAAATGCTATGGGGCGTATATCAGATAAGGAAAACGCATCAAAAAATTAGACGTTTGGAAGAGGTAGCGAAGAGCTATTTTTTTAAAGTTATTATACTAATATTTTTAATCATTAAATAAAAACCGTTACAATAACCCTCTTTCCATTTTATAAAATTAGCTCTACATTGCTTTGTGAAGCAATCTTTTTCTCCTGCTTCATAGTAATTATATTGAAGCGATTTAATATTTGAAAAACTATAATTCCATCCATTTTTTATGATGTTTAGGGATAAAGTAAACTCTGTTCTAAAACCATCTTGTAAAATTCCTTTCAAAATTATTTTGCCACGCTCTTTATTTTGATATTGAATTACATTATTTGCAGAATTAAAGTTTAAAGCAATCCATTCTAACAAATTTTCAAATGCCTCTGGCTGATTAATTTCATTTACAACAAGTGAATCAGTAATTTTAAAAGAAGTAGGTTCTAATAGAAAATCAGATTGAGCGTGAAACACATTAAAACTAGTTAATGTTATTGCTAAAAGGAATATCAAAGATTTTTTCATAGATTTCGCATTTGTTTCAAATATAACAAATTTGTTTGTTATATTAAGAAATATTTTTCTGGTTAATTTGATATCGTATTAATTATTCATAGCTGTTTTTTCGCTGGTTTTTTTTAAACTATTTAAATCAACACCACTTAAATCTAAATAAGCTCCTATCTGGTAAATAATAGATAGACCTTTTAATAGCGAGTCGAAAAAATTAAGCGTTTTTTTGAAGTTGTTGACAAATGGTTGACAAAATAAAAAGTCAAACTATTGATAAACAATAATTTGACTCTCTTATTTGTGCCCACGACTGGATTCGAACCAGCACACCACTGAAGGCACCAGCCCCTCAAGCTGGCATGTCTACCAATTTCACCACGTGGGCTAAAGTGAATTTGAAACAAAGTGTAAAATTAGCAAAAAAATCTATGTGTTACACTTTCTTTACGAATTGAAACCGATAATCATAGGGGAAGCAACATAATGAGATTTATTTAAATATAAAAAACATTGAATATCCTCAGCACAATTTATTTCCTCCTCCTATTTTTATTACTTTTACACTCAAATTAGGTGAATGATTAAATTGGCTCTAAAGCGTTTTTTTCAAATTAATAATGGACATCCAAGAATTTTTGGACTTGATCTACTTCGGGCATTTGCAATATTATTTGTACTATTTGGGCATAGTTCAATTTTGACACCGATTCATTATAAACCAATTATAAGCCTAATAACACTTGATGGTGTAGCACTCTTTTTTGTCTTAAGTGGTTTTTTAATTGGTGGTATCTTGATTAAATCACTTGAAAAAGAAAAAGCATCATTAAATAACTTATTTGTTTTTTGGACCAGAAGATGGTTGAGGACAATTCCTATTTATTTTATTTTATTAACCTTCGTTATTCTCTATTACAATTATCTAAAACCGCACAAACTACCATTGGAATGGTATCGTTACTTTTTTTTCATTCAAAATTTCAATTATCCCCTACCTCCTTTTTTTGGAGAGTCTTGGAGTTTAAGTATTGAAGAATGGTTTTACTTAATTGTACCCATTATTTTATATGCAACAGTACGATTTATAAAAGGTGCTTTTAAAAAGAAGTTATTAGTTATAATATTACTTGTAATAATTTTAATTATAGGATATCGTTTATACTTATATCAAACAACCCCTTTCAATTCCTTTGCAGAAGTAAACCTGAAAATTTTACGCCAAGTTATAACTCGCCTGGATTCAATTATGTTCGGTGTTTTAGCAGCTTATTTTGCCCACTTTTTCCCAACTCTTTGGAATAAAAAATCTTCGTATCTTTGCTTATTAGGTGTCATTTTACTTTATGCGTTGAAATTTTTTAATGACAATAATATTTCAGAATATAGCGTTGTAATTGTCCCGGTACTTAAATCAATTTGTGTGGTTATGATGCTTCCATTTTTATCTACCTGGAAAACCACTCGTCACAAAACCATTTCCCGTGTGATTACTTTTATTAGTTTAATCTCATATTCTATGTACCTTATAAATAGAACAATAGTCATTGATATTTTAATTAAATTTGGCTTACACGACAATCTGATTGGTAACCATGAGTTTTCATATTATTGGGGGGTTGACTATTTCCTTTTCTGGTTTTTTTCTCTTTCAATTGCATATATTTTATACATTAGCATTGAAGTACCTTTTATGAAATTACGCAATATAAAAAATAAAACAAATAAATAATCAATCAATGGAAACTATAACTATCATCGCTATTATTGCACTATTAATTCCATCTACCGCATTCATGTTTATTGTTGTTAAACAGATTAAACAACAAACGAATAGAGATAAAATAAGAAACTCAAACGAACTTAAAAAAGACCGTCAATCTTATTTCCTACCTCATAGAGTAGAAGCTCATCAACGCGTTGTATTATTTCTAGAAAGAATATCCCCAAATTCATTAATCATGCGGAAATTTAACGCTTCTCACTCTGCTAAAAGTTTACAATCAGAACTCTTAGAAACTATTCGAGAAGAATTTGAACATAATATTGCACAACAGCTATTTATTTCAGCAGATTCTTGGGTAAAAGTTAAGAATTCAAAAGAAGAAATAATAAAACTAATTAATCTCGCTGCAAGTCAAATGAAAGAAAATTCCACCGCAATTGATTTGTCAGCTAAAATATTCGAAATAAGCGCTCAAATTAATCCACTTCCAACTGAGATCACAAATAAAATTTTAATCAATGAACTACAATCATTGTTTTAATTCATAACCTGCCTTTTCCATCGGATAAGCATTAAAAGTACCTGCACCAGAGGCAATAAGGTCGTTATGTTGATTATACAATCTAGTTTCAGCGAAATAAATTCGTTTACCTCTAGATATGACTTCTGAATATGCTTTTATAAAATCACCTTTAAAAACAGGTTTTAAAAACTTTACCGATAATTCAATTGTTGAAACAATATTACCTTCTTGAAGGGCTATAGAAAGACAAACGATCCCTAAAGATGAATCTACTAAAGAAGCAATCGCTCCTCCATGAGCAGCTATAGGGGTGGCAAGGTGCTTATCCTCAATTAACATGGAACATTCAAGATTCCCTAGTTTAGGAATAGAAACTGAAATACCAAGTAAATCTCCATACTTATTCGTATTATGATATTCTTTAATTAAAAGATTAGAATCCATTATTGATTTGATGAAGATGTTTTTAAAGACGATATGGTATGAAAGCCAGCAAGCGTAAATTGTTGAAAAATAGCTTCATTCATTTTGTAATAAACATTTAAGTGATCTTCCGTATTGACCCAAACACTTATATGAATTTCAACCATACTGTTTTGTATATTACCAATACCAATAAAATAATTAGGCTCCTTAAGAATTAATTCTTCTTGCTCAATATAACTCAAAATTATAGTTCTTGCTTGATCTATATCATCACTCAACAAAACACTATAAATTACATCAACCCTTCTAATTTCAGCTTTAGTAAAATTAGTTATATTCCCATTTGCTAAGGGGCCATTAGGGAGTATAACAACCTTGTTATCCGTTGTATGTAAATATGTGTTAAAAATTTGAACCTCCCTAACAACACCTCGCTCATTTTGAGCCAATATCGTATCACCGACTTTAAAAGGTTTGAAAATTAGAATCATAATTCCGCCAGCAAAATTAGATAGTGTCCCTGAAAAAGCCATTCCAACTGCTAAACCAGCGGCTCCTAAAATAGCAATGAACGATGTCATTTGAACCCCAAACTGAGTTACTGCTGTGATGACAATCATAACTTTCAGTGCGAGAGAAATAAAGCTAGATAGAAAACTGATTAAACTCTCATCAGTATTACTTTTAATTAGCATTTTTCGAATCGCTTTAGATGATAAGTTAGCTAACCAAAAACCGATAATGAGTATCGTAATTGAAATAATTAAATCAACAGAAATACTTAAAATCCAATGATTAAATTGCTGATAATTTTTCCCGAAAAAAGAATAAAGTGCTTCCATGAAAATGCTTTAAAATAAAGACTTCAAATATAGCTTATTTATAAAGAATATAAAAATGATTAACATGACTGCATATTCCGGAGGTAATTGTGCCACCCATTCCGGTGATACCATGTCAATAAATTAAATGTTTGGTTTTGTTTGGATTCCGGTCTTAATTTTACTGAATCCCGATGGTAATTGTGATGCTAATTCCGGAGCAAACTGTGCCATTTTTCATGATATTATTTTCTTCCACTAAATAATTTAGGGGAAAAATGTGCAGAAATAGGATAGACATTATGGATTTAAGACACGTAAAACAATTAATAAAAGATGGAGTCATCAACCGAAAACAGCTGAAAATTAAAAAGTAAGTAGAACTTCAGTTAATGAATATGTCCGATTTTTTGAAAGTTTTGAATTGGATTATTCTGAACTTTTGGAACTTGATGATAAATCAATCTATGACTTATTTTCCAAATGAATAAGAAATAGAGGGCAACAAGTATAAGCACCGTATTTTAATTAAAACTGCTAAAAATAATTAAAGGTAAAATTCGAAGGTGGATGGCTAAATAAATTAATCCGCTTCATCACAAATTAAATTTTAATTTCATTCCTTTGTTTACCATATTCATTTTTAGTGAGAATCGTATGGAAGATTGATAATTAGTATACAGATTACCCATATTCACGCTTTGATACAAGGGGAAATAAATTCCAAAAATCTGCGAAATTCTAAATCCAATTCCTGTATTGAAAGCGCCATACACTGTTCCGTTTTGACTTACAGCTCCTGCATCCGCAAACACCCCTAATCCGTTAAATTTAATAGGTAATTGGAAAAATAAATTTGCTGTAGTCAACCATTGAGAAGTTGTTCCAAACGAACTTGAACTTTTAAATCCACCCATATTTTCAACTCGGAAATTCTCTGTTATATTGCTCTGATTGCCTCGGTTAAAGAAATATTCTTCGTGGAAAATATCTTGTACACCCGTTGCTCCACTTAAAGCGAAACTATATCTTTCTTTATCATAATTACTTATCGTATTCATTAAATAGTTTTTACCGAAAAACAATCTCAACTCAATCCAACGGTTCATTTTGTTTTTCATGTATCTATACTTATACGTGTTTTCCAATGAAAAACGTCCCATTTGATTTGAATTAGAAACTCCTTGAATATAATCCGTTCTAACATTCCCATTTACAACATAATCCGACTTAGAATAATCGAACGCATATTTTACAAAACCTCCCATTTCTTGGGAAGTAGTTGAATTTCTCAATCTATTTGTATACGAACTCTGGAAAAGTAAATTGTGTGTGAAAGGACTTGCATTTTTACGATTCCCTAATTTCATAAATAGGTAAGGTGAGACATTTACAAATTCTGAACGAGCCTCTACCCCATCTTTAAACGATTTAACAGAAACTCCAATTCTTGCCAATTTGATTGAATTTTTTGGTAAAATACTATAACTCCATTCAGCAATTCCTGAAATATTTTTTCTACCCGTCGAATAAAAAGGAGCAAATAGATACTGCCTTTTTTTGAAAGCCACTCCGTAATTATGAAGAACGACACCTAACATCATTTTAGCATAACTATTTCCAGCAATCATTGGCGTCCAAAAAACATTTGTTTTATTAGTTGCTTGATCTCCAAACAAAAACTCAAATTTTAAAGGTTCTTTTTTATTGAATAATTGACTTTTATTCCAACTATTATTGGTTCTATTTAACTCTGGTATATTTCTAAAAGGATCTATTCTCACCTCGTCAATAGAAGAAGATGAAAAATGAACGGTCCTTTTATCATTTCCAGGTTCTGCCCATTTTGTTTCAACGATTACTCCCTTTTGATAGGATGAAACGCTAATTGGTCCATTTACTTGTCCAACATTTTTAACCAATACATCCGTTCCTTCTTTTACTTTCCTTACATGCTGAATTTTATAGTCAATATGATTGGTTGTTTTAATTAAATCATCAAAAAGCCAAGACAAATCTTTCCCTG
>CAMDGH010000035.1 GCA_945897755.1 Chryseobacterium gleum | reverse complement strand
TGTCTGAAAGGAGTTCTTCTGTAATCATTTTTTTAACATCTTCAACTCCGAAAACATCAAGTTCATTGATTTTATAAATTTGCTCAAAATGATCTAATTCAATTTTTAATATGAATTTTGAATTATAATGAAAAATTTGAATTTTGAATTTTGAATGAGGTATTTCAGCAACTACTCGCATTTTTTTTAGTGTAAAAATAATAATCTTCTTTAAGAAAAATAGTGTTTTTTATTTTTTATGATTAAAACAAAAATAATTTATTGTTTGATATAAAAATAAAATCCGCTTTATTATGTGTGTGATTCAGTCTTTTTTTTCTTTATTTTCCCTATTTTTACATATTATATCTAAAAATCTTTTTTTATGTTTGAAAATTTAGCAGATAAGTTTGAAAGGGCCTTTAAAGTATTAAAAGGACAGGGTCAAATTTCAGAAATTAATGTAGCAGAAACCTTAAAAGAAGTTCGTCGTGCATTATTGGATGCCGATGTAAATTTTAAAACAGCAAAAGAGTTTACCACAAAAGTCAAAGAGAAGGCAATAGGAAGGAATGTCTTGACAGCGATTTCACCAGGTCAATTAATGACTAAAATTTGTCATGAGGAGTTGGTTGAATTAATGGGAGGAAATGAAAAAGAGATTTCTTATCAAGGTAATCCAGGTGTCATTTTAATGGCTGGACTTCAAGGTTCAGGTAAAACAACTTTTTCAGGAAAGTTAGCAAATTACTTAAAGACAAAAAAAGGCAAAAACCCGTTATTGGTTGCGTGTGATGTATACCGTCCTGCAGCTATAGATCAATTGCATGTACTTGGAGAGCAATTAGGCATTGACGTATATTCTAATAAAGATGAAAAAAACCCTGTAAATATAGCTAAAGACGCATTAATTTATGCAAGAAGTAAGGGGTATAATGTAATTATTGTCGATACTGCTGGTCGTTTAGCTGTTGATGATCAAATGATGAATGAAATTGAGCAGGTTAAATTAGCTATTAAACCTACTGAAATTCTATTTGTTGTAGATGCAATGACTGGTCAAGACGCGGTGAATACTGCCAAGGCGTTTAATGATAAACTTAACTTTGACGGTGTAGTATTAACAAAACTCGATGGTGATACTCGAGGTGGTGCTGCAATTTCAATTAAAGCAATTGTTGATAAACCGATTAAGTTTGTTGGAACAGGGGAGAAGATGGATGCATTAGATGTCTTTTATCCAGCGAGAATGGCCGATCGAATTCTTGGGATGGGTGACATTGTTTCCTTAGTAGAACGCGCTCAAGATCAATTTAGTGAAGAGGAATCAAGAAAGTTGCAAAAAAGGATTATGAAAGATCAGTTTGATTTAAATGATTTTTTAAGTCAATTGCAACAAGTAAAGAAAATGGGAAATGTAAAAGACTTAATGGGGATGGTTCCAGGATTAGGTAAAGCAATGAAAGGTGTTGATATACAGGATGATGCATTTAAATACTTGGAAGCAGTTATTTATTCTATGACGCCAAATGAAAGAGCTAATCCAAACTTGCTAAATGCTCAGCGTAAAAACAGGATTGCGAATGGAAGTGGTCGAAATATTCAAGAGGTTAATAAATTATTAAAACAATTTGAAGAGACTAAAAAAATGATGAAAATGCTCAGTACACCAAAAGGAATGATGGGAATGATGTCTAAATTAAAAGGGATGGGCTTAGATAAAGGATTTCAAGGAATGTAATAATTAATAAATATCCAATTTTTAAAGTCAGTGTTCAACACTGACTTTTTTTATGGATATCAATAATCTAATGTGTAAATGTATTTTAATTCAAGTGAGGGTAAAAGTATATTCGATTAACTTTGTAAAAAAAAACAATGACTAAAGTAATATCATTTATAAGTAGAAAAGGAGGTACAGGTAAGACAACAAATGTCATTAATCTTTCCACAATGCTTCACAGTTTGGGGAATAAAGTATTGTTAGTGGAAACGGACACTAATTACACCTTAACTACTTTACGTAAAATGGAGCTCTTTAAAACGGGAGCTAAAGATGATCAATTATTTCAAATCATGGCTTCTGAAGACGCTAAAATAGCAGAAGAAATTCAGGATTTAAAAGTAAAAGGGTATGATTATATTTTAATTGATACAGCCGGAAAAACAACGGATTCAAGTATTCGAAAAATATGTGTTCAGAGTGATTTAGTAATTATTCCTACCAGTCTCTCTCAAAATGATTTATTAGTTACCTTTCAAACGGTAGAGGATTTAAAGCAGGCGAAAAAAATAAATGAATCTTTAATTCTTGTTGTATTACCAAATAGGATAAATGGTTTAACGAAATCAAAAACAATTTCAAATACACTATCTGAGTTAGATGCTATTGTTTGTCAGCATTTTGTGCCCAGCAAAAACATATTTACTCAATCAAGTACGATTCTTCCAGAAAAAGAATATTTGTCGGTAACGAAAGAAATCGTATCTTTATTAAAATAGTATATTATGGGAAAAAAGAATAGTACATTAAATGAATTAGCTAAATTTTTAGCTGTGGAAAATATAAATACCGAAACAGAATTAATTCCTGAAGATGATTATTTTCAAGAAAAGCCTGTTACGCTTGTTCGTTTAAATGATGAGCCTATTTCTGAAAATATGACCGAATCAAAATCAACTTTACAAAACGATACAATTAAGTTCATTGATTCAATAGCTATTCGGAAAACTTCTTTTGAGGATGTTCATGAACAAATTAAAACATTAGCTCTTGAAAATAAAATTTCTGTTCAGCAAGTTATTGTTAAGCTTTACGGCTTGAGTATGTCTAATTATTCACTCACTAACTACATGGAATGGATGTCAAATACTCAAAAAACGTATGTAAAAATGTATGGTGATTTCCAGCGTAAACTTTGGAATCGGTAGTTATTACCAAATAAAACTTTCTTCTGTAAACCATTTTTGTTGTACTTTCATGGTTTGTTCAATTACGTCTCTCACACAGCATTTCCCTCCATCTAAGGGAGATTGGTAATCACATATTCTTTTAATTTCGATTGCTGCATCTTGTGGACAAGATGATACACCACATTTTTCTAGTACTTTGTAATCAGGTATATCATCACCCATATAAAGTATTTCTTCGTCTTTTAGATTGTATTCTTTCTTTATATCTTCGTAAACAATCAACTTATTGGCTGACTTTAAGTATACATTAGTTATTCCTAAATTTTCTAAAACTTGTTTTAATAAAAGAGATTCTCCACCCGTAATTATAAATAATTGAAAACCCATTTTTTTTGCATATTGAAGAGCATATGCATCTTTTGATTGAATATTACGGACAAACTCACCATTAAACACGAATACTTCTCCTGTAGTAAATACGCCATCAATGTCAAAAATAAAAGTCGTTATTGCAGGTAATTTTTCTTTATAACTTTTCATGGGCATATGTTTTTAAAATACTGCTTGTTAGTAATTCATATAATTCTTTTTCTTTATTGTTTAATAAGGAAAGGTGATTATTAATTGTTTCCATATCATTTCTTCGTGCTGGACCTGTTTGATTTTCAAATGCACTTGTGTTATTCAATTTTTCAATCGTTTCGTTTAATAATGGCATAAATAATTTCCAATCTAGTTCACTGTTTTTTAGCCTATTTTGAGATAAATAAACAAGGTGATTTGTAAAATTGTTTATCATAGTTGCATTTAAATGTAATTCTTGTCTTTGAATTGTATTTACACGGGTTACACTTTTAGATATGATTAAAGCCAATTTTTCTAATTCATCTTCAAACGAAATATCAAAGGACTCGATTAAGAATGGGATTGAATCTCTGTCTATAATTTTGTTTTTTGTAAAAGTTTGTAATGGGTATAAAACGCCAACTGTTTTATCTAATCTATTTTTAAGTCTTACAGAACCAGCAGTATAAGCGATTTTTGAATTTACTGGCAACTGTTCAATAAGTGTATTTATTTCATAATCTGGAACAGCTAATATAATCAAATCGCTTTTGGGTAATTCTTCTATTTTTTCAATTGAAATAGATGATACACGATCCGCTAATACTGATCCATGATCCTTATTTTTACTGTGAATACCATTAATTATTATACCACTATCGTGAAAATGAATGGCTAGGTTAGTCGCTACGTTCCCGGAACCGATTAGTGTAATTTTTTGTATCATTTTAATCAAAAAAAGAGCCACTAAAATAGTGGCTTTTTGGTTTTTTATTTACCGTGACATTGTTTGAATTTTTTCCCGCTTCCACAGGGACAAGTATCATTCCTATTTATTTTTGGATCAGCAATTATAGGTTGTTTTTTTACAGGCTCAGAATCAGGATTGCTTTCATCGATTATTTCCGCATTGTCATAATGACTTTCCATTGAAATACGTTTATTTGTGCTTTGAAAAGAAGTTAGTTCTTGCGGGATTTCCATTTTCACAAGCATTTCGATTGTTTGTATATTCAATCTTCCTAGCATTGATTTAAACAAGTTGAATGACTCCAATTTATAAACAATTAAAGGATCTTTTTGCTCATAAACTGCTTGTTGCACGGATGTTCTTAGATCATCCATTTCACGAAGATGCTCTTTCCATTCATCATCAATTAATTCTAAGGTTATCCTTTTTTCTAATGTTTTGATTAGGGATTTTCCATCAGACTCATAGGCTTCTTTCAAACTTACAACTAATTGTATTTCTTGATTTCCATCAGATAATTCAATTAATATATTTTCGAATTGATTTGCAGGTTTTTCATATACAGATTTAATTTGAGGCATTACTTTATCAATAATCCGTTGGTTTTTTTGATTGTAATGTTTTGAAACAGCTTTGTATATCGCCTCCGTTTTTGACTCCATCGGCAAACTTCCAAATTCATCATTTGTGAAAGGAGCTTCTATTCCTAAAATACGATACAATTCAAAGGTGAATTCTTCGAATTGACCTTGTCCCGGGAAATTAAATGAAATAGATTCACTCACATCATAAAACATGTTTGCAATATCCAGACTCAAACGATCTCCAAATAAAGCATTATGTCTTTTTTTATAAATCGCTTTACGTTGTGCACTCATTACATCGTCGTATTCTAGTAATCGCTTACGCATACCAAAATTATTTTCTTCGACTTTTTTCTGTGCTCTTTCAATTGATTTAGAAACCATGCTGTGCTCAATAACTTCACCCTCTTTTAATCCAAGTCTATCCATGATTTTTGCTATCCGTTCTGAACCAAACTTTCGCATTAAATCATCTTCCAAAGAGACGAAAAATTTAGAAGAACCTGGATCACCCTGACGCCCAGCACGTCCACGTAACTGTCTGTCAACACGACGCGAGTCATGACGTTCTGTTCCGATAATAGCTAAGCCTCCTGAATCCTTAACACCTTCACCTAACTTAATATCAGTTCCACGACCAGCCATGTTTGTTGCAATCGTTACAGTCCCTGGTTTACCAGCTGCAGCAACTATTTCAGCTTCTTTTTTGTGTTGTTTCGCATTTAATACTTGATGTTGTATACCCCTCATTTTAAGGGATCTACTTAAGAATTCTGATATTTCAACGGTTGTAGTTCCAACCAATACGGGCCGTCCATCTTTAACCATTTTTTCTGTTTCATCAATGACTGCTGAAAATTTTTCGCGCGCAGACCTAAAAACCAAATCATTTTTATCATCTCTTGATATGGCTCTATTGGTAGGGATAACGATAACATCTAATTTGTAGATATCCCAAAATTCTTTAGCTTCCGTTTCAGCAGTACCAGTCATACCAGCTAATTTATGGTACATTCTGAAATAATTTTGAAGGGTAATTGTGGCGTAGGTTTGAGTTGCAGCCTCTACTTGTACATTTTCTTTAGCCTCAATTGCTTGATGTAACCCATCTGAATAACGGCGACCTTCCATGATACGTCCCGTTTGTTCATCAACGATTTTAACTTTTCCATCCATAATAACATATTCAACTTCCTTTTCAAAAAGTGTGTATGCTTTTAATAGTTGATTGACAGAATGAATTCGTTCTGATTTAATACTAAAATCTCGGATTAGGATGTCTTTTTTTAATTGTAAATCATCTAAAGACAATTCTTCTTTTTGAATTTTTGCAATTTCAGATCCAATGTCTGGTATTATGTAAAAGTTTTGGTCGTCCCCTTCAGATATAAGTTGAATTCCTTTTTCAGTTAACTCAATAGTGTTGTTTTTTTCATCAATTACAAAAAACAATTCACAATCAATTTTTTTCATGTGCTTACCTTGTTCAGCCATGTAAAAATTCTCGACCTTTTGAAGGTGAGCTCTTATACCTGGTTCAGATAAAAACTTAATTGTTGGTTTGTTTTTTGGCAAGCCCCTATGCGCTCTTAATAATGCAATTCCACCTTCCTCTAAAGCTATTTTTTGATCTTTCTTTTCATCACTTTGTGAATTGATTACTGAAAGGTGTTTTTTCGCTTCAACAAGTGCTTGGTTCACAAATGCACGCTGTGCACTTACCAATTTTTCAACACGTGGTTTTAATTCATAGAATTCATGTTCGTCTCCCTTTGGTGTTGGTCCTGAAATAATTAAAGGAGTTCGTGCATCATCAATTAATACGGAGTCTACTTCATCGACGATTGCAAAATGATGTTCACGTTGAACTAAGTCATCGACATTACTCGCCATATTATCTCTTAAATAATCAAATCCAAACTCATTATTTGTTCCAAAACAGATATCTGCTAAGTAAGCATTTCTTCTTTCAGTTGAATTTGGACGATGTTTATCAATACAATCTACTCTTAAACCGTGAAATTGGTAAATTGGACCCATCCATTCCGAATCTCGTTTTGCTAAGTAGTCATTCACAGTAACTAAATGAACTCCTTTTCCAGATAAGGCGTTTAAATAAACGGGTAGCGTAGCAACCAATGTTTTCCCTTCACCTGTTTGCATTTCTGAAATGTTTCCTTTGTGAAGAACAGCACCACCCATGAGTTGAACATCATAATGAACCATTGTCCAGCTCACTTCTGTACCAGCCGCTGTCCATTTGTTGTGCCAAATCGCATCCTCACCTTCAAATGTAATCCCATCTTTCAATTGTGCGATTTCTCTGTCTAAATCAGTAGCTGTTACAATTAGTTTTCCAAATTCAGCCCATCGCCTTGCAGTCTCTTTAATTACGGCAAATGCTTCTGGAAGAATTTGTAAAAGTACTTCTTCAATAACTACATTTACTTCTTTATTTAACGCATCAATTTTCTCATAAATACCTTCTTTCTCATCTATTGAAATAGCGATGTCATTTGATTTTGATGTTAATTCAGAAATTTCAGTTTCTAGTGGTAATATTGCCTCCTTTATTTTAGATTTAAATAAATCTGTTTTCCCTCTTAACTCATTGTCTGATATTGAACTAAATGAATCGAAAAATTCATTTGATTGATCAATAATTGGTTGATATTCTTTTCTTTCTTTAGAACTTTTGTCTCCGAAAAGTTTTTTAATTATGTTTCCTATCATTATTTAATGTATTAAATTCTTTTTTAAGTTGTTATTTAATGATCTCTTTACCAAAAGTATCTAAATGTTTTATCTTTCCATCACTATCAAAACGACTTATTTTTTCTACCACTTCTGAATTACCAACAACAATTATATTCAATCCTGATGATAGGTATTTTTTTGAAATTGCTTGAAGATCAGATGTTGTTATTGAGTTCAATCGCTTCAAGTAGGTTTTGTAATAGTCTTTTGAATGACCGTATTTAATAATGTTGTATGCGTACTTAGCAATTGTGCTAGGACTTTCGAATGAGCGCGAAAAAGTTCCGGAAATGGAAGCTTTTAAAGTAGATAACTCTTCTTCAGTAACCAGTTCTGTTTGAATTTTTTTAAATTCAGCTAGTATTTCAGTAATAGCACTATCGGTTACATTATTTCTAAAATTACCACTTATTGAAAGCCAGCTTCCGTCATCTGTAACATTTGCTTTCGAATAACATCCGTATGTAAAACCATGTTTTTCTCTTAAGTTTTGTGTTAGTCTTGCCGCAAATCCAGATCCACCATAGATACCATTTAATACATTTAATGGTAATTGATTTATGTCTCCCGATTTCATATTTAACGGAAACGTTATCGTAATTACAGATTGAACAGCGTTTGGTTTGTTGATAAAGTAAACTTCATTTGAAGTTAGATTTTTCACAAATGTACTTTCTGTTTTGGAAGTGATAGAACCATTCCACTTGGAAAAGTATTCTGCACACACTTCTTTTAATTGAGCTAATGTGATATCTCCTACTACAACCAAATAACTTCCCTTTGGGGAATAATGTGTTTTGTAATAATTGACTACATCTTTGCGTGTAATGTTTTTTAGAGTTGCTTCTGTTTCGATTTCTCCCAAAGGATGATTAGAACCAAAATTCACACTGAGTAAGGCGTTTAATGCCATGAAATTTGGGTCAGATTGTTTTGATAAAATTTCTGATGACTTACGACTCATTAATCGTTTAAATTCATTTTTCGGAAAAGTAGCATTCATTAAAATATCCGTTAAGATAGTTAACCCTTTTTTTTGATGCTTAGTTAAGCATTCAAGATACATATTTTTGGTACCTGTACCGATTTGAGCACCAATAAGATCTATTTCATTATTGATTTGATCTTTAGTTCTACTTAATGTCCCAGTCATAGCTAGGTCGCTTGTAATGTTTCCAAGACCAATTTTTTTACCTTCTAACTGACTTTCAGATCCGTATTCAATACTGAAACTTACTTTAGGGATTTTATGGTTTTCTGAAAGAATTACAGTTAAACCATTATCAAGTTTAAAAACTTCAGAGTCATTAAAATTAATTAAGGGTGCTTCTGTTGCTTTAGGCTGAATAGAACGATCAACTTGTGATAATAAAACAGATGGAAGAAGTAAAGCGATAAATAAATAATTACAATTCATTATTTTCTAGTTTTTGGAAGGTAATACAATTCGATACGAGCATTTTTTGAGTAGTACTGATTTGCAACTCGTTTAATGTCTTCTCTTGTTACTTTTTTATACTTATCAAATGCGTTATTGATTAAACTTGCGCTACCTCCATAGGTATGATTTTGAGCAAGGTTTTCACCGATACCTGCTATAGTACTATTTGTGGATACAAGTTCATTTTCGTATTGATTTAATACTTTTTCTAATTCTTCGTTGGTAATTAATTCTCGTTGGATCAAATCTAATTCTTGATCTATGGAAGTGATTATAGCAGTTAAGGGAACACCTTGTGAAGCAATTGCACCAATAATCCCCATACCTGGCTGCTCAAGTGGCATAGCAAATGACATTACATTAACAGCTTGTTGTTTTTCATCTTCAATACGCTTATTCATTCGAGCACTTGCACTTCCAGACAATACCGCATTCAGTAATTCGATGGCAGCAAAATCAGGGTGAGTTTGTGAAGGCAATTGATAACCCATGAAAATACCAGGTAATTGAATATTGTCATAAATTGTGTCGCGTTCAATCTTAGTTAATTGTTCTTCTATAATGAAAGGAGAAGGTATAATTGTTGGGATTTCTTTATATTTATTAATCAAGGTTTTTGCTTCAATAGAAGTCGAGGCGAAAAAATCGTTTTTATTAAAAATCGCTTTAGAAACTTGGTAAGTTGAAAGGAATTTTTCGTCTGATAAATTTTCAAAATCACGGTAAAGATTCAGGGCTTGTCCTTCAGGAATAGTTCCAAAGTAGTTTGATATTAGTTCTTTAACTCTAGTAGGTGAGATATCGCCTGCAACACAAAGTACTGCGTTTTTTGGAACGTAGAATGTTTTATAAAAATTTACATAATCCATTTCTTGCGATGCATCTAAATGGTCCATACTTCCAATTGGTACCCAATTATATGGATGCTTTTTAAAAACTTTACTACACATTATTGGAAGCATTGACCCATAAGGTTGATTGTCAACACGCTGTCTTTTTTCTTCCTTTACTACAAGTCTTTGGGTTTCGATGCCTTGATTCTCTACTTTAGCATGAAGCATTCGTTCGCTTTCTAGCCACAAAGCCAGTTCCAATTGATTAGAAGGAAGGGTTTGATAATAAAATGTTCTATCTTGAGAAGTGTTTGCATTTAAGGTTCCACCATTACGATCAACAATTTTCCCGTATTCGCCTCTTTTTATATGTTTAGACCCTTCAAAAAGAAGGTGTTCAAAAAAATGTGCAAATCCCGTGCGATCCGCTTTTTCGTTTTTTGATCCTACGTGGTAGAGTACGGAAACATTAATGATTGGAACAGTATGGTCTTCATATAAAATGACGTGAAGACTGTTTGGTAAATCGTATTCGATGAATTCAATTTTACGTTCTTGTGAAAACGTATAACTCATCAAAAGTATTCCAGAAAATGCAATGAACGTTTTTCTCATATTTGAATTTTAAAGTCTTTTTTTTTACGATTTCAAATATACGGATTTAACTTTTATTGCGAGTTAATTTTTAGTGTTCATTTTATCTTTATTAACAAATATAAAGGATTGATATGAATGATTAATAAGTTAATTATTCATGTGATTTTGTTAATTTATTGTCTTTAAAATAGATTTAAAAATAAATAAAGTAAAAATTACGAATATGTTTATTGATTTAGTTTTCAGTTAGTTTACTGCTTTTTTATGAAATATGTTTAGTGTTAGTTGTATTAATTAAGTCGTTTTTTCGAACTCAAGTTTAATTTTATTTTATTTTCAAAATTTAAGTTGATATGTGTTTGAATTCGATTCATTTTTTATCGTGTTTATCGTGTTTAAATTTTATTTCACGTCTTTTAAGCATTATATTTGCTTAGAAATTTTTTTTACTATGCAAGAAATTCTTACAAAAACTCAAATTGATCAAAAAATAATGCGTTTAGCTCATCAAATACTTGAAAATTCAAGTGAGGAAAAACATCTTTTTCTTGCTGGAATTGGAGGGAATGGAGCTGAGATATCACGTCGATTAGCAGTCATATTGAAAGAAAATTCAACCAAAAAAATTGAAGTTTTCACAATTCATTTAACGAAAGAAAACCCATTAACTGATCCTATAACAATCACAATTGATGAAACTTTATTAACCAACAGTTATGTTGTTTTAATTGATGATGTGGTAAATTCTGGATTAACGATGCAATATGCTCTGGTTAAACTTCTTGGAAGTCCAGTCAGAGAGGTGAAAACAGTTGCTTTAGTTGACCGAACTCACAGAAGGTATCCTATAAAATGTGATTATGTCGGAATAACCTTATCAACAACATTACAAGATAGGGTAGAGCTTGCTTTTGAAAAAGATAATTATTACGCTTATTTGGTTTAGTTATGTCAAGAACTACTGAAACTTCTAGTAATTATAATGGCTTAGAGTCAATGAATACCTTGGATTTACTTACAGCAATGAATACCGAGGATAAATGTGTTCCTATCGCAATTGAAAAAGAATTAAAATCGATCGAACAGTTTATAGATCAAGCTTTTATTCACATGAATGAAGGTGCTAGACTTTTTTATATTGGAGCTGGTACAAGTGGAAGACTAGGTATTGTTGATGCAAGCGAGTGTCCACCAACTTTTGGCGTTCCTTTTGATCTCGTTAATGGGTTAATTGCCGGAGGGGATAAAGCAATACGAAAGGCTGTTGAATTTGCTGAAGATGATATCGAACAGGGATGGGAGGATTTAAAAGATGCTTTTATTCAAAAAGGTGATGTCTTGGTTGGTATTGCTGCATCTGGATCAACTCCTTATGTGTTAGGAGCTATTGAAAAAGCCAAAAAAAACGGCATTCTAACTGCGGGGATCTCTTGTAATGCGAATAGTCCGTTAAGTAAACTAGTAGATTTTCCAATTACTCCTGTAGTAGGGCCTGAATTTGTTACTGGTAGCACACGATTGAAATCTGGAACAGCTCAAAAATTAATCTTAAACATGATATCTACCTCTTTAATGATTAAATTGGGTAGGGTAAGAGGTAATATGATGGTTGATATGCAGTTAAGCAATCATAAGTTAGTGGACCGGGGAGCTAAAATGGTTCAAGGAGAATTAGGTATTGGTTACGATGAATCAAAAAAATTATTGTTAAGCCACGGAAGTGTTCGTGAAGCTGTTAATGCATATCTATCCAATACGAAATAGGCATGAGAGTTGATATCCTTACTATTTTACCAGAGTTACTTAATGGACCATTTTCTGCTTCAATTTTAAAAAGAGCGATCGATAAAGAATTGGCTGAAATTCACATACATAATATAAGGGACTACGCTACGAATAAGCATAAAAGCGTCGATGATTATCAATATGGTGGAGGGGCAGGTATGGTGATGAGTATTGAACCAATTGCTGCTTTAATTGAAAAGCTAAAAAAAGAAAGAGATTACGATGAAGTAATTTACATGACTCCAGATGGTGAATTATTGGACCAAAAGATATCGAATCAATTATCCATGGGTAAAACAATTATGATTTTATGTGGACATTATAAAGGAGTTGACGAACGGGTAAGGGAGCTTTTTATAACACGTGAAATTTCAATTGGGTCATATGTTTTGTCAGGCGGAGAACTTGCAGCTGCAGTGTTAACGGATAGTATTATTCGATTGATTCCTGGCGTATTAAATGACGAGACATCTGCTTTAACGGATAGTTTTCAAGATGATATGCTTTCACCTCCAGTATACACTAGGCCTCCTGAATATAGGGGTAGTAAAGTCCCTTCTGTTTTATTATCTGGAAATTTTGAATTGATCGAAAAATATAGGGAAGAAAAAGCATACGAACGAACGAAAAGTAGAAGGCCAGACCTTCTTTCTTAATTTTAATAATTCATGATAGAAGAAGCTATAGAAGTTTTAAAAAAAGGAGGTATTATGTTGTATCCTACTGATACCATTTGGGGTATTGGTGCAGATGCGACAAACGAAGATGCTTGTCAAAAAGTTATTGAACTGAAAAATAGAACTTCGGATAAGAGTTTTATTATATTAGTTGATAGTATTAGGATGTTAGAGCGTTATGTTCCTGAGTTTCCAGAAGTTTGTTATGAACTTATCGATTATTCTGTAAAACCTCTTACGATTATTTACCCATGTTCAAAAGGATTAGCTTCGAATGTTTTAGCATTGGATGGATCTGTTGGTATTCGTGTCGTTAAAGACACTTTGTGTTGTCAGTTGATTCGTGGATTAAAGAGACCGATTGTTTCTACTTCTGCTAATTTCACAAATGATCCAAGCCCAATTGATTATGCTAATATTTCTGAGGGAATAAGAAATGGGGTTGATTTTTCATTTCCATCATCTAAATCGGGATTGAACGAACCATCTCAAATCATTAAAATCGGCTTAGACAATTCGGTTCAAGTGATCAGAAATTGAGCAATTTTCAATAAATTAACGTTCGATTTTAGTTGGGTAAGTTGAAGTAACCTTTTTTTCCTTTTCTCGTAAATACCTTACGGTTATTTAGTCATTTTTCAATTCGTATGTACTTAAATATTTTTTCATACCTTTTTCTTTACTTATTAATTTGCTTATCCTCATTTTCTTATACTCAGGAACAGGAAGGTAATTTAAAAAAGTATTTTATCCAAGAGATTTATTTATCATTTAATCGAACTGATTTGTCTGATGAAAACACCATGAATAAAAATGGTTTTGGATTTGAAGCAAAGCATGTTTATCCGATTAATTTTCTTGAAGTTGTCAGTGGTTTAGACTTTAATCATTCAGTGCAATTTAAAAAAGAAATGTATGAAAGTCTTTTTGCCAAGATGTTTAATACACGTTATGCTGTTAATACGATTGGTATCCCATTAGGTTTTCGGAAGTCATTTCACACATTGATTGATTGGAATGTTGAAATGGGAGTTTTTACAGATTTAATGTTATCTTCTTTTAGGAAAGGTGATTTAAAGACGCTAGTTCCAAATGAATTATTTATTACCACTCAAAATACGTATGCCATTAATGAGAAAATCAGAATGTCTAACAGTCTTGGCTTTTATGGTGGAATTTCGGCTTGTTACCCTGTAAAAGCGGTTGATTTAATTTTAAAATTAGATTACAAAATAGGGAAGACATGTATTTATTCTATGAAAGATGATTTAATGTATAACAGATACTGGAGAATATCTTTGGGGGCACGATTTCATTAATTCAAGATCAAGCTAATTTAGCATAATAAAATCCTTTTTTCAGAAACAAGGATTTCATCTCCGGGAATCAATTTTGCTCTTTTTCGAGTTTCTTGTTCTCCGTTTCTTGAAATCATACCCTCTTCCACAATCATTTTCGCATGACCTCCGGTCTGAGCTAATCCAATCGCCTTTAACAATTGAATTAGTTCGATGTAGTCTCCTTCTATTTTAAAGTTTATTTTTTCCATTTTGTATTTTTTTTATGAATTGATTGATAAGTTGTTCGGCTGCATCATAAGGTGATAATTCGAGAGAAATAACTTTTTTTTCGTTTTCAAACTTTTCTTGATCACACATTTCGTGAACTAATTGGTTTATCGATTCATTAAATGAGTCAATAAACCAATGCTTTAATTGATAATTCCGTTTGGTATTGAAAAAATTAGATTGTTTGGTATGACTAATAAACTGTTGGATTGAATTCCATGCGAATTCGATTGTTTTTTCATCTAGAATACTACATGTATTTACAAAAGGAGCCCAGTTAGCATCATTTTTAGGGAATAAGTGTAATGCGTTTTTATAATGGTTTTTTGATATTTCTGCTTGTAAATGCATATCATGATCCGACTTTGTAACCAATATCCCATCAGCCATTTCCATAATTCCCCTTTTGAGACCTTGAAGTTCATCACCCGAATTTGGAAGCATAAGCAATAGGAACATGTCGACCATTGCATGAACCGCTGTTTCAGATTGACCTACGCCAACTGTTTCAATAAATATAACTTCGTATCCAGCAGCTTCACACAAAAGCATTGTTTCCCTTGTTTTTCTTGCAACGCCACCAAGGGAATTTCCAGAAGGGCTAGGTCGAATAAAAGCAAGTTCGCTTGCGGCTAGTTGATTCATCCTGGTTTTATCTCCCAAGATACTTCCATTATTTTTTTCACTACTTGGATCAATGGATAAAACAGCAACTTTTATTCCTTTATTTACTAATAAGATACCTATCTGTTCTATAAAAGAGCTTTTTCCTACACCAGGCACTCCAGTAATTCCAATTCGAATCGCATTTCCTGATAATGGCATACAATAGTTCATAATCTCAAAAGCAATCGATCGATCTACGTTATGACTGCTTTCAATAATGGTTATTGCTTCTGCTAATGAACTGCGATTTCCAGCGCTTATTCCCTGATTAATTTGAAAAGAAGTATAATTCTTGTGGGCTTGTCGTTTTTTTATCCATTCGTTTTGTTTCTTTGAATCCATTGTAGTAAAATAAATAAAATGATTGTTACAAATTGATTTTTAAATAAACTAAATGACTACCTCAATAAGTTTATGTGTCCAGTAATTATTTTTCGTTCGTTGGTTGAATCAACATACATTATTTTCCATATATATGTACCATCTGCACAATTGAAATCATTGTGTTTTCCATCCCATGTTTCATCAACAGAATGCAATGTTTTCAAAAGCTCACCCCATCGATTAAAAATAGTCATTTCAAATTCAGAAATATTATGGGTTATTGCTTTGAAAGATTCATTAATAATATTCCCATTGGGAGTGAATGTGTTTGGAACATATATGTCTGATTCTAGGACGATATTTATTTGCAAACTATCGGAGCATCCATTTCTATCAGTAAAAAAAACAGTGTAATTGATATTTGAATTTACTTCACTGGTAGGTGATTTACAATTTGTACAACTTAAATATACCTCAGGTTTCCATGAGTAAGATCCTTCAGTAGATGATTTAATGTTTAATTCAATATTTTCTCCGTAATTCTTAATGTAATAGGTTTCACCATTTAGTTTTGGTTTTTTGTGCAATTTCACATTAACCTTAACGGTATCATAGCAACTATGAATGTCTTTTCCGATAACAATATAGGTAGTTTCCTTTTTGGGACTAATCCTTACATGTTCATTATCAGATATAAATTCAATATCTTCTTGGTTTGACCATTTATAGTCTATAGCTCCGCCGGTTTGAACTAGAACCTTATTTCCCTCACAAATAATAGTGTCTTTACTGATCCATATTTCCGGCACATAGATATTAAAGTAGATACTATCTCTCAATAAACCACAAATGTTCTCATAAGTGGTATAGAAATAGCTGTTTTTTTTCGGGCGAAAAATAAAATTATTTTTAGCTGTTTGTGTAACAAAAGAAGATGGTTCCCAAACCATATTTTTTTGGTTAAGAAATACGAATTCTTTTTCTTGATGCTCACAAATATTAAAGGTATCTTTCGGTATTGTTGATTTTCCAGCTTGCACCACTTTGATGTAAACGTTTTTTGTGAGTTTACAATTATTTGAAGTTATTCCTGTTAGTGAATAAGTGATTGATGTGTCAGGTAAAGCTTGAGTTGATGCTGTAAAAGGAGAGCTAAGGTATTTTTTGGGAGACCATTCGTAAGATTGAGCCCCTGAACCAAAAAGGGAAACAGACGAACCTTGACAGATTTCACTTCCTTCTGAAATTCTAAGGGTGTCTTTATATACTTTAAATGGAAAAACTTCTTGAAAAACAGAGCAGTTTTCTCTTCCAATAATCAAAATATGAATGTCTTTTGTGATTATTGCAGTTGTGTTTAAAATAAGTGAGTCTTTAACACTTGTAGAAGGGTACCATTTAACGTTTGGACTCATAAAGCTTGGGTTTAGAGCGATTTCGGCACCTGGACATACTGTTTTTAAAGTTGCTATGCTATTCTTTAAAACACCTTCTATGATTAACGTTAATATTGTAGTATCAGGGATAGAGCAACTCAAAGAATCACTTGCAATGAGACGGATAGAATAGGTTCCAGCTTTTGAGTATGAATGCGATGGTGAATGCAAAGAAGAAGTCGAAAAATCACCAAAATCCCACTCATATTTATTAGATGATTGGCTTTTATTTATAAATTTGATTGAATCGCTTACACATTTATTTACAGACATAATGTCTGCAATTGCAATTGATTTATTCATTGAAAATTTAAAAGCTGCCAGATTGCAATTTGAACTTTTATTTGTTTCAGAATAAACAGATGCTGTTGTTGTAAATCCATTTTTTACACCGTTACATCCGCCACAAACAGCATGATATATCCCCCCATTTTTGTCAAATCTACTGGTGCCTCCATCAACGTGATTATAACTACCTATTAATCCTCCAAAATAAGATCCGTATTTTAATGTTTGTGCATCATTTGAAAGTATGCAGAGGTAGAAATTATTCCCATTTGTCGCTAATTGAAATGCATCTTTTGTTATCGGTAAGTTTTTTGATGAGCTTTGTTTCGCTTTAGAATAGTCAACATTAACTTCTCCACCCCAACCACAAAAAAAGATTTCATTACATTCAGAAACAGAGAAAGCGGTAGGTGATATTTCGACAAATCCTTGTCCTGAACCAATGGTTGTTATCCAATTTTGATTTTTTAAGCTTGCATCAAATTTACAAATGAACTGACCACTATTAGGGATTCCAAATTTACCTGATGTGATACCTATTTCCCCATCTGTTTGGCCAAGGATGTATGTATTATTTTGTTTATCCGTTTGAATAAAATACGACTGGTCATATGAAGATGTGCCAATAAATGTGCCTGATTTTAACTTGAAATCCTTACCTGTCAATTTGATTATGTAAGCATCTCCATCTCCACCTTGATATGATGTAAGATAGCCATTAGGGAATGTTAAGTCATTCGATGTTGAACCGCCTGTTACAAGGATATTATCTTCTAAGTCAAACGTAATTCCGTTTCCAGTTTCAAATCCATTACCTCCTAGGTATGAGCCCCAAATCAACGTACTTAAATCGGATGAGAATTTGCTTATCACCGCATCTTGTTCCCCTTTTAATGTGTTTTGAAAAGGTGATTTTAATGGTATGTCTATTGATTTTGTGCAACTGGCGATGATAACTTCTTCACTACTTGAAAGATTTATTTCACCCCTAAATTCATCACCGTAATTATATGCTAAATCGCCCGTATTTAATCCATCTGAGTTAGATCCACCATAGTAAGTTGAACATAAAATGGCGGATCCAAGCGCATTTAATTTTGTGATAAATATATCTGTACCACCGAAAGTAAACTCTTTATTATCAAATGGAAATCCTCCATTATATGATTTATCAAACGCATTAGCTGATACGGGGTAGTTTGATGAACTAGTGACACCTAAAATATACAAATCGTTATTTTTAGAACAGATAATACTATTTGGTGTCTCATTTCCGTTACCACCGATGTAGGTCGCATAGATTTGTTTCTTTCCATCAGCACTAAATTTTGTGATTGAAATGTCAAATCCAACGCTATGTCCACTAGATTCTGTTCCGCCTGAGAAATTCGGTTGAAAAGATCCAACTGAAGAAGGATAACCAATGCCAAAACTGATACCTCCAGCAATTAAATTCCCTTTTGAATCAGGACATGCTGTAAATCCCCAATTATCAACTAATGAACCAGAGAATGTAGAAAATTCAATTTTAGGATCAATGATAAGTGTTTGTTCATTGTTGTATCCTTTAGGGAATTCAAATGATAGTGTGTCATTTTTCAACTTAAAACATACAGGAACACTCGTTTTCTCACCTTTATTCGATAAATTCCATGCAATTGGTTTTTTTTGTATAATTTCCCCTATACTGTGCTGAATGTGAAGGTCTCCATCAGAACCAATAAAACAATTCGTTGCACCTTCAATTTTAGAAGAAATAAGAGCAGGTGAGTTAAATGGCTCAATTCTAAAACTATATTCAAAACCTTGATTTGAAGCATCTAAAAATAGAGATGTTCCTTTGTAAAATTGGGGTTGATTAACTCCTTGAACACCATATATTTCACTTTTCCATTTTGATGAATCATTTCCTATAAAGTAATTATAGAAGTGTGAAGATTTTTTTGATTCTATTAATTTTGTTGTGTTAGCTCCAAAAAAATGTTGTTTAACAACATGTCCCTTAATTATTTTACTGGAATGAGTTTTTCTTTTTAAACCATGGTTATGATTTGAAGGTGATTCATAGAGTGCAAATGTAAACGTTTTATCTTCGATGAAAAAAGCACCATTGGATAACTGAACTTTATAATTGACTTGTTCTTCCCATTGGCCTTTATTGGGAATCATCCAAACTTCTTCTTGTGCATAACTAAGATTACAGAGAGATACTAGCAAGCAAATAAGATAAGAGAAAAGTGTTTTTACAATTGCGTCCAATTTTTTTTTAAGATTTAGCTTATCATATTTAATATAAATTTAAGAAAATGTTTTTTATTAATGAGTTATGATGCGTATTTAAAATAAAAAAGGAGCTGATTGCTCAACTCCAGTCTTTTTGTAATAAGAAACCTAATGAATTAAAATGACTAATTGAGCCCCCAATTTTCACGCAAGTTTGCTGTCCAGCTTTCGGTTTCTTCAGTTTCAATCGATAATGGATACCATCCAAAATCATCTTCTTGATAAAAAAGACCTGTGTCTTGTTTTGTTACTTTATTGTTTAACTCAGATATATAACTAATCATTTTTTCTTCTTGCATCGTTATGCTTAAAATCATAATTCAATTTACAATTTTAAATTCAATAAAAAAAATAAATTTTTAATCAAAATATTGCTATTTAATGTTTATTTAAAATCACTGCTTATAATTTTATACAAAGCTTTAAGTGCGTCTTCCGTAGAATTTCCTACCGTGCTTTTAAGAATCATTTTATAGCGAAACATCTCGTCGTTGTCCATGTCTTTTAACGAATCGATGTTTTCGGTTTGTGAAACAAAATCTTTGAAGCGAGGTAGTAAATTTTCTTCAATCATTTCTTTCTTTTTCTCGGGTGAAATAATGTTATCAATAATCAAACTCCCTAAACCTAAGGTTTGTAAGTTAATTGCCTTATCAATTATTAGCTCCATTTCCGTTGTTGCTTTTCTAATAATTGAACGGCGTATTTCAACTCTTTCGTCCTTGCATCCAGAAAGAATAAAAAGGACAAGAAATGAATAAAAAAGTTTTTTGAACATGGGCTTAGATTATTATAAAATTTTAACGAACTTACCATTTATTTTGATTGGTAGGTTCAAGAACCAAATGTGTCATTACCACTTATAAATTTATAAAAAATATTCTTTACATCCTAAATATCATGTAATAACACAGAGGGATATCCACAAATACAATGAATTTTCCTCCTGTAACCAATTTAACTTTAAACGATCTAAAAACAAAACATTAAAGCTTATTAATCCAAGCATTTTGAGGTAAATCTTTATATTTCCTCATTTTTGTAATTGCTTCGTCAAGTGATTTACATTTTTCAAGTTCAATCCTAAACATTCCTTTTACTTCAATAATTTTAGCGCTAGTTACACCCATTTTGATTACGGTTTGAAGATAAGATTCAGCGTTTGGTTTAGATTTATAGGACCCCCCAATAATTGAAACAGGACCCAATGAAGGAATTATTTCAGGTTTTTCATCTGTATTTTTTAAAGGGGCTTTGGTTGTAATAGAAGATGTAGGGATAATATTAACTGGTTTTTCTTCTTTAGGGATAGGAACTAGCTCAACTGTTTTAATTGATTCTTCCTTAGAACTAGCATTATTAATTATAGGTTTTTCATTTGGTTTTGATGACTTCTTAATCGCTTTATTTTCAGATTGTTTGACCTGTTCTTTAGTTTTAATGATTTTTTTGTTGCTCGAAATAAATTCAATGATGAACTCTTTCTTCATAAAACAGAATACTCCACCGATTATTAATAAACATATAACAATCAAGAAGATCGTTTTTTTCTTCGATTTCACAGGTTTATTAACTTTAATTAAACCAAGATTATCTTCGGTTTCTTCGACTTCAGGAGTATTCGCTATGAATTCAATTGATTTATCTTCAATTAAAGATAAATCAATTGGTTCAGATTCATCGGTTTCAGAAGTGGTTGGTGTAGATTTAATTATTGTTTCTTCAACAATTTCTATTTCGATATTTTCATTACCATTTGATATCGGCTCGATGACTTCATTTAATGAGCTAGAATTACCTTCTATTAAAGAGTCTAACTCAACAATAGATTGTTCAGATTTTAACAAAAGATCATCTAATGAATTTGAATTAATTATTTTCAATTCAATAACTAGATCTTCTTCATTTTCCTCGCACAATTCGTCTATTTCAATGACTTCAGATTGAATTTCAGCTTCAATAAAATTTAAAGGGGATGTGTCAATTTCTTCATTTAATCTATTTTCAAAAGAAGTGTTTGGTAGTTCTTGGTTTTTTTCTAAGCTTAGATTTTCTTTGGTTGAAGATTCATCAATTATGGCCTCATCAATGATAGATTCCTCAATGATAGGTTCTTCAATTATGGTATCTTCAATGATAGGTTCTTCAATGATAACCTCATTAATAATGGTCTCTTCAATTACAGCTTTCTCAATTATAGGATTTTCGATTATAGGCTTTTCAATATCAGATTTTTCAATTTTAGATTTTTTTATTTTAGAATCACCAGCTGGAGATTTTTTAGTTTTTTTGTCACTGTTTTTATTCAGCTCATGGGCACCATGAACTGATTTATCACTGTAGATTCCCCTTAGTTCTTCTGCACTACTTGTGATTTCTTCTTTTGTTTTTTGGGTAAATTTAAACTCTCCATCATCAGACTTAAAAAAAACACCCAATCCATTAATTTCAAATTCTCCGTGAGTATCAATATTAATTTTAATTTCAGAAATCAGCTCATGAACATAACTTGAAGCAATTTCTATATCTACACCTTCCTTTTGATGAATGAATTTAGTTAAACTACCATCATCAAATTTAAGGTAAGGAATAAAAAATAGTTCACCTGTTTTTGGATTTGTAATCGTAAGTGTCCCTAATCCAGGTAATATAATTGTATTTGACTCTTTTAATACGGATAGAATATGATGTAGCATGGTAATTAATTTTTTAATTAAATAATTCTGAAAATTGAAATGCTTTTTTTAAGCGTGGACCTTTTTCTGTTTCATATAAAGTACAACATTCATTTATTGGATCGTGTGCAAAAAATAAAACAAGGTCTTCTTCAACAGCATTATTAAGAAAGATTTCTTTTTCTTTTAAGGTGATTAAAGGCCTCGTATCATATCCCATAATATAAGGTAATGGGATATGACCAATACTTGGTAATAAATCGGCCATAAAAACTATTTTCCGATCTTTATAACTGATTATTGGTAGCATCATTGAATCTGTATGACCGTCAACAAAAAGGATGTCTATACCAGGAATCCATTTTGAAATTGAATGTAATGACCGTTCAATAAATTTAAGTTGACCACTTTCCTGAATAGGTAAAATATTCTCTTTTAAGAAAGATGCTTTTTCGCGTTGATTTGGATTAATTGCTAATTCCCAATGTTGCTTAGTAGACCAAAAGATAGCGTTCTTGAAAGCGGGTTCTAATATTTTTTTTTCCTTATTCCACTTTATCGCACCGCCACAATGATCAAAATGAAGGTGAGTAAGAAAAATATCAGTAATATCATCCCTAGAAAACCCTAACTTATTCAGATTAATATCTAATTGGTCCGTTTGAGATAGGCTAAAATGAGAAAAAAAACGATCGTCCTGCTTGTTGCCAATTCCTGTATCAATAAGTATAAGTTTATTATTCTCTTTGATTAATAAGCTTCTCATAGCCCAATCACACATATTATTAGAATCGGAGGGATTTGTTCTAGACCAGATGGATTTAGGAACTACACCAAACATAGCTCCTCCGTCAAGTTTAAAAAAACCCGTATTTAATACGTAAATTTCCATCTTAATATATAATATATAGCTAAATATACATTATTTTAGGAATATGAGTGTTTGATACTAGTGAATAATATTATTTAAGAATGTTTTTCCCTAAATAATTTCTCCATGGACTCACCTCCATTTAGTATTTTTTTACACCATTTGTTTTTCAAAATGATTTGTTCTTCAGAGGTTAATTTCCAATAAAAATCAGAACTTTCTAAACGTTGACGAATAGTAGTTAGAAGTATAGCAACTGAAACTGAAATATTAAAACTTTCAGTAAATCCGTACATTGGAATTTGGACAAATGAATCTGCATTTTCTTTAACAACATCACTAATTCCCTCACGCTCAGTTCCGAAAACAAAAGCCATTGGCTCAGAGATGTCGATATCAAAAATTGATTCCGTTGCATATGGAGAAGTCGCTATTATTTTATAACCTCTTGTTTTTAATTTAGAGAGGCAATCTAACGTTACGCTATTACCTTTATTATAATTAAATAAATCAACCCATCTACCAGCACCTAGAGCAATATCTCGTTGAACTTTATATTGATTATTTTTTTCAATGACATGTAATTCCTGAATTCCAAAACAATCACATGATCTCAATATTGCACTAGCATTATGTTCTTGATAAACATTTTCAACAACAACAGTAACGTGTTTAGTTCGTTGTGAAGAAATTTGATCGAATAATTGTTTTTTATTATCCGTAATAAGTTGGTAAAATTCAGCTAATATTTTTTTCTCAATCATGAAAAAATGAGTAAAAAAAAAGGCAACTATTTCTAGTTACCTTTTAATGAATTTGAAAACACTATTAATTAACAGTCTCATTTAATTCTGAACCAGCTTTAAACTTGATAACGTTTTTAGCTTCGATTTTAATTTCTTTACCAGTTTGTGGATTACGACCAGTTCTTTCTTCTCTTTTAGCAACAGAAAATGAACCAAAACCTACTAAAGATAATTTATCTCCAGCTTTCAATGCAGTAGAAGTTGCAGTGATAAATCCCTCTAAAGCTTTTTTAGAGTCAGTTTTTGTTAATCCAGACTCAGCTGAGATTGCGTCAATCAATTCTGATTTGTTCATGTTTTTTTTTTTAAGTTTATCAATAATT
>CAMDGH010000034.1 GCA_945897755.1 Chryseobacterium gleum | reverse complement strand
AGCGTTTAGGTCGTATTGCTTCTGTTAAAGTGGGTGAAGGAAGGGTTGGTCGTGTTGTGGATACATTAGGTAACCCAATCGATGGTAAAGGTGAAATCACAGGTCAATTGTATGAGATGCCGATTGAGCGTAAAGCACCAGGTGTAATTTACCGTCAACCTGTTACTGAACCATTGCAAACTGGTATCAAGTCAATCGACTCTATGATTCCGGTTGGAAGAGGTCAACGTGAATTAATTATCGGCGACAGACAAACTGGTAAAACTACGGTTGCTATTGATACGATTATAAATCAAAAAGAATTTTTCGATAGGGGTGAACCTGTTTTCTGTATTTATGTAGCTATTGGTCAAAAAGGATCTACTGTTGCAGGTATTGTTCAGAAATTAGAAGAGGCTGGAGCGATGGCTTATACCGTTATTGTTGCTGCAAATGCTTCTGATGCTGCTCCAATGCAGTTTTATGCTCCAATGACTGGTGCATCGATTGGTGAGTTTTTCCGTGACTCGGGTAGACCGGCATTAATTGTATATGATGATTTATCGAAACAAGCGGTTGCATACCGTGAGGTTTCTCTTTTACTTCGTCGTCCACCAGGGCGTGAAGCTTATCCTGGTGATGTTTTCTACCTTCACTCTCGTTTATTAGAACGTGCTGCAAAAATCATCAATGATGATAAAATTGCTTCAGAAATGAATGATTTACCAGAATCATTAAAAGGCATTGTAAAAGGGGGAGGATCTTTAACTGCATTACCAATCATCGAAACTCAAGGAGGTGATGTATCAGCTTATATTCCTACAAACGTAATTTCGATTACAGACGGTCAAATTTTCTTAGAGAGCGACCTGTTTAATGCGGGAGTTCGCCCAGCGATTAACGTTGGTATTTCTGTATCTCGTGTTGGAGGTAATGCACAGATTAAATCAATGAAAAAAGTTGCAGGTACTTTAAAATTAGATCAAGCTCAATATAGAGAGTTGGAAGCATTCGCTAAGTTTGGTTCTGATTTGGATGCATCTACTAAATATGTGCTTGATAAAGGAATTCGTAATGTTGAGATTTTGAAACAACAAGATGGTGAGCCTTTTTCAGTTGAAAAACAAATTGCTATTATTTATGTAGGTACCAAGGGCTTGATTCAAAAGGTTCCAGTAAACAAAGTTAAAGCATTTGAGATAGAGTACTTAAACTATTTAGAGGCTAAGCATTCAGATGTATTAACGGCTCTAAGGGTTGGTAAATACACGGATGAAATTACGGATACCTTAACCAAAGTAGCAAAAGAAATTGCTTCTAAATATTAATTCTATTAGCGTATAATACTCCATTTATTTTATTGGTATGGCTAACTTAAAAGAAATAAAAAATAGAATTACTTCGGTATCTTCAACGATGCAGATTACTTCCGCTATGAAAATGGTTTCTGCTGCTAAGTTGAAACGTGCTCAGGATGCGATCACTCAGTTGAAGCCTTATTCTATAAAGCTACAGGAAATTTTAGGTAATTTAACTGCATCCTTAGATTTATCCGAAAATGAGTATTCTCAAGTAAGAGATGAAAAGAATATTCTTATTTTGGCTGTATCTTCTAATAGGGGTTTATGTGGTGGTTTTAATAATAATATCATCAAGCGAACGAATGAATTAATTAATGTAACTTATCCGAACGCTTCGGTAAATGTCTTGTGTTTTGGAAAGAAAATTACAGATGCGTTTAGAAGAAGTTCCTTAAGGGTTGATAATGCTTCTGTTGGTGTGTTGGATATTTTCTCCGAATTATCGTATACAAATGCTGCGCACATAGCGGATAGTGTTTCTAAGTTATTTTTAGCGAAAAAATACGATAAAGTTGTAATTGTATACAATTCATTTATCAATGCGAGTGCTCAGGAAGTTAAGGTAGAACAATTCTTACCTTTATTGCCTACTGAGAGTATATCTTCGTCAACAAATGATTATTTATTTGAACCTTCAAAATCAGATATCGTTTCTGAATTGATTCCGAAGTCTTTAAAAACTCAATTTTTTAAATCATTGCTAGATTCAAATGCTTCTGAACATGGTGCTCGTATGACAGCTATGCATAAAGCAACCGATAATGCTAAGGAGTTGAAAAAATCATTAACATTAACGTATAACAAAGCACGTCAAGCTGCTATTACAAATGAGATTTTGGAAATTGTTGGTGGTGCTGAAGCGCTTAAAAAATAAAATTTCTATAACTAAGAAACAAAAAAAGAGGCTATTCAATAGCCTCTTTTTTTGTTTCTTAGTATTCTTTAGTTATGATAGATTCTAAGACCGTTGCAAAAGTTATAAATCGAGCGGTTTAAAAATTTAACACCGGAGTTTTCTGTTGTAAATGAGGATGTTAAATTTTTGATTCAATGAAGAGTTCGGGTTTTTGCAAGGGTCTTATTCTTTAATTTGTTTTGAAGATTCTTTCAGAAGCGATAATCGCTTTATTTTTATTTGCTAGTTGCCCACATGCTGCATCGATGTCTTTCCCTCTGCTTCTCCTAACGTTTACGATGAGGTTTCTTTCCTCTAGGAAGTTTGCAAAAGCAGTTACTTTTTCTAAACTTGCTTGTTTAAAGGGTTCTCCATCAATTGGGTTATATTCTATAATATTTATTTTGCAGGGTACGCATTTGCAAAATTCAGCTAATTCTTTAGCATCCATTAGTGTATCGTTAAAATCTTGAAATATAATATATTCAAATGTGACTCTTGAACCAGTTTTTTCGTGAAAGTAAATTAGGGCATCTTTCAATGTTTCTAAGTTGTTAGATTCATTAATTTCCATGATTTTATTCCTTTTCTCATCGTTTGCGGCATGAAGTGAAAGTGCTAGATTAAATTTCACATCATCATCTCCAAGCTGTTTGATCATTTTTGCTATTCCTGCTGTTGATACGGTTATCCGTTTTGGAGACATTCCTAAACCTTTATCAGATGTGATTATTTCAGTAGAACGTAATACGTTTTTATAGTTTAGTAATGGTTCTCCCATTCCCATGTAAACGATGTTTGACAATGGTTTCTGATAACGATCTTCTGCTTGATTTTTTAAATATACTACTTGGTCAACAATTTCACCTGCAGTAAGATTTCTTAATAGTTTTAATTTGCCTGTTGCACAAAATGTACATGCTAAACTACAGCCTACTTGTGATGATATACAAGCTGTTGTTCTATTTGTTGTAGGTATTAGAACTCCTTCAACTACATTTCCCGGGGAAACTTCAAAAGCACATTTTATTGTTTTATCATTGCTGATTTGTTGATCGTCTAATTTTATTTTATCGATGATGTAGTTTGATTCTAATAGGCCTCTAAATTGGGTAGATAAATTTGTCATTTCATTGAAATGCCCTACGTTTTTTTTCCATAACCATTCGTATACTTGTTTTGCACGAAATGGTTTTTCTCCAAATTCGAGAATAGAACTTTGAAGTTCATTGATGGTTAAATTTCTTATGTTGATTTTTTTTGTAATCATAGTATGTAAATTTAGTTCATTTTTCGAGCTTAGAAAAATCTCATTGTGTTTTTCATCTATTTATTCAAATGCAAGTTTGTTTTTTATTAGTTCTCAAAGTTCTAATGTATACCTTTGTTACTTTAATCTTACATTGTATGAAACTACTTGACGGTAAATCCGCTTCTCAAACGATAAAAAATGAACTGGCTTTAGAGGTCAAATTACGCAAGCAGGAAGGAAAAAAAATACCTCATTTAGCCGCTATTTTGGTTGGTACTGATGGGGGATCAATGACTTATGTTGCTTCTAAGGTAAAAGCTTGTGAAGAATGTGGTTTTGAAAGCACTTTGATTCGATATGATGATTCAGTTTCTGAAGAGATATTATTAAAAAAAGTGATTTCATTAAATAACGACCCTAGTATTGATGGTTTCATTGTTCAATTGCCACTGCCTAATCATATTGATGAAATGAAGATTACGCTGGCGATTGATCCTAAGAAAGATGTTGATGGTTTTCATCCGGCTAACATAGGAAAGATGGTGCTGAATTTGCCTGGTTTTCTATCAGCTACTCCTGCTGGAATTTTAGAATTAATGAAACGAAATCAGATTGAGACAGAGGGGAAGCATTGTGTTATTATTGGAAGATCTAATATCGTTGGAACTCCTTTGAGTATTATGCTAACTAGAAATACAAATCCAGGTAATTGTACCGTAACGCTTACGCATAGTCTGACTCAAAATTTATCGGAAATTTGCAGGTCTGCTGATATTTTAATTGCAGCGATTGGTCAGCCTAATTTTGTTACTGCTGATATGGTTAAGGAAGGTGCTGTTGTTATTGATGTCGGAACTTCTAGGGTTGAAGATTCTTCAAAAAAGTCTGGCTGGAAACTTTCTGGGGATGTATGTTTTGATCAAGTTGCTCACAAATGCGCATTCATTTCACCTGTTCCCGGTGGTGTTGGTCCAATGACGATTGCTTCTTTGATGATGAATACGTTAAAAGCCATGGATTTTAAGTAGCATTTTTATACATAAAGTCTACAATTTTATTGGCTGCTCCAGCAGATAAATGAATTGTATCAATGCATTTTTTTTCGAGCTCTTTTTTGTTTGTTTTAATTAAAGCTAATCCAGCTTCAAGGCCTTCATAGGTTTGAATTTCAAAAGCAATTCCAAGATCTATAAATTGTTGTGCTTCAGGGAATTTACTGTGTTTTGGTCCGAAAAGCACGGGTAGACCAAATACTACTGGCTCTAAAATATTGTGAAGACTTCCCGTAAAACCGCCTCCAATAAATGCTGCCTCACCATAAAAATAAGCATTTGACAGTTTTCCTATACTATCAATCAAAAGAATTTGACACCTTTTATTTTCAGTGTAATTTGAATATCGTTCTATATTCCCTTTAAATCGAAATTCTATTTGGCTAAGGTGGGTTTCGCTTATGTCGTGTGGTGCGATGATGATTTTTTGTTTTATATTCGAGTTGTTCATCATTTGTTCTAGTATTTCTTCTTCTTCTTTCCAAGAACTGCCTAGAATTAGCGCTTTTTCACCCTTAAGAAATAAGTTTAGTGTTTCGTCTTGTTTCGCTAGTGATTTGTTTTCAATGACTTTGTCAAATCGGGTATCACCGGTTAATACGACATTGTATATATCGATTGAGTTAAGCAATTTTTCGGTCTCTTTTGTTTGCACAAAAAATGTCTCCATACTTTTAAGCCCTTTTCTGAATAGACCGCCGTAACCTTTAAAATAAACTTGATTTGGTCTAAGAATACTGCTTATACTGTATGTTGGAATCGATTTTTTTTTTGCTTCAAATATGTAGTTTAGCCAAAATTCATATTTGATGAAAAATATTTTTTTTGGTTTAAAGTGTTCAATCAGCTTACGTGCATTATTCGGAGTGTCGATTGGCAAATAAAATACATAGTCAGCACAATGTTTTCTTTTGTGATAGTGTTCCATGCCAGATGGGCTAAAAAAAGTAACGACGATATAAAGTGAGGGGTCTCTTTTTTTAAATTCATTCATAACGGGCAATCCTTGGTCGAACTCTCCTAATGATGCACAATGAAACCAATAGGTGTTATTGTTATCGATTTCTTTTGGCCAGTTTGTGTTCGCTTTCGTTCTCCCTATAATCCATTTTTTAGCTTTTTCGTTAAATAACTGAAGAAAACAGATTAGTAAGTAGTAGAAACGAATTCCTAAAGTGTATAATGTATTCATTAATTGTAATAATATTCTTTCGTTTGTCTTTTGTATATCGGAATAAACCAACCTACTTTAAATCCATAACTGAAATCTTTTCTTGTTAAAGTCGAAACTTTTACGTCAACTTGATCAAAATTAAGTGTCCGTTGGTTTTTTGTAAATCCTTGTTGTGCATAAAAACCGCCATAAAAATTAATTCGTCCATTATTCGAAAGGTGAATGTATCCTATAAACTCATGAATACAGTAACCTAATGCCAAACGATCATATCCTTTTTTGTACTCTAATTCCACTTGAGGTATAACTTGTTTGTTGGATTCAATTCTGATTTTGTGCTCAATGATTCCAATGCCACTATGAATGAATATACCTGAATTTTTGTTTGGCCCAATAATCGGTATTATTTTACCAACAGTAAGGTTGGTGTTAAACCCTCGCCCAGAAAGAATTACTTGAGCAATATCCCCGTTTATGTCTGTAATATTACCTTGATCATCTTTTAGATTGTCTAATAGTGAGGTTTCTTTAATCGTATTTCCAAAAATAAAATTTCCATCTATACCAAAAAACCAGTTTCGTTTTGTTTTATATCCCGACATAATTCCGATGTGATTCAACAATCCAAATCGATTTTCTAAGTCGTTTGTTGGTTGATTTAATCCGAAGTGAAACCCCAATAAAGATGTGCCTATTTTTTCAGTAGAAATAGCTCTCTGAGCATTTAACGAAACTGAAACGAATAAAAAAAGAAATGGAATTATTTTCCCACGTGTTATTTGTAAAAAAGATAATAATTGCTTTATGTTCACTAAACTAGTTAATAAAAAATGTAACATGTAAGTTTAGTAAAATTTTACTATATAGTTGTAAACTTATTTGTTTAAATTTGTAATCTGATTAATAGTCATAGCTTAAACATTTCTTTAATTCGAATGAAGCAAATTCAAATGGTTGACTTACAGAGTCAATATCAGCATATTAAAACTGAAGTTGATTCTGCAGTTTCTAATGTAATTCAAAATGCAAATTTTATAAATGGGCAGGAAGTAAGTGATTTCGCGCGCGATTTTGAAACTTACCTTTCTGTAGATCACGTTATTCCTTGTGCAAACGGTACCGACGCACTTCAGATTGCTCTTATGGCGCTTGGCTTGAAGCCGGGTGATGAAGTGATCACTCCTTCGTTTACCTATATTGCTACGACAGAAGTAATTGCATTGTTGGGTTTGATACCCGTTTTTGTAGATGTAGACCCATTCACTTTTTGTATTGATCCATCTAAGATTGAAGCTGTTATAACATCAAAAACAAAAGCGATCGTTCCAGTTCATTTGTATGGCCAAGCGGCTTCAATGGATGAAATCATGGAGATTGCTTCTAAACATAAGCTGGCTGTTGTTGAAGACAATGCGCAAGCAATTGGCTGTGATTATTTTCACAAAGATGGTCGTATTTCAAAAACAGGTTCTATAGGGCATGTAGGATGCACTTCTTTTTTTCCGTCTAAAAACTTAGGATGCTATGGTGATGGGGGAGCAATGTATACCAATGATGCTAATTTAGCTGCTGAATTAAAAAAAGTTGCAAATCACGGTCAACGTATAAAATACCACCACGAAGTGGTTGGTTGTAATTCTCGATTAGATACTATTCAGGCTGCGATATTAAAAATAAAATTAAAGCATTTAGATACTTATTGTGCTGCCAGAAGGGCTGTAGCAGATTATTATGATCGTGCATTTGAAGGGATTTCTCAAATTACTACTCCATTTAGAGCTGCTCATTCAACGCATGTTTTTCATCAGTATACGGTGAAGTTGAATGGTGTTGATCGGGATAAATTAGTTCAGTATTTATCGGAAAACAACATACCTTCAATGGTTTATTATCCTATCCCTGCTCACAAACAAGGTATGTTTAAGTCTTTTGGATTATCGGATATGGATTTACCTGTAACTAATGAATTAACGTCACAAGTACTTTCTTTTCCAATTCATACAGAATTTGAAGAAGAACAATTAGAGTATATTTGCCAGCATATTAAATTATTTATCACGAAAAATTCATGAAGAAAATAGCGGTTATTGGAACAGGTTATGTAGGACTTGTTACTGGAACATGTTTTGCAGAGACAGGTAATCAGGTTGTTTGTGTAGATATTAATGAGGAAAAAGTAGCTAAATTACGTAGCGGTGTGATTCCAATTTATGAACCACATTTAGACGTTTTGTTTGAGCGAAATATTAAAACAAATCGATTAACCTTTACGACCAGTTTAGTTGATGGCATTAAAGATGCTGAAATCATTTTTTTAGCGCTCCCAACTCCTCCTGGTGAAGATGGATCAGCTGATTTGTCTTACATTTTAGGAGTGGCAAAAGAGTTAGGTCATCTGATGGAAGATTATAAGGTGATTGTTGATAAGAGTACTGTTCCTGTTGGAACAGCTGAAAAAGTGTATGCAGCAATTCAAGAAAATGCACGTGTTTCGTTTGACGTTGTTTCTAATCCTGAATTTTTACGTGAGGGCTTTGCTGTTGACGATTTCATGAAGCCAGATCGCGTTGTAATTGGTTCTTCGTCAGAACGAGCTAAAAAAGTAATGGGTCAATTGTATAAGCCTTTTGTGCGACAAGGAAATCCAATTATTTTTATGGATGAAAAATCAGCTGAACTTACTAAGTATGCTGCAAATTCGTTTTTAGCGACTAAGATTACCTTCATGAATGAAATTGCTAATTTTTGTGAAAAGGTAGGTGCTGACGTAGACAAAGTTCGTATAGGTATTGGCTCGGATGACCGTATTGGAAAACGATTTTTATTTCCTGGTATTGGTTATGGAGGATCCTGTTTCCCAAAAGATGTTCAGGCTCTTGTTAAGTCTGGACTAGAAAATGATTTTTCTTTTGAGATTCTCAAGTCGGTAATGGCTGTGAATGAATCGCAAAAAACGATTATTATTCCTAAAATTAAAAATTATTTTAGAGGAAATCTTTCAGGAAAGAAAATTGCGCTCTGGGGTTTAGCTTTTAAGCCAGATACCGACGATATTCGAGAAGCTCCAGCTTTATATATTATTGATGAATTGTTGGATGCTGGTGTGCAGGTTGTTGCATTTGATCCAGAAGCTATGGAAAACGTATCTCAATTAATGGGTGATAAGATTTCATTTTCGGTAAATGAATATGACGCATTAAAAGAGGTAGATGCATTGATTATTTGTACTGAATGGGGACTTTTTAGAAATCCAGACTTTGATAGAATGGCTTCTTTAATGAAGGATAAAGTGGTTTTTGATGGTAGAAATTTATTCGATTTAACAGAAATGAATGAAAGGGGTTTTTATTATAGCTCCATAGGTCGTTCGGTTGTTTCATCATTGGTTCAAACTGAAAATTAATGGAAAGAAAAAAAAGAGTTTTAATTACGGGTGCTGCAGGTTTTTTAGGGTCCCATTTATGTGACCGTTTTATCAAGGAAGGGTATCATGTTATTGGCATGGATAATCTGATTACAGGAAGACTTAAAAATATTGAACATTTATTCATGCTTGAACAGTTTGAATTTTATAATAATGATGTTTCTAAATTTATTCATGTTCCTGGTGAACTTGATTATATTCTTCATTTTGCTTCACCAGCAAGTCCGATTGACTATCTAAAAATCCCGATACAAACACTTAAAGTGGGTTCTTTAGGAATTCATAATTGTTTGGGTTTAGCAAAGGTGAAAGGTGCACGAGTATTAATTGCTTCTACTTCAGAGGTGTATGGAGACCCTACGGTGCATCCCCAACCAGAAGAATATTGGGGAAATGTTAATCCAGTAGGGCCACGAGGTGTTTATGATGAGGCAAAACGATTCCAAGAAGCAATGACTATGGCCTATCATACGTATCATGGTTTAGAAACTCGAATTGTACGCATATTCAATACCTATGGTCCAAGAATGCGTTTGAATGATGGCCGTGTTTTACCAGCCTTTATTGGTCAAGCATTAAGAGGAGAAGATTTAACGATTTTTGGAGATGGATCACAAACACGTTCTTTCTGTTATGTGGATGATTTGGTAGAAGGTATCTACCGTTTATTACATTCCGATTACGCAGAACCAGTGAATATTGGGAATCCAGACGAGATAACGATTAGTCAATTTGCGGAAGAAATCATAAAATTGACAAATACTGATCAAAAGGTAGTTTACCACGATTTGCCGGTGAATGATCCGAAACAACGACAACCAAATATTTCAAAGGCAATTGAACTCTTGGATTGGCAACCTAAAGTAAATCGCGCGGATGGATTAAAGCTGACGTATGAGTATTTCTGCTCTCTTTCTGATGAGGAATTACACCATAAAGAGCATAATGATTTTGAAAAATACATTTTAAAATAATGGAATATTTTGCACATGATTCAGCTATTATTGATGCTGGTTGTTCAATTGCGAAAGGAACGAAAATTTGGCATTTCTCTCATGTTATGCCAAATTGTGTGATTGGTGAAAATTGTAATATTGGTCAAAATGTGGTGATATCTCCTGATGTAATTTTGGGTAAAAATGTAAAGGTCCAAAATAATGTATCTATTTATACCGGAGTTGTCTGCGAAGACGATGTGTTTTTAGGCCCTTCAATGGTTTTTACAAATGTGATTAATCCTAGAAGTGCGGTAAATAGAAAGAACGCCTATTTAAGAACTACGGTTAAGCGCGGTGCTACTATTGGAGCAAATGCAACAATTGTTTGTGGACATGATATTGGAGAGTTTGCTTTTATTGGTGCTGGTGCTGTAGTCACGAAGCATGTTCCAAATTATGCTTTGGTTGTAGGTAATCCTGCGCGCCAATTGGGTTGGATGAGTGAGTTTGGTCAAAGACTTGAATTTAATGTGGAAGGAATTGCTGTGTGCTCAGAAAGTAGCGAAACGTATAAATTAATTAATAATAATGTTTTTAAATTAAGCAAATGATTATTTCGAACGAAAGAGTAAAGTTCGCTGTGTTAGGCGCTGGTCATATCGGTAAAAGACATGCTGAAATGATTTCGCGTGATCCTGAAGCAGAATTAGTTGCTATGGTAGATATTAGAAGTGCCGAAGCATGTGGTATAGACAAAGAAATTCCCTTTTTTAATTCGATGGAAGAACTCTTAACTTCAAACTTAGAGTTCGATGTTGTTAATGTGTGTACTCCTAATGGCTTACATGCAGAGCAATCCATCAAGGCTCTGGAAGCTCGAAAACACGTTGTATGTGAAAAACCAATGGGTTTATCGAAGGACGAATGTGAAAAAGTGATTTTCAAATCCTTACAAATGTCCCGTAGTGTTTTCTGTGTGATGCAAAATAGGTACTCACCGCCATCAGAATGGATTAAAAAAGTGATTGAAGAATCTATTTTGGGTGATATTTTTATGGTTCAGTTAAATTGCTATTGGAATCGTGACGACCGTTATTATAAAAAGGGGGGATGGAAAGGTACTCAAGAGCTCGATGGAGGGACCTTGTTTACTCAATTTTCTCATTTTATTGATATTATGTATTGGTTGTTTGGAGATATCACCAATATAAAAGGAAATTTTGCGGATTTTACGCATAAAAATTCTACAGACTTTGAAGATTCTGGCTTAGTATTGTTCGATTTTTTGAATGGTGGCATGGGATCTATTAATTATTCTACTTCTGTTGTAGATCGAAATCTGGAGAGTTCGATGACAATTATTGGGAGTAAAGGAAGTGTGAAAATTGGAGGTCAATACATGAATGAGGTTGAAGTGTGTAACATCCCTGGATATGAGATGCCAATATTAGCAGAATCAAGTCCTGCTAATGATTATGGTCCCTACAAAGGGTCGGCAGCAAACCATCACTTTTTAATTTCAAATGTAATTCAAACATTAAAAGGAAAGGCATCAGCTACAACAAATGCCTTGGAAGGATTAAAAGTAGTAGAGATTATTGAACGTATTTATAATGTAAGAAATGAGCAACTCAATTTATCAAAAGTTAATTAATAAGGAAACAAAACTTGCCGTAATCGGTTTAGGTTATGTTGGTTTACCAATTGCATTGGAATTTGCTAGAAAAGTAAAAGTGATTGGTTTTGATATCAACAAAGAACGTGTTGCTATGATGCGAGATCATGTTGATCCAAGTAAGGAATTAGTTGCATCAGATTTTGAAGGGTGTGACATTCAATTTACAGCAGATTTAGATGATTTAAAGGAGGCAACTTTCTTTATTGTGGCTGTTCCTACTCCAATCGATGATGCAAATGTGCCAGATTTAAAACCGTTGTTGGGTGCTTCTTCTACAGTTGGAAAAGTATTGAAAAAAGGAGATTATGTCGTATTTGAATCAACGGTTTATCCAGGTTGTACAGAAGAAGATTGTGTTCCTGTTCTAGAAAGAGAATCAGGTCTTAAATTTAGAGATGATTTTATGCTTGGTTATTCTCCTGAACGAATTAATCCGGGGGACAAAGAACATACTTTAAGAAACATCATAAAGGTTGTTTCTGGTTGCTGTGATGAGTCTCTTAATAATATAGCAGATACCTATAAGATTGTCGTTGATGCTGGTGTTCACAGGGCTGCTACCATTAAAGTTGCAGAGGCAGCCAAAATCATTGAAAATACACAAAGAGATGTAAATATTGCATTGATTAATGAATTGTCAATTATTTTTAACAAGCTTAATATCAACACCTTCGATGTGCTTGAAGCTGCTGGAACGAAGTGGAACTTCTTGAAGTTTTCACCTGGGTTAGTAGGAGGGCATTGTATTGGTGTAGATCCATATTATTTAACGCATAAAGCTGCTAAAGCAGGTTATAATTCAAAAGTAATTACAAGTGGACGCTTTGTAAATGATTCGATGGGTGCTTATGTTGCAAAGCAAACGGTGAAAAAAATGTTGGCTCAAGGCAAGCATATTCAAGACACTCGAGTGCTGATTATGGGAGCTACTTTCAAAGAAGATGTCTCTGATGTTCGGAATACAAAAGTGGTAGATGTAGTTCGTGAATTGATCTCCTATCAGGTTTCTGTTGACCTAGTTGATCCGCATGCTTCTTCGATTGAAATGGAACATGAATATGGAATTAGTCTTCATCAAGAGCCATCGGATTTTTACGATGCTATTATTGTTGCTGTTAATCACAAAGAATTTATTCACTTAGATGAAGCTTATTTTAAATCGATTTTAAAAGGAGGACAAGGCATTTTTGTGGATGTGAAAGGCGTATTTAGAGGTAAAATAAAGGAATTGCAATATTGGAGTTTGTAACGTTTAAAAAATAAGTAGTGAATATATTAGTTACAGGAGGTGCAGGTTTTATTGGTTCACATGTAGTTCGTTTGTTTGTTTCAAAGTATCCTGAACACACGATTGTTAATTTTGATAAGTTAACTTATGCAGGTAATTTATCCAATTTAAAAGACCTTAGCGATAAGCCAAATTACCGATTTTTTAAAGGTGATATCTGCTTAGTATCCGATGTTGAACGTGTCTTTTCTGAATATCAAATTACGGATGTGATTCATTTAGCGGCTGAGTCTCATGTGGATCGTTCGATAGAATCCCCTTTAGAATTCGCTACGACAAATGTTATTGGAACATTGAATTTATTAAATTGTGCGAAAAAACACTGGGATTTGTCTGAAAAACATACCTTTCATCATGTGTCAACAGATGAGGTGTACGGCTCTTTAGGTCAAGAAGGATTGTTTACTGAAACAACTTCTTACGATCCAAGAAGTCCTTACTCTGCTTCTAAGGCCGCTTCAGATCATTTTGTGAATGCTTTTTTTCACACCTATCATTTTCCTGTAAAAATTTCTAATTGCTCAAATAATTATGGAAGTCATCATTTTCCGGAAAAATTAATTCCTTTAATGATTCAAAATATAGTGTCGATGAAACCACTTCCTGTCTATGGAAAAGGTGAAAATATTCGTGATTGGTTGTGGGTAGAAGATCATGCAAGAGCAATAGAAACTATTTTTCTTCATGGAACTTACGGTGAATCATACAATGTCGGCGGATTGAATGAATGGAAAAATATTGATTTAGTTCATTTTTTGTGTGCCTTATTAGATAGAAAATTAGGACGTGCTGATGGAGAATCAGCTGCTTTGATAAGCTATGTTAAAGATAGGTCTGGACATGACTTGCGTTACGCAATAGATGCATCGAAATTAGAAAGTGAATTAGGATGGAGACCATCTATTCGTTTTGAAGAAGGATTAGAAAAAACAGTTGACTGGTATTTAGAAAACCAAGAATGGGTAAAAGAGGTTACGAGTGGTGAGTATCAAAAGTATTATGAAACAATGTATTCTAATCGGTAATCATGGGTTTATTTTCTTGGTTAAATAAAAATAAAAAAGAGGAGGTTGTTTTGCCTCCTTTTGATTTTTCTACAATTGGTGTGGATATCCATAGTCATTTACTTCCAGGTATTGATGATGGTGCTCAATCGCTAGACCATTCCATTGGAATGATTTTGAAATTTCGTGAAATGGGTTATAAAAAACTGATCACTACTCCTCATGTAATGCAGGATTGCTATAATAATTCTCCGGAAATAATTCTCCAGAAATTAGAAGAGGTACGCACTGAATTAGCTCGGATAGGGGTTTCTGATATTATTATTGAGGCATCTGCTGAGTATAATGTGGAAGATAGTTTATTTCCTAAAGTGTTAGAAAATGGCTTACTTCCTTTCTCTTCGGGTCACGTTCTTTTTGAATATTCATTCTTTTGTAAACCATTTCAAACTGAAAAACTGATCTTTGATTTAAAAGTGAATAATTACATTCCTGTTATTGCACATTACGAACGTTATTCCTATTATTTTAATCAACCTGAGATGATGCAATCTTATCGTGATAATGGGGTGTTAATTCAATTAAATCTATTGTCTATCATAGGCCATTATGGACCAGATGTGCAACAACAAGCATTTTTTATGATTGATAATGGATTTGTAGATTTTGTGGCTTCGGATTGTCATCGGATTGAGCATTTAGATGCATTACAACGCTTTTCTGACCATGCTTATTTTCATAAGTTAAGCGACTTAAATTTGAAAAACAGATCTTTATTATAAGCATAGACCTTCGTTAATGAGTAAAATGCAAAAAAGCCGAAACAGATCTGTTTCGGCTTTTTTGCAAGATTATGCTAGTTATAAAGCTTGAAGCAATGTGCTTATACTTACTTTTTGGTTGATCATGGAGTGCAGCTCAGAGATGGATGTTCTAACTTGTTCCATCGTATCTCTATCTCGAATAGTAACTGTATTGTTTTCTAGTGTTTCATGATCTACGGTTATACAGAATGGCGTCCCAATTGCATCTTGTCTTCTGTATCTTTTTCCGATGGAATCTTTTTCATCGTATTGGAACGTAAAATCAAATTTGAGCAAATCGATGATCTCTTTTGCTTTCTCGGGAAATCCATCTTTTTTAGTTAATGGCATAACGGCTACTTTGAATGGTGCAAGGGCAGCAGGAATAGAAAGAACAACACGCTCACTTCCGTCATCTAAGGTCTCGTTTTTGAGTGAATTACTCATTATTGCTAAAAAGAGACGGTCAAGTCCAACGGATGTTTCAACCACATACGGAACATAGCTTTCATTGATTTCAGGATCGAAATACTGTAGTTTTTTTCCTGAGAATTGTTCATGTTGCTTTAAATCGAAGTCTGTTCGTGAATGAATTCCCTCTAATTCTTTAAATCCCATAGGGAAGTTGAATTCGATATCACATGCTGCATTTGCATAGTGTGCTAATTTGATGTGATCGTGAAGTCTGTAATCTTTTTCGCCGAGTTGTAGCGCTTTGTGCCATTTCAATCGTGCGTCTTTCCAAAACTCATACCATTTTATTTCGTCTCCAGGTCGAACAAAAAACTGCATTTCCATTTGTTCGAATTCGCGCATACGAAAAATAAATTGGCGGGCTACAATTTCGTTTCTAAATGCTTTTCCAATTTGAGCTATTCCAAAAGGAATTTTCATCCTTCCTGATTTCTGGACATTTAAGAAGTTTACAAATATGCCTTGCGCTGTTTCAGGTCGTAAGTAGATGGTTGAAGCGTCTCCAGCAACAGAACCTAATTCGGTTGAGAACATTAAATTGAATTGACGAACTTCTGTCCAGTTTTTTGTACCGCTTATTGGACATACAATCTCTAAATCAATAATCAATTGTTGTAAGCCATCTAAATCATTGTTTTCTAACGTAGTTCTCATTCGATCCTCAATTTCCGTAATTTTTTGAACATTACGAAGTACATTCGGATTTGTTGCTGTAAATTGGGTTTCATCGAATGATTCCCCAAATTTTTTAGCGGCTTTTTCGACTTCTTTATTGATTTTTATTCTAATCTTTTCCATGTGCTCCTCTAATAAGACATCTGCACGATATCTTTTTTTAGAATCTTTATTATCTATTAATGGATCGTTGAAAGCGTCTACATGGCCTGATGCTTTCCAGGTTGTTGGGTGCATGAATATGGATGCGTCAATACCAACGATGTTGTCATGTAGTTGAGTCATTGCTTTCCACCAAAAGTTTTTGATGTTGTTTTTTAATTCAGAACCCAACTGACCGTAGTCGTAAGTGGCTGATAAGCCATCGTATATCTCTGATGAAGGGAATACGAATCCATACTCTTTTGCGTGGGAAATTACTTCCTTTAATTTATCTTCTTTTTGTTCCATGCTGCAAAAGTAAAAGAACTCTTTTTATAAAATGGTAATGAAATGTGAAATTATATTAAATTTTTTAATGTGTTAATCTGGAATTCTAATTATCTGACCTTATTTAGTTAATTTTGCACTATAAAAAATAAAATAACTATGAATAAATTAGTGCTTTCAACCATTGTATTGAGCTCATGCTTTTCTCTATTTGCTCAGAAATCAACATCGTTTAAAAAAATTGATAGTGTTTCATACCTGATCGGTAATACCTTCGCCGAAAACATCTTAAGAGATTTTCCTGAGGCTACTACTAAAATTTTACTTCAAGGGATGAAAGATAAGTTAGAAGGTAAAAAACCAATTATTGAAGATCCTTCAAATACCGTATTGAGTTCTTTTTTTCAAGAAAAACAAGCGGTGAAACAGAAAGAACTTGATAAGTTGAATGAAGGAAACAAGCTTGCTGGGGAGCAGTTTTTAGCTGACATTAGAAGAACAAACAATAAGGTGAAGATTACTCCTTCTGGTTTACAATATGAGGTGATTAAGGAGGGAGAGGGTGCTTTACCAATCTCTAATTCTAATGTACGTGTTCATTATCACGGAACTACGATTGACGGTAAAGTGTTTGACAGTTCAGTTGATCGAGGTGAATCGATAACCTTTGTTTTAAATCAAGTGATTCCAGGATGGACTGAAGGTGTTCAATTAATGAAAGAAGGTGCAAAGTACCGATTTTATATCCCTCAAGAATTAGCTTATGGGGAGAATTCTCCAACTGCATCGATTAAACCTTTTTCAGCCCTTATTTTTGATGTTGAATTGATTAAAATAGAAAAATAAGATGAAAACATGTTTTATTTTACTTCTTTTACTTGCTACTAATGTGTTTTCTCAATCTCTTGAAGATGGATTGTATGCTAAGTTTGAAACTTCTAAAGGAGATTTTATTGTTCGTTTGGAGCATGATAAAGCACCTCTAACTGTTGCTAATTTTGTTGCTCTTGCGGAAGGAAAGAAAACAAGGCTAAATCAATTAACTGAAAAACCATACTACGATGGATTGATTTTCCATAGGGTAATTAAAGATTTTATGGTTCAAGCGGGTTGTCCTAAAGGAGATGGGAGTGGTGGGCCTGGCTATTCTTTTTTTGATGAGTTTGAACCGTCTTTACGCCATAGTGAACCGGGGATTCTTTCAATGGCTAACTCTGGTCCGAATACCAATGGGAGTCAGTTTTTTATTACACACAAAGCTACTCCTTGGTTGGATAATAAACACAGTATATTTGGTAAGGTGATTTCTGGTTTTGACGTTATTGACTCTATTGCGAACGTTGCGAAAGGCACAGCTGATAAACCGCTGGAAAATGTTGTAATCCGACACCTTGCCATTATTAGAGTAGGTCTTAATTTCAAAAATTATGACCCTTCGGCTAAATTTGATGCGATTTACGTAAATAAGTTAGCGTTTGAAGATTCGATAAAAGCTAAGTTAGAAAAAATTGCTGCTATGACTCAAGAGGAATACAAAAAGTTTATGTTTGCTGAGGTAAAGAAAACTTATCATCATGCAAAACAATCACCCTCGGGTTTGGTATACATAATTTCTGATAAAGGAACACCACAGAAGGTTGTTAAGGGTCAATTGGTGTCTATGCATTATACAGGTAAGTTGACTGATGGGAAAAAGTTTGATTGCTCTAAGGATCGAAATCAGCCGATGGAATTTAAATTTAAAGAGCAATCTATGATTGCAGGCTTTGAAGAAGGTGTTTCATTGATCGGAAAAGGAGGGAAGGCTACTATTATTATCCCTTATTTTAACGCATATGGACCTCAAGGCAGGCCAGGTGTAATTCCACCTTACAGTGATTTGGTATTTGAAATTGAATTGTTAGATATCAAATAGAACCTTGTTAATCACATGAAAAAAGCCATCTCTATTATGTGATGGCTTTTTTTATGTGATTCATTTTAATTGCGTTACTTCATTGATTTTTACACCAAATGTAATTATATAATAGGCCAAATATGCGAAGTGATTTTTTGAAGATATTGTGATGAAAAAGAACAAGTAGATTGGGCTTTTTTGTAGTTATGTTTTGTATTAATTAAAACTACTTACTTTTTTATTTATTTCTTCGTCTGTTGGATACATTTCTTTTGCTTTTAATGCAATCTTTTTTGCTTCACTACTTTTTTTGTCTTTGATCATTTCGTCAATGGTAAAAAGTAATATGAAACGAAAATTTTCTTTCTCTTTCTCTGTCCAATTGGAATAATTTAAGTTTTGAATTGAATGTTCTATTTCAACCCATATAATTTCTGCTTGTTGAATTTCTTTGAGTTGACTTTTAGAATATGCGTCGAGAAGTTTTGAAGGGATGTCATCTGGAAATAAGGATAGGGATTTTCGAGAGATTAAACCGCATTTTTTGTGATTTTTTACCGTAGCTTCATTTACGGCTTGCTCTAATAAGGAATTCTTTACTTCAATGAAAAAATCTTTCTCTTTGTCAATTAAATCGTGACTTTTATCCTTCTTAAGGGCCGTTTTTAGTGAAATGATAGCGTCGCTAGCAGCATTTTTAAAATCAGAAGATCTGTCATTCTGAAATGATATTCTGAAAAGGCCTTTACCTAACCAATAGTGAGCCCATGGATCGTTTTTGGTTTTTTCATCAAGGCAATATTTTTCAGCTTTTGTGATTAGTTTTTTGTAGTTTTCTTCAGCATACATTTCAAATAGGTCGGCATATTTTGGTGGTTGACCGAAAGTGATTGTGAATGTTAAAAACAAAAAACAAAAAAATAAAGAATACGTTTTCATGTGCTACTGATTTTTATGATGGTTAAGCAAAAATAACATCAATTTAAATACTTATTATTCGGGTAGGTTACTCTTTATCAACAATTCGAGTATGGAAATCGCAGCTATAGGGATTTTTGTACCTGGACCAAAGATGCCAAATACGCCAATCTCATAGAGGTAATCATAGTCTTTTTGAGGTATTACGCCTCCTGCAACTACCATGATATCTGCGCGATTGTATTTTTTTAATTCCTCAATGACTTGTGGGATTAATGTTTTGTGTCCAGCTGCGAGCGAACTAATACCTAGTATGTGTACGTCATTTTCTACGGCTTGTTTTGCTACCTCTGCTGGTGTTTGGAATAATGGCCCTATGTCTACATCAAATCCAATGTCGGCAAATGATGTTGCTATGATTTTAGCTCCTCGATCATGTCCATCTTGCCCCATTTTTGCGACCATAATCCTCGGTCTCCTCCCTTCTGATGCTGCAAACTCGTTTGCTAATGCCTGGGCTTTTTTGAATGTAGTGTCTTCCATAATTCCTTTTGAGTATACGCCTTGAATCGAACGAATAGTTGCTTTATATCGTCCAAAAACAACCTCTAAAGCACTCGATATTTCGCCTAATGTTGCTCTGTTTCTAGCGCAGGTAATTGCTGTTTCTAGTAGGTTCCCTGTGCTTGGTTCTGCTGCAATTTTGGTGAGCTTGAGTAAGCTTTCTTTTACCTGTTGTGCATCGCGATCTTTTTTAATTTCGTCGAGTTGCTTTATTTGTTCGTTAAGGACGTGATTGTTATCTATGTCGAGCGTTTCCATTGTATTAGTTTCAGTGACTTGATACCTGTTTACTCCTACAATTATATCTTGTTCTGAATCAATACGCGCTTGTTTTAGTGCTGCAGCTTCTTCAATTCTTAATTTTGGTATGCCTGCTTCAATGGCTTTTGTCATACCTCCTAAAGATTCAACCTCTTCAATTAAACCCCATGCTTGAAGACATAAATCTTCGGTTAATTTTTCAATGTATATGCTTCCTTCCGCGGGGTCGATTGTTTTCGTTATTCCAATTTCTTCTTGTAAAAAAAGTTGTGTGTTTCTAGCAATTCGAGCAGAAAAATCGCTTGGAAGTGCAATTGCTTCATCTAAGGAATTGGTATGAAGTGATTGTGTTCCTCCCATTACGGCAGCTAATGCTTCGATACAGGTTCGTGTTACATTGTTAAATGGATCTTGCTCTGTTAAACTCCATCCGGATGTTTGGCAATGTGTTCTTAAAGCCATTGATTTTTCTTTCTTTGGATCGAATTGCTTAACAATTTTAGCCCATAATAACCTGCCAGCCCTAAGTTTTGCTATTTCAACCATTGGCTTCATTCCAATTCCCCAAAAGAAGCTTAAACGTGGAGCAAATTCATCAATGTCAAGTCCAACTTTTATTCCAGCACGTAAATATTCTAATCCATCGGCTAGGGTGTATGCTAATTCTTGAGCAGCTGTTGCTCCTGCTTCGTGCATATGATAACCTGATATCGAAATTGAATTGAATTTCGGCATGTGTTTGGTAGTATATTCAAATATGTCTGCGATAATCCGCATGGAAGGTTCAGGGGGATAGATATAGGTGTTTCGAACCATGAATTCTTTTAAAATATCATTTTGAATGGTTCCAGAAAGCTGTTCTTGTCTTACTCCTTGTTCTTCTGCTGCAACTATATAAAATGCTAAAATTGGAATTACTGCTCCATTCATAGTCATAGACACCGACATCTCGTTTAAGGGAATTTGGTCAAATAACATTTTCATGTCGAGCACGGAGTCAATAGCTACTCCTGCTTTCCCTACATCACCTACAACTCTTGGATGATCAGAGTCGTACCCTCGATGTGTTGCTAAGTCAAAGGCGACTGATAGTCCTTTTTGTCCTGCTGCCAAATTACGTTTATAAAAAGCGTTTGATTCTTCAGCGGTAGAAAACCCTGCATACTGGCGGATTGTCCAAGGCCTTGATGTATACATGGAAGCATAAGGACCACCTAAATACGGAGCAATTCCTGACTTGAAACCAATGTGTTCAACGGATTCAATTTCTTTTGTTGTCTGATTAGATGATGGTAAGTCTTTCCAATCAATATTTGATAAATCTATTTTATGATTCATGTGAGCATTATTTATCTGTCGAGGCGATTTTGTTTTTTAGCGCATTAAAATTATTTTCTAAAATCAAGTTTTTTAATCCTAGGTATTCTTTAGTTTCTGATTTCCAACATAATGCACTGTTTTCTGGATTTAAATAGCTGTTGATTCCGATGAATGTTTGTTTTTTTGTTTGGATATTTGAAACTCTTTTTTCTCGAATCCGTTCGATTTCTGTTTTTAAAAAGGACTCTGTTTTTGATGAAGTGCTTCCGCCGAAGGATTCTATTTTTTGAACTACTTTCCATACTGCATCGCACAAGATATGTGTATGATTTTCAATAGCTAAACTTCCTGAAAATGGATCTTCGAGCTGATTTATTTCTGACTCTTCTTTTAAAATTAAGGATATGTTTATGGACATTCTTTCTGTAAATACAGAGCTTCCGTGCTGCGATAGTGAGTCGTATGGCTGAACGATGAGTTGATCTATGCCTCCCAATACGGCAGAGAAGCTTTCGGTAGTTTGACGCAACAAGTTTGTATAGGGGTCTTTTAATGATTTTGTTACAAATCCGGTTTGGGCTGTAATGTATGAGTTGTGATGGAAATTTAAGTGAGTAGTGATTTTATCCCAGAGGATATGAAATGCTCTGAATTTTGCAATTTCCAACAAAAAAACAGTGCCAATGCCAAATGTAAAATGAATTGGGGTATCCTTGTTTTGCTCAATGAGTGACTTTCCTTTTGATAATGCAAATGCGAGTTCTTGTGTCGCATTTCCTCCTAGCGCATGTATCTTGTATGCATCTACTGATTCTTCGGATGTGCTTATATGGAGGAATAATGTTTTTTTTGTCTTGAACCATTCGTTGACCTCTTTTTCTTGTTGCTTATCTCGAACAGTGAAATACAGGCTTATGTAATTAATTTCAATCGATTCTAGTAGTTGGTTGATGTTTAGTTCTGTGGTATTGGTTATATCAAAATTCAATGTGTCTGCTCCTTGATTTAGAAGGGAAAGTGCTTTTTTATTTGCTTGGTTACAACAATCAACGATTAGATGAACACCAATTTTCCAATTCTGTTTTTTAGTGATTTTATGGTGTTGTTTACGCTCATATGACCCATGAAATGTAAGTTCTTCAATTTCATCGGTATATCTTAGTGGGTCATCTCCATTACTGGTTTTTAACTCTTTTGTAAGTAGTTCTTTCCATGTGTTAATTTCTGGGATGTTGAATTCTGCTTTTAGTTTTTTCATTCCGTGTCTTTATACAATGCAATCGTATTTCAAAGATACTGATTTTATCAGAGATAATTTGCCATTCATTTACATCCTTTTTCCACGGTTTTTTTGTTTATCATTTAAGGTTAACCACGTTAAGCGTCGATTTTCTTTCTTTGTTTCTACTGAGAAATACGTCCTTGTTATTCAATCACTGAAATGGCGTTAATCTTTTTTCTAAAAAGTAAACATTAAACACATTATTTACGTAAATGAATAATAATCTCTTTTTATATGAAATGCATCTGTTTTTTATTTATTTGTTTGTTTATTCTATCCTGTCAATCAAAAAAAAAGTCACCTTTGAAGACGGTGAAGACAGAGCATGGGTATTGCCTTATTTCGTTTGATAGTATTCAGCATGTTAAAAAATACTGCGATCCAATTAGCTTACGCAAAGATACTTGTACGCAACTTACCATAAATAAATTGATAGCGACTGGAGACTCTATTCTAAGTGGTTTGATTAATTCGGATATTGATTCTGTAATGCTTGATATGTTTGGTGGCTCTTTTAAAACGGTAAATGATCTTGTTGTAAAATACGATGAAGATGCGTTTATTGAAATGAATGTAACTGTGCGCGGAACATATAAAGACATGTTGACTATCGCTATTGTGTATAGTGAAAACGCTCTGGGGGCTTCCCATACGGATCATCACAGTGTTGTTTTAACATACAATTTAAAGACAGGGTCTTCGGTTAAGTGGACTGATATGATTTTACCCGAAAAACTAAAGGGCTTTCATTCTTTAGGGGAAAAATTATTTTTACAACAAAACAATGCTGAAAATTGGTTTTATGAAACAGGGAAATTCTTGGTCCCGGAAGACTTTCAACTTACGGAGAAAGGGATTTATTTTACTTTTGACCCCTATGAAATTGCGCCTTATTCTTTTGGAGATGTCAGCTTGTTTTTTCCATTTAAAAGTGTTTCTAGCTATTTTAAACCCGAATTTGAATATATTTTAGCTAATTAAACAAACATTTTGGTTCATAAATGGTTAATAAATCGGTAAATATACTTTTAAATAAATCAGTTGTTTTTTATTTTCCTCGTATATTTGCCTCACATTTAAAGCTGTATATTAATGAGTGCATTTTCTGAAAGACACATAGGGTCAAATGAAGCTGAAAAGCTAGCTATGTTGGCGAAAATTGGAGTTTCATCCATCGCTGAATTAATCGATAAAACAATTCCTGCTCCGATTCGCTTAGGACATGAGTTGCATATTTCGGATGCTTTGACAGAACAAGAATACTTAACACATATCAACGAGTTAGCGTCTAAAAACAAGGTGTATAAATCATACATCGGTTTAGGATATAACGATACAATAACTCCTTCGGTGGTTTTGAGGAATGTATTACAAAACCCAGGATGGTATACGGCATATACACCGTATCAAGCGGAAATTTCACAAGGACGTTTAGAGGCTTTGTTGAATTTCCAAACCATGATTTTGGATTTAACAGGAATGGAAATTGCAAACGCATCGTTGTTGGATGAAGCAACAGCTGCTGCTGAGGCAATGCTTATGTTCTTTAATTCCCGTTCTAGAAATGATGTTAAAGTAGGAAAAAATAAATTTTTCGTTTCTGAATTTGCTTTCCCACAAACCATTGATGTAATCAAAGGGCGTGCTGCAAACTTAGGGATTGAATTGGT
>CAMDGH010000033.1 GCA_945897755.1 Chryseobacterium gleum | reverse complement strand
GTATCTTCCTTAGTAGGTTGCACCATATCCACCATCATTCTAATTATATGTCTTGGTGTACGGAATTGCCCATTGGTACCTGCAGTAGCAATTTTAGAAAGTAGGTATTCATAGACATCCCCTTTGGTATCTCTATCCTCCATCTTGATTTTATCAACCATCTGCACTACCTGATCCAATAAACGTGGAGTAGGTATCATGAATGTTGCCCCTTTCATGTAATGCGCAAAAACACCTACAACATCTCCAACTTGTTTCATGTGTTCAAATACACTTAATGAACCTACTGTAGGTCTATTAAATAAGTCAAACATGGTTTCTGGATCCTTATTCTTAAAAGAGCTCCATCTTAATTCTTGTTGCTCAGCTGTGAATATCACATTGGATACTGGCTTTTTAATCATGTTGGCTTTCTTCTCCTCCATGATTTGAGTTTCATCTAATCTCCTGATGAACAGTAAATAAGTAAATTGCTCAATTACTGTTAAGGGATTTGAAACTCCACCTGTCCAAAAGGACTCCCATATCTTGTCTACTTGTGATTTTAATTCTCCAGTGATCATGTGTTGGTTTTCTTTTAATTGTCTTTGCTATGTCGTAAATATAAGAGAATTAGTGGAAAAACGTAAACTATTTTTGGTTTGAAAAATGGGATGAGCAAAAATAGGGGATAGCTGATGCTTTAGAAAATGAAGAATCTCAGTAAGCTTGGATTTACACTAACATTGTTAGCGAAAAACGTGCACATCTAAAACAAAAAAAGCTCTACATTTCTGTAAAGCTTTGTATTTAGTGTGGGAGATGAGGGGCTCGAACCCCCGACCCCCTGCTTGTAAGGCAGGTGCTCTGAACCAACTGAGCTAATCTCCCTTTTAAAAGAATCGATTTTCTTTTGTGAGGACAAATATAACGATTAGTTTTAATTTAACAAGGATTATACATTAAAATTAATTAAAAAATCACTAATTAAAAAAAAACTACCCATTATTAATATTGTATCGTCTTGATTAGCAGTATTTTTTGTGATTGGGTACGCTTCTTTTATTGATTTGAAAAAACTACAAGATTGGTTTATTTTTGTGCTTATTTCTTTAAATTTAGCTAATTTAGTTGCTCTTTCACTACTGAATTCACAAAAGTAAATTGAGGACTGAGCTGGAAAAATTGAAATAATAGATTCAATATCTTTATCAGCGCTTGCTCCATAGATGATGTGTAATTTCCCTTTTGTTTTTTTGGAAATTTCTTTCAGAACATGATGTATACCATCCAAATTATGGGCTACATCAATAATCACAAGAGGGTGCGTTTGTATAGTTTGCATTCTTGCTCTAAAACCAGTGTTTTTTGATAGGTTTTTTATGCCATTTTCGATGTGTTCATCGGTAAATTTAAAACGATCCTTTAATAACTCAATGGCTGTTCTGATTGTTGTTTCGTTAATGGATTTGTATCCTTCATGGTAGTATTTGTAGTCGTATTCTTTGTGGAATGCAAAATGAATTGCAGCGTTTTGTATTTTCGCTTTTTCAATAAACACAGGCATTGATTCTGGATGATATTCCCCGATTACTACGGGTATATTTTTTTTTATAATGCCTGCTTTTTCTTTTGCTATTTTAGTGATTGTATCTCCTAGAAGGTCTGTATGGTCAAAACCTATATTGGTAATTATCGATAAAATGGGTGTGATTATATTTGTTGCGTCTAATCGACCGCCAATCCCTGTTTCTATAATACAAAGTTCACATTCTTTAAATTGAAAGTATGCTAATGCCATAGCAAAAGTGATTTCAAAAAAAGAGGGCGAAAAATTCAGCTTAGCAATTTTAATTTTTTCGCAAAACTGTATAACATATTCCTCAGAAATAAGCGTTGAATTTACAGAGATCCTTTCTCTAAAGTCGACGAGATGAGGTGAAGTGAATACTCCCGTTTTCAGTCCTTTTTCAATGCTGATTGAAGCAATGTGTTGCGTTGTTGACCCTTTTCCATTAGTGCCTGCAACATGAACGAAAGGGATGTTTTCATACTTGATTTTTAAGACATTACAAAGATTGATTGTATTTGTAATGTCAGGATTGTAAGCAACTTTTCCAATGATTTGATATGACGGGAATTGATTAAATAACCACTCCGTTGATTGCTGATAGGTCATTTCTTTTATTCTTCACTCACATTTACAACTAATTGTTGCGTTTGAGGTGTGGTGCCGGGCATTTTATTGTATTTTACAGTACCCTTTACATTACTCATTACTTGATTAATGATTAGTTGATTCGTAATTGTAGTTTTGTTTAAATTGACCACTTTAACTACATTTCCCTCTGCATTTATAGTAACATTTAAATAGATTCTACCTCCAATTGCATCAGAAACAGAAGCAACATCTGTCAATCTTAATCTTGTTTCTCGTGGTCCTATTCCATCTCCTTTTCCTGGTCCTTTACCATCTCCGTCGTCGTCTCCAAATCCTTTTCCATTCCCTCCATTATTCCCTCCGCCTGAGCCACCGGATCCAAAAGGATTGTTCCCTTTTGTGGTTGTTGATGCAGTGTTATCAGAATTAGGTGAATTTGTTTTATTACTTTCCCCCGTATTTATATCTGTTTTAGACTCCGCGTTTGTTGCTATTTTTTCTGTTTGCTGTTGAGGTTCAGAAACAACAGGATCGTTGCTTGGTGTTCCGCTTCCTCCACCTTCAATTTTCATTTCTTTTAGGTTGATCTCTGTTGGAAGAGATAATTCTGCTAAAACGGGATAATCTTTTGGTGCAGGATCAGCCATCAAAAAGTAAGCGAATTTTAAATAAATAAAAATAGCCAACAACACACTAATTGCAGAAATAATTCCGATGCGCTGATCTTTTTTATCTACGATTGGATTAGAGGCCATTTTGAATTATTTATTGTATGCTAAAACAGGTTCCCATCCATTAGCTTGAGCTAATGCGAGTACATTGAATATTGCTTCATAAGCTGCTTTTTTGTGACCAGCTATTTTCAGTTTTGATTTTCCAGATTTAGTTACTTCTTCCATTACCTTATCTTTTATAGCGTCAAATTCCCTAGCTTGAGCTTCAGTTTCGCCCGGTAAAACAAAATAAGTATTTTTTTCTGTAATAATAACAGTTGCTTGAACAGGGTCTTGAACAGGCTTTATATCATCACTTGGTTTTGGTAAATCGATTGGAGTTTGATTGTTTGACATTAAACTCATAATAATGAAAAATATGAGTAGTAAAAACACAAGGTCCGTCATGGAAGCCATTCCACCTTCAATTTTAATTTTATTTCTAGTGCCTAAATCCATGATTTTTTATTTACCAGGTTGGTGTAAAATATCCATAAATTCAATCGCTGTATTTTCCATTTGATATACAATTCGTCCTATTCGTGCTGTTAAATAATTGTAGCCCATGAAAGATACAATCCCTACAATTAATCCACCCACCGTGGTAATCATAGCTGTCATTATACCTGGTGCAATGATTTTTAATTCTAGGTTAGCTGCATTTTGAAGATCTATAAAAACAACAACCATACCTACTGTGGTTCCAAAGAAACCTATCATTGGACCAGCACCGGCTGCTGTAGCTAAGAAGCTAATACGTTGTTCTAACTTCATTACTTCAAGCTTACCCGTATTCTCAATAGAAGCAGCAATATTATCTAATGGCTTCCCTAATCTAGAGATCCCTTTTTCGAGCATTTTTGCTGCAGGACTATTTGATTTGTTGCAATATTCTTTTGCAGCAGCAATATCTCCATCATTTATTAATTTAGTAATGTGAGAAAGGAGATTTTTTTCTTCTTTAGATGCTTTTTGCAATGCTAAATATCGTTCTACAAATATGAATACAGCGTAACCAAACATAATAACTAATGAAAGATTTACGAGCCACCCTATTCCGCCATTGGATTGATCAATGATATCCCAAATTGGAACTTCCTTTATTCCTGTCTTTGAAGTTGCTTCAGCTGGAGAAGAAGCTAGGTTTGCTTGTAATAAAAAAGATAAATTCATAGTGTTTGTTTTTTAACGATTGCTAAGATAAAATTAAAAAAGCGCCTATTCCGGCAAAATAACCTAAAGTTGCTAACAAAGTAATGTTCTTTAAGTACCATCCAAATGAAATCTTTTCCATTCCCATTGCTACTACGCCCGCTGCCGAACCAATAATTAGGATACTTCCTCCTGTCCCTGCTGCGTATGCGATAAAGTGCCATACAGTTGCATCAGGAGCTTCAGTAAACATTCCTATGCTTGCTGCAACTAAAGGGACATTATCTATAATTGCAGAGCATAATCCTAATAACGTAACAAAAAGAGTTTCTGGTATAGTTTTACTAACAGATTGACCAAAATTAAATATTGTACCCATTGCTTCCATAGCAGCAACAGTCATTAATATACCTAAGAAAAATAATACGGAAGGGATTTCAATTTTATTTATTGCACTTAAAGTTGGGCCATGATGTTCTTTGTTTTTTTCACCCCCAAATGTGAGTTTTATGTTCCGATTACTAAGTATTTCAGCTAGAATAGCGAAAATTGCTAATGAGAGCATCATACCAATGTATGGCGGTAGGTGAGTGATAGTTTTAAATACAGGGACAAAAATAATTAAGCATAAACCTATCATTAGCATTACACTGCTGTATTTTTTTTCTATAGCATCTCCTTCTATTTTAGAAACGTCACCTTTAAACACTGACATAAAAGAAGCGATGATCAATGGAACTAAAATGTTTAAAAGCGAAGGAATACATAAAAGTAAAGCTAATTTTTGCGTGCTTACCTTTCCTGCCATCCAAAGCATTGTCGTAGTTACATCGCCAATTGGGGTCCATGCTCCCCCTGCATTTGCAGCGATTACAATCAATCCCGAAAACCACATACGATCGGTTTGGTCGTTAAGTATTTTTCTGATTATGGTAATTAATACAATAGTTGCAGTTAGGTTATCGATTATCGCAGAAAGGAAGAATGCGATAAAAGAAATGATCCAAAGTAGGGTGATTTTCTTCTTTGTTTTGATCATTCGTTTTATCGTATTAAAACCTTCAAATTGATCAATCATTTCAACAATAGCCATTGCGCCCATAAGAAAAACAAGTATTTCAGCTGTTTTTCCAAAATGATGAAGTAATGTTTGTTCAATTAAATCCATTCTTTTACTATATCCAAAAGAAGAGATGTCTAACAGAGAACCAGAATGAGGATCAAACCAAGAGCTTAAGTTGTTAATTCCCAAAGAAATTGTCGCCCAACAAATTGCCATCATCAATAAGGCGGGGATGAGTTTGTCAATTTTTAGTGTATGTTCAATAGAGATAGCGACATATCCCAATATGAAAATCGTTATAACAAAAAATTCCATGAATTTTAAATTAATTGTTTTAAAGCGATTTCAAATGCTGTTTTAGCAATATTTGTTTTGGTTGGATTGATTTTATGTGCATTAGAAAGTGCATTTTTAATGGTATTACTTGTGTCTTCAAAAATACCTTCATCTGTCAATGCTTTTAAGTCATTGCTCATCAAGTATGCAAACACGCGGGCCATACCACAATTAGAAATAAAATCCGGAATAATAGAGATTTTACTATCTGCATGTTCTGCAATTGGTCCAAAGAAGATTTGAGGATCAGCAAAAGGAACATTCGCGCCTGCTGCAATCACTTCAATACCAGCGTTAATCATTCGAGTTAATTGGTCTTCTGTGATCATTCGAGAAGCAGCACAAGGTATAAAAACCTCCGCTTTAGTATCCCAAATGCGCGCATTTACTTCTTCATAGGACAATAAGTTAGGGTGCGAAAGTTCGTTTCCGTTTTTTGTTAAAAATAAATTTGTAATCTCTTGAAAAGAAAGCCCATTTTCATTAATAATCCCTCCCACTCGGTCAATGATTCCTACTATGATAGCCCCTTGTTGAGCTAGGTAATAAGCGCCTGCAGAACCTACATTTCCCCATCCTTGAACAATTACGCGCTTCCCTTTTATATTTCCACCCCAAATTGAGTAGAAATGAGCTACCGATTCAGAAACTCCAAATCCCGTAATCATGTCTGCAACAACATATTTTTTCTCTAATAAAGGGGTGTATTTTATATCTTCAATCACTTTTAGAACTCCTTGGCGTAATTGACCAATACGATTTATTTTTTGAGCTTCTCTTGGTTGGAAGTGCCCATTGAATACACCTTCTTGCGGATGCCAAACACCACAATCTTCAGTCATTGGAATTACTTCATGTATTTCATCTACATTTAAGTCTCCTCCAGTACCATAATAATGTTTTAGCAGTGGTGTTACAGCTGCATACCATCTTCTTAGAACTCCTTGTTTGCGGGGGTCTTTAGGATCAAAGTTAATGCCTGACTTAGCGCCTCCAATCGCAGGGCCTGCAACAGTGAATTTAACTTCCATGGTTTTGGCTAAGGATTCTACTTCACGTTTGTCAAGACCAGATCTCATTCTTGTTCCGCCACCAGCTGCTCCACCTCTGAGTGAGTTAATAACCACCCATCCCTCAGCTTCTGTTTCAGCATCTTTCCATTCAAATACAATTTCAGGTCTTTTATTCTCAAATTTCTCGAGTAATTCTTTCATTATGATTTAAGTTTAGGTAGGTTCTTTAACTACAAAAATAATAAACTTTCTCAATTTTCAAGATTATTTATAAAAGCAATGAAATGGCTTAGTAGGGAGTGTGTAGAATCCCTCCACAACTATCTCTTTGTGAACCAGTTACTTGTTTTAATGAATTAGGTATGTTTTTTAGGTATAAAGCACCTAAAAAACCGAAAATGATTGCTTCTTTAAATTCAATAATTTCATTGGATGGGATAATAATTTCACCTTTTATATTTGCATTAATTCTTTCGATTAGGAATGAGTTATAAACACCCCCTCCTGTGGTATATAAGCTCTTTATTCCTGCAGTTTTAGCACTTATTTGTTGAGCGATGTGTTCTACAATTGTGTTTAATTTGTTTTCAATTGAAATTGGGTATCGATCAATTATTGGGTCAAAGTAACGATTAATCCATTCAATACCCAATGATTTAGGGGGAGGGATTTTATAAAAGTCTAACGCGTTTAATTCATCTAATAGTTGAACGTCAACGACACCATTTCTCGCATTTTCTCCGAAAGGATCGTACGATTTACCTAATGAATTCATTAATTTATTTAAAGGGATATTACCAGGAGAAATATCGAATGCTTTAACATTTCCATCAATTGAATAACAACAGTTTGTAATCCCTCCAATATTCAAAAATCCATCTGATAAACCTGAAAATAAAGCTAAGTCTCCAACTGGGACTAGTGGTGCTCCCTGACCACCCAAAACAATGTCTTTTGTTCTAAAATCATTTACAACATGAATGTTTGTTGATATTGCTATCGATGTCCCACATCCAATCTGAAGTGTGAAACCATTTTGTGGTTGATGTAAGATAGTATGCCCATGAGAAGCAATTAGGTCAATCTCTTTTTTGACAATGTTTTTTTCTAGTATAAAATCTAAAATAAAGCTACCGATGAGTAAACCAATCTTTTTATCAAGTTTGCAAATTTCGGTTACAGAAAGTGAAGTAGCATTTCGTAACTGATCTCTTATATCTAGAGGGTAGGGGTATGTCTTGAACTCTACTAATTTAAATGACCATTTGTCATCCTCTTGATGTTCATACTTCACATATGTGATGTCAACACCATCTAAAGAAGTACCGGACATTATACCGATGATATTAAAAAATGTGGTCATACGTTTAATTTTTAACACGAATTTAGCAACACTTATTTTAAAATAAGATTTAATAAAAAAATACTCGTATTTTTACTTAAATATAATATGAATTTAGCATGAATTTCGATTTAACAGAAGAACAATTATCTGTAAGGGATGCTGCAAGGAACTTTGCACAAAATGTTTTAAAAACAACTGTTTTAGAACGTGACAGAGATCAACGTTTTGCTACGGATGAGATTAAACAATTAGGTGAGTTAGGTTTTATGGGAATGATGGTAGATCCTAAATATGGAGGTGGTGGAATGGATACAGTTTCTTATGCATTAGCGATGGAAGAGATTTCAAAAGTCGATGCTTCTGTTTCTGTATGTATGTCTGTCAATAATTCACTTGTTTGTTACGGGATTGAAAAATTTGGTACTGAAGAACAAAAACAAAAATATTTATTCCCTCTTGCAAGTGGAGAAAAGATTGGTGCCTTTTGTTTATCAGAGCCAGAAGCAGGATCTGATGCTACTTCGCAACGAACAACAGCCATTGACATGGGGGATCATTATATTTTAAATGGAACAAAAAACTGGATTACAAATGGCTCTTCGGCATCAATATACATTGTAATTGCTCAAACAAATGCTGAGTTAGGTCACAAAGGGATAAACGCACTAATTATAGAGAGAGGAATGGAAGGCTTCATTGTCGGAGCAAAAGAGGATAAGATGGGGATTAGAAGTAGTGATACGCATACCTTAATGTTTACTGATGTTAAAGTTCCTAAATCAAATAGGTTAGGGGATGATGGATTTGGATTTAAGTTTGCAATGAAAACGCTATCTGGAGGTAGAATAGGGATTGCCTCTCAAGCTTTAGGAATAGCGTCGGGAGCATTTGAATTGGCTACAGCATATTCTAAAGAACGAAAAGCGTTTGGAAAAGAGCTTCATCAACATCAAGCAATTGCTTTTAAATTAGCGGATATGGCTACACAAATAGAGGCAGCACGATACTTAGTGATGAAGTCTGCTGTTGAAAAAGATCAAGGTAAAAATTACGATCAGTCAAGTGCAATGGCTAAGTTATATGCTTCAAAAGTAGCGATGGAACAAACCGTTGAAGCAGTTCAGATTCATGGTGGTTATGGTTTTGTAAAAGAATACCATGTAGAGCGTCTGATGAGAGATGCTAAAATTACTCAGATTTATGAAGGGACATCTGAAATCCAAAAAATTGTTATTTCAAGAGGTCTATTAGGTTAATCCTTCTCATCAATGAAAATTCACGTAAAAATTTCGTGAAGTGTATCTTTTTAAGAGCTACATTATATTGATTGATTTATAGGAATGAAGTAATTGTTTCTAATCCGATACCTCGAGAAGCCTTTAATAAAATGAATTGATTTATTGGCTTTGATTCTTGAATAAATTGTGTTAATTCGTTTTTAAATTCAAAGAAATATAAGTTTGAATAATCTTCTGTTTTAGTTTTAAAAAAATGCGCTCCTACAAAGTAGCAAGTTATATCTGTTTTAATTACTTGATCTACGATTATTTTGTGTTCATTGGTTGTTTCATTTCCTAATTCAAACATATCACCCAAAATCATTATTTTTGAGCTGTTTGACATTTTTTCAAAACTCTCTATTGTGTTTTTCATACTCGACGGATTTGCATTATAAGCGTCAAGTAATAAGGTGTTATTATTTGTTTTTTGAATTTGAGACCTATTATTTGAAGGTGTGTAAGATTGAACGGCTTTATTTATTTTGTTAGCTGGTACCCCGAAGAAATTTCCGATTGTAATTGCAGCTAAATAATTGTAAAAGTTGTATGTGCCTACCATATTACAAGTTAATTGAGAAGATTCAATTGTTTTAGATTTCCAATTCATACAAATGAAAGGGTTCATCGTTGTCAATTCACCAGTTACTGAAGATGATTCTTTCGTACCATACGAAATAGAGTTAGGTGTAATCGCTTTGTTAGCATTTAGAATAGAATCGTCATTATTATAAAAAATTACTCCATCATTTTTTGTTATAAAATCATATAATTCTGTTTTTGTCTTTAATACCCCTTCTAAACTTCCAAAACCCTCTAAATGTGCTTTACCTATATTTGTGATAATACCATGAGATGGCTCACATATTGAGCATAATTCGGCAATATCACCGGGCTTATTTGCTCCCATTTCAATAACTGCAATTGTATGTTTATCGTTTAGCTTCAAAAGAGTTAGGGGGACACCAATATGATTGTTTAAGTTACCTTCAGTGCTTAGTGCGCAGTACTTTTCACTCAATACCGTATTTATTAATTCTTTTGTTGTTGTTTTTCCATTCGAACCTGTAATACCTATGATTGGGATTGCGAATTTTCTACGATGATGATTGGCTAGTTTTTGCAAAAATGTCAATGCGTTTTCAACGCAATAAATTCGTTCATCATTTGCGTATTTTGGATCATCACAAATTACATACTTTGCACCTTTCTCTAGCGCTTCTTGAGCATATACATTTCCATTAAAACGATCTCCTTTTAGACAAATGAATAAACAATTTTCAGTAATGTTTCTTGTATCCGTTGAAATACCCGATGATTGATAAAATAGATCAAAATTTACCATGAAATAATTTTTTAAACAAAAAAAACCATCTTATGATGGTTTTTTTTAATATGTAATATATAATATTTATTCTTTATTCTTTTTTCGATAAGCCTTTCCAATGGCTTTTTTACGTTTAGCATTTTTTATTTCCGATTGAAGACCTCTTGAAGACCCTAGTCTATCCATAGCACAACGGAAACCTAAAGTAGCAGTTGATTTATCTTCATCAAGGAATCTTCTATTACCTGAAGCTAACCAATATGCTCTATCTTTCCACGATCCACCTTTAAAAACCCTAGATTTATCAGAGATTAATGTTGTTGGCCAAGAAACTGTGTTTTTATTATCGTCAGCATATCCTTTTTTAATTAGATTTCCTTGTAAGTCATATTGTTCATACTGATTTTGATACATAACTAGTTTTGGGTCTAATAATGCCTTATTGATTTTTTCTTTATAATCTTTATTGTCGTAATGGATAGAACTTTCAAGATCACCATCTAAATAATCAACATAATCGGATTTTCTATAATTTAACCTACCGATATTTTCTTCGTCTACTACTTTTCTATACTTTAATTTTCCTGGTGTGTTAAGAACATATTGTCCGAATCCGTCTCTTAAAAGTGTTAATATCTCATAAGCATATTCAGTAAAAGTAGATGCATCATCAAGGGTTATTTCAGATTTTTTACCTCGGTTTTCATCTGCAGTTTGAATTTTACCATTTCTTCTTTTATCGTTGTTAAGTATGTCCTCGAATATTCTTATCTGAACAAGTTCATTTGCTTCAATTTCATATTGATCATTTTTAAATTGAATTGCACTGTCTACGATTTTATTTAGTCTACTTAACAAGTCTAACTCAAATGAATCTTTTTTACTAATGTGCGCATCTTTTGTAATACCACCTTTCACATATCCAATTTTAGATGCATATATTTGGTCAGGAGCTATACCCATTTTAACAGGGTTTCTTGATTCAACATTTCGTTGTTTTCCTGTCTCAATTTTAATCACATTTGTAGAGTCCGTGTTCACACCTTTTCGTCTACCAGGAGATTCATTTTCATTGTGTTGATAACCCGTTACACGTTGGAATCTTACTCTTTCAAATTCATTTAAGAATTCTTTCATACCATGAACATCATATGTTATTTGTCCATTTTTAGTATCAATCATTCCTTTATTATTTAAAACTTGAGTTGTAAAAACATTACCTCTAAAAGGTCTAAATTCATCATAATCTTCAGACGATAATGGTCTGTATACATCCATTACCCATTCTGATACATTTCCAGCCATATTATATAATCCAAAATCATTTGGCCAATATTCATCTACTGGTGCTGTAGCATCATATCCATCGTTTAAGTTTCCTGAAATACCCATCGCATCTCCTTTTCCTCTCATGAAGTTTGCTCTAATAGCGCCTAAAAATTCAGGACTATTATTACCGTTGTTTCTTACCCAATGTCCATCCCATGGGTAAATACGTCTTTCAGTATAGTTTTCAGAACCACTACCATCCTCTAAGTTTCCAATTAAACCTACAGCAGCAAATTCCCATTCGGCTTCAGTAGGAAGTCTGTATTTAGGAAGTATCATTCCGTCTTCAATACGAACACCCCTCCATCCGAGCTCTTCTGTAAAAGCTGTATCCTCTTTAATTCTACCATCTGGATTTAAGTTCGGAACAGATGCATAACGTTCTCCTAATTCTTTGAAGTTCTCATTTGCTTCTACACCACCTATCTTTTGAGTTTCACGGTATCCAGAAGGAACGTATTGATCTGCAAGAAAAGCATCTGTATTAAATGAATTTGTGTTTTTTGCGTTTATATTTATTTGGTCTAAAACTCCCTCTTGAACTAAAATCCATTCATTTACTCTGTCAGTTCTCCATTTACAGTAATCATTTGCTTGTAACCATGATACTCCAACTACAGGATAATCTCTGTATGAAGGATGTCTTAGATACATTTCTACAAATTTTTCATTCATACCGAGTGGAGATCTCCAACATAATGTATCGGGTAATGCGTTTTTATAAACCATAGGAAACTTTTCACCGTATGCACGAGAAATCCAATACAAATATTCAAGCCAATGAAAATTTGTAACTTCTGTTTGATCCATATAAAATGAAGAAACGGTAACTCTTGATGGTCTATTATTTGACTCCAGCATTACATCTTGCTCAGTTTTCCCCATTGTAAAAGAACCGCCTTCGATAAACATTAAGCCAGGGCCAGTGGATTGTTCATATTCCTTTACTTTTTGAAATCCACCATATTCCATCGTATTATTGTATTCCCAGCCAGTAGAATTAGATACTTCAGGTGGTGAACAAGATTCAAATAAATAAGAACTTATTGCAGCTATTGCTAAGAAGTGATATATTTTCATGGTTTTAAAATTTAATCTGTAATGAAAAGTAAATTTATATTAGTTATAACGTTTATTATAGAAAAGGTTACGTTTTTCGTAAAAAAAGTATTAAAATGATGGACAAGACAAATTTCTATATGAAATTGGTTTACTTCTACAACTTAAGTTTATGCCAAGAGAAACTTCATGAGAACCTCCTGAGATACCATTATTCAACTTTGATACTGTTACATCATAACTGTAACCTACTCTAAAACCTTTTGTCATTATTCCTGTAGATAAAATAAAAGCGTCCCTATTACGATACCAAGCTCCAAATGTAAGATTTCCATGCTTTACATAGGTTCCTAAGTTTATTTCCATAAATCCTTGTTGATATTGGAAGATAATGTTAGGCATCAAAGAAGTTTTTTTACTGTATTTTGATTTTGAACCAATTTTAATTTCAGATCCAGCGTGAGCGGTAATCCTTATTTTTTGAGGTGATGCACCATTGGTGATTAATGATTCGTTGGGTGTATTTAAATGAAAAGCAGATAAACCGAAAAAGATTTTTTTAGTAAATCCCACAACACCAGCGGAAACGTTGAAAAACTGTTTAGATGCATTACCTATTAAATCACCGGTATTATAAATAAATCCTTTTCTAGGATCTATCATGTCTCCAAATGTGAGTTTTCTTGAATCTAAATCTTTTTGATAGTATGCCGTTCTTACTCCCCACATTAATGAGAATTTTCTATTTACTTTTTGATGGTATGAATATATTAAACCAAGCATTGATGTATTTATTGTTCCTTTTCCTTGTTGGTCATGAAGAGCAATTACACCAATTCCACCATTTATATTTTTAAAATACTGATCATAAGAAGCACTGTAGGTTACGTAATTTCCAGATAAATTCGGCCACTCATTTCGATAATTCATACTGATTCGAGGGCATTTGTTGGAACCTGCAAAAGCTGGATTTAAATAGATAGGATTAGCGTAAAATTGAGTAAATGTAGGGTCTTGAGCAATTGATTTATACGAGATAAAGCAAATGAAAGTGAGTAATAAAAGGATACTTATTCTTTTCATTTAGTTAAAATTTCAAGTTGACTTTACTATTTTTGTCCAATTTAATCCGACAATAATACGAAATATTTAGATATTTATATTCCTAACTATCGTTTTATTTTTAATTATTTTTTTTTACATGATTTTATTTGTTTTTGTTTTTATTTTAGCTGAGTAATTTATGGTTATGAAATTTTTATTTTTAGTTTTTTTTATTTCTCCTTTCTTTATTTCTTCTCAAATAAAACTTGATTACAACATCAATTGGACAGTAACTGATGTTATAATTCGGAATCAAAAGTTTAGTATTTCTTCTGATTCTTCCATTTTTTTTGAAGGAGTTAAGCCGATTTTTGCTTCTCAGGTAATGATTGAGACAAATAATTTAAGCTATTCAATCGGTATTTCGTCTTGTTCTACTTTTCCAGCTCCTGATTTTGATAAAGCTTATTTATCTAATATGGGAGTTAATGTACCTACTCAACTTGAATATCGATTAAAAAAAGTTTCTAATGGGTCAAATTCATTTTTGAAAATAGTGTTTTTTCCTTATATTATAAAGAATGGTCAGTTGCACTCTGTTTCGTTCGTATCTTTTTTGATTAATTCTCATTCAACACCTTCAAAACGATCGACTAAGTTTGTTTCGAAATCGGTCTTGAATACATCTAATGCTACTTTTTATAAGATAAATGTTAGTAAGGATGGTTTTTATAAGGTTCTTGGTTCAGATTTCTTAAACATGGGGATATCTTTAAAGGATATTGATACCTCTATGATTCATATATTTGGTAATGGAATTGGAATGCTACCTGAGAAAAACGATGTTTTTAGACCAGATGATTTGATTCAAAATGCGATTCACTTTGAGGGTTTGGAAGATGGTGTTTTTGATCCATCCGATTACGTTTATTTTTATGCTAAAGGTCCTGATAATTGGATAAATAAAGGCAGTGGTTTTTTTCGTAATACACATATTTATTCTTCTTTTTCGAGTTATTTCATTTGTGTGTCTAATGAATTTATAATGAAAAAAATAACGAAAGTAAGTCAAACAAGCGCTTTCAATAAATCTTCTAGTTCTTATAATTATTATGTTTCTCATGAACTTGATGAACTTTCTTTATTAAAGTCAGGACAACGTTGGTATGGTGAATTGTTTGATTATAATTTAACCAAAAGCTATTCTTTTCAATTACCCTCGCCTTCACTAAACAACATTGAATTTGACATTGCTTTTGCTTCTAATGTTAAGAAAAAAGGAAGTAAGCTTGATCTTTCAATTAATTCTAAACTTGCTTCTTCTTATTTTATACCGATTAATTCTTCAGAGTTTTTAAGAAATGAATTATCGTTTTCTCATTTACTTAGTGAAACAAGGATTAATTTACTATTGGATTTTAAACGATTACTTCCTTCTGAATTACTTTATTTAGATTTTATAACGATTAATGCTAAATGTGAAAATCAATATCCAAATGATCAATATTCTTTCCGTGATTTAGCTGTTGCAGGCATAGGCAACGTTACACAGTTTAAGATTAAAAGTACTAATCCTTCTTTGTTGATTTATGATGTTACGAATCAGTATTCCCCTAAAAACATCTCTCTTTCTCATGATTTAATTTCCGCATCGTATTTATTTTCGTATCCCACCGATAGTGTAATTGAATTTGCAGTGCTTTCAAAAGATAAGTTAATGACTCCAACATTTGTAGGAAGTGTTGCATCTCAAAATTTACATGGTCTAGATTATGCTCAATTAATCATCATTACTCCTGATGAGTTTATAATTGAGGCGAATCGTTTGGCTTCAATTCATTCTCAATTAGGTGATAAAGTACACGTGGTTACTCCACTTCAGATTTACAATGAGTTTTCATCTGGTATGCTGGATCCAACTGCAATTAAGTTTTTTATTAAAATGTTTTATGATCGGTTTAATAACCAAGCTGATAAAAAGTTGAAAAATGTTTTATTGTTTGGAGATGGAACTTATGACCCAAAAAACAGAGTGCTTGGAAATAATAATTTTATACCTACCTATCAATTTTTGGATTCAGAAGATCATGTTAATTCAATGGTTTCTGATGATTATTATGGTTTGTTAGATGATAGTGAGTCTATTGAAAGTATTGATGATATTGATGTTGGTATCGGTAGAATGATTATTTCCTCAAGGCAACAAGCACAGGAGCAATTAGTGAAAATAGAAAATTATTTAAAGAAAGGAATGCTTGTTTCAGAAGAAAATTGTTGTAAACAAGTTTCTTCATCTTCTTTTGGTGATTGGAGGATGAAGTACGTCCAATTGGCTGATGATGAAGAAGGTGGGTATTTTGTTTCTACGGATGCCGAACCTCAATCCCAATCTGTTGATAAAAACTTCCCTATGTTTAATGCCAATAAGCTTTACATGGATGCTTATCAGCAATCTGTCTCTGCTTTGGGGGAGCGTTATCCCGAGTTAGAAAATAAGATTAATTCCTTGATTGACGAAGGAGTTTTGATATTTAATTACATTGGTCATGGTGGTGAAGTTCAAGCTTCGGAGGAGAAGGTGATCACTATTCCTAAAGTGTTGAGTTGGGAAAACACAAAATATCCATTGTTTGTTACTGCAACATGTCAATTTACAAAGTACGATGACCCAGGTTTAGTGTCAGTGGGCGAGTGGATTTATTTAAATCCCAAAGGGGGTGGTATTGCTCTCATGACAACTTCCAGAGCAGTTTATTTTGGTGTTAATTCAAAAGTGGGAGAAAGATTCTATAAAAATGTATTTTTAAGAGATGCGGATCAAATGCCTTTGACATTTGGAGAAATAATAAAAAACAGTAAAAATCAAGCTGGAGGAGGTTCTAATAAAAGAAGCTTTACCTTAATTGGTGACCCTGCTTTAAGACTAGCCTTACCGATGTTTAATATCAAAATTGATTCGATACAAAATAAAGGGATAAATAATGCTACAAAAATGTTTGAAGACACTTTAAATGCAATGGAAAAAGTTGTTTTTTCCGGTAGAGTCCTTGATTGGAATAATAATCTGAAAAAATTGAACGGTCAATTAGTTGTTTCATTTTTCGATAAACCAATGAATAATGCGACATTAGGTCAAAATATTTCTTCTCCAAAAATCAACTTTAAGACACAAGAAAAAAATCTATTTAAAGGAATGGTAACTGTAAAAGAGGGCTTATTTAAAGTTTCATTTATACTACCTAAAGACATTGGTTTTGATATTGGGAAAGGGAAGATTTCTGTTTACGCTAACGATAATAATATTGATGCAGGTGGTCAAGAATCTAACTTTTACATAGGAGGAGTTAGTAATGCTATTGTTTCGGATACAGTTGGACCAAATATGACTGTTTTTTTAAATGATTCTAAGTTTGTAAATGGGGGTTTAGTAGACGCTAATCCCTTTTTAGTTGTAAAGTTAGATGATACTTCTGGAGTTAATATGTCTGGAAATGGAATAGGTCACGATATGCTTGCTGTACTTGATGGAAATGTTACAGAGTCGATCGTATTGAATCAATATTATCAAACAGAGATGGATTCCTATAAAAAAGGATATATTAAATACCCAATGAGGGATATTCCCGAAGGAAACCATCGATTAAAAGTAAAGGTATGGGATGTGTTTAATAATTCTTCAGAGCAAGAGATATCATTTCAAGTGGCAAGGAATTCAAAATTAGAATTGGCGAGGGTTTATAATTATCCGAATCCCTTCGTAAATTCAACACATTTTTATTTTGATCACAATGAAAATTGCACAACTTTAGAAGTTGATGTCAAGATTTATTCCGTTTCGGGTAAATTAGTTAAAACAATTACTAAAATTGAAAATCAAATTGGAAACCGTTCTCAGGGTATTTTTTGGGATGGAAAAGATGAATATGGTTCTCTTTTGGCTAAAGGTGTATATGTTTATATTGTAAATGTGAAAGATCAAAATCAAAATGTAAAAAGCAAAACGGAACGATTAGTAATTTTTTAATCTTTTATTAAACTAAAAAAATACTAAATCTTATTTTTTTACGTTTAAATTTGCAAGCGAATTAATAATAGATTCTCTTTATTGTTTATTATACTATACTTTTTGAAGTGTTTAAATTTTAGTTAAATGAAAAAAAAATCGTTCAAGTTTTCTTTTTTTATATTTTTTATCATCCCTTTATTTTCTCAATCACAACTTACAAATACGCAGTTACTAGATGCTACGCGCATAAATGCCATCACTACTGCGGTGCCATTCTTGGGTATTAATATTGACTCTAGATCAGGTGGTATGGGTGATGCTGGGACAGCACTTTCGGCAGGACCTACGTCCATTTATTTAAATACGGCAGCCATTTCTTTTTCGGGAAAAGAGGGTGAGATTGGTGTGGCTTATGTTCCTTGGCTAAGGTCTTTGACAAACGATATGAGTGTGTCTTATATTTCAGGATATAAGCGCTTTAATAAGCATTCTGTGGGCTTGGCAATGCGGTATTTTAGTTTGGGGAATATTACTTTTACGGATAATAGTGGAAATGTATTAAGGGATTTTAAACCTACAGAATTTGAGCTTGTTGGAGGCTATGCTTTTAAATTAAGTGATCACTTAAGTATTGGTATAAATGGCAAGTATATTTATTCTAATCTAACTGGAGGAATGGTTACTCCGGGAGCACAATCAAAAGCGGGAGTTTCCGGAGCTACTGATTTATCTTTAATGTATCAGGTGAGTCCAGAGTTTAGAATAGGAACAACGATTAATAATATTGGGGGTAAAATTTCGTATTCATCTTTGTCAAATAGTGATTTTCTTCCAATGAGTTTAAAGTTAGGGACTGCTTATACAAGAGGAATAGATAAATATAACAAAATGACTTTTTCACTTGACTTACAGAAGATGTTGGTACCTACACCTATGATAACAAGTGCAACTGTGCCTGGTCTTTTATCCCCAATTGGTAAGTCATCTTCAGGCGTAGGTGTTGTGCAAGCTATTCTTCAATCTTTTACAGATGCACCAGGCTCTCCAATTCGAGATAAAAATGATAAACTTCTAAAAAATGCCGATGGCACCTATCAAATTGAAAAGGGGTCTCGTTTAAAAGAAGAATTAAGTGAGATTAATATTGCTACTGGTATGGAGTATAATTATAATAACACCATGGCTGTAAGAGGAGGTTTTTTTTATGAGAGTTTGTCTAAAGGTGGTCGACAATTTTTTACGTTTGGAGTGGGCTTAAAATATAATTTACTTGGTTTTGATATATCATACATCGCTACTTTAAAAAGAACAAATCCATTAGCCAATACACTTCGTTTTTCAATACGTTTTGATATAGGGGATAAAGGGAAATAAGATGGATATTAGAATTGGTTTTGGAGTAGATGTTCACCGCTTAGCTGAGGGTATTCCTTTAATGATTGGAGGCAAGCTTATTCCATCTGAATTTGGAGCTGTTGGTCATTCGGATGCTGATGTGTTGATACATGCTATTTGTGATGCTGTTCTAGGCGCTGCAAATTTAAGAGATATTGGGTTTCATTTTTCGGATACAGATCCTCAGTACAAAGGAATTGATAGTTCTATTTTATTAGAGCGTGTCATCCTACTTATTAACGGTAAAGGGTATAAGGTAATTAATATTGATTGCACTGTAATATTAGAGCAACCAAAGTTAAACCCTCATATTCCTGAGATGCAACAAATATTATCTAAATTACTTTCGATTGATATAGATGCTGTTTCTATTAAAGCTACTACGCATGAAAAGGTAGATTCTTTTGGTGAGGGTAGGGCAGTGAAAGCTTATGCCGTGTGCTTACTTAAAAAGTAATTTGCTTTTAAGGAATAATAAGTAATTTTCCGACAGTAAGTATAGATTCTTTTAATTTATTTGTTTTTTTTATTTGTTCAATTGTAACATTAAATTTTAATGCAATCTCGTATAGGGAGTCTCCATTTCTAACCTTGTAAAAATTAGCCTTTTTAATCTTTTTTATTACAGGTTTATTGGGGGTTGCATCTAGTGGCTTATTGGGGGTAGCATCTTGTTTAAATACTTCATTTTTATTCATTTCAATGCTAATTAATTTTATCAACTGATGTTGATTAAAGACTTGAATCTTAGCAGAAGTTAAGTTTATGGAGTTGATATTTGAGATAGAATCAAAATTGCTTGTTAATTTCCCGTTTTTTAGTTTAATAGAATCATTAAGTGATAAACTATCAGTGTGATTTAGATTTATTGAATTTAAGACAGATGGTAAACTCTCTTTATCAATTTTAGTAGGAGTTAATTTTAATGAATCATTAGCTTTTGATAGAAGAGCTCTTAGTTTTATAGAATCATTACGTGATAAACTATCAGTGTGATTTAGCTTTATTGAATTTGAGACAGATGGTAAACTCACTTTATCAATTTTAGTAGGAGATAATTTTAATGAATCATTCGCTTTTGATAGGAGATCCGTTAGTTTTGTAGCATCATTACGTGATAAACTATCAGAGTGATTTAGCTTTATTGAATTTAAGACAGATGGTAAACTCTCTTTATCAATTTTAGTAGGACTTAATTTTAATGAATCATTCGCTTTTGATAAGAGAGCCGTTGAATCCAATTTAAAAATAGTTGTTCTTGTCGTATCTATTTGTTTTTGAGTTGCTTGGTTGTTTGTTTTTTTAATTTTAAAATTATCTCCACTGTCAATTAAAAGGTCTTTTCTTTGTTCTGACGAATGAGAAATAGATTTTCCGATTAGTAATTCGTTTAGAATTAATTCCGAATGAATTGTTTGAATTTTTGCAGCTTGGCTAATTTTAATTTGTTCGTTCTTTTTTGTCGTTAATGATTTCTTTGATGGAGTAAAGGTTGAACTAGAATCTTTTTTAGGCGTAATTTTTTGAATGATTAACTTATCTTGATTTGGCTTGAGTGAGTCTTCATTTATTTTCTGTTCGCTTATTGATTTTGCAACCTCTTTTTCCGATGATTGTTCTGTTTTTGTTAGTGGGTCAGGAATAAAATCAGCTCTCTTTAGATGAAATTTAGAATAATCTAAGGATAATTTAGCTTGATTTTCAATTTTGCTATAGTAATTCAAGGTGTTTTCAATAGCGTCAAAAAGTAATTGCCCTTTCACCTTGTATCCATTATTGGTTAAGTGTATGTAATCTGATTTGGCTAATCCTTGGCTTTCCCATGTTTTTAATTGAGCTTTTCCACCGCTTAACCAAAACCAATCCCAAAAACAAACATTCATTTCTTTGGCAATTTTACCAAGTAATTTAGAATATGATTCAGTAGATGTAATATTTTTGTTTTTGTAGTATATATCTTGGGTAGAGCAAAGCAGTATTGAGGTGTTAGGGTTTATACGATTAATTTTTCTAATTATTTCTTTAATTTCATTTTCTAGAGCTGGTTTTAAAGTGTCGGAATAAAGTATGTCATTTGTTCCAAAATCCAAGATGATGAGTGATGGATTAATGTCTTTAATCTGATTTTCAAATTGATCCATAAGGAGAATGCTTTTAAATTTTGCCCCACCAACGCCTAATGAATGATAAATTAAACCTGACTTTTCCTTATCGGAGATATCAAATCCGAATAAGGTGAATTGATTTTGTAAAGTGTCAGATTTTGAACATGAAAAAGTAATCAAGTTGCCCAAATTTGTAACTGGAATTGAAATGTATGATTTATTTTTTGATGCCTTTGAGATAGAAACGGGGTATGTATTTCCATTTGATTCAATTGTTAAGTCATAAGACAGACTATCTATTTTACAGAAGAGTCTAATTTCAGAATAAGATTCTGGAAGTTTAGAATTAAATGTGATTGAAAAACTAGCGTTAGAGTCTATCGTTCTGCTACTCATGCCAGAAATACCTAATGGAAGTTCAATGGGGGATTTGTTCGTTTTTGAAAAAGTCCAATTTCCTTTGTGTTTAGAAGAATAACGAATCGAAGAGTAGGTTTTGGCTGTTGAATATGGAAAAATAATGCCCTTTCCTGCATCCCCATATTTTTCTTGAAGTAAGTCTCTTGTGGTGGATGATGGTATTTCAGATTGAATGTGAGAATCACCAAAATGAAGAATAGATACGGTTTGATTTTTGTATGATTTCAGCGATTTTGAAAACCCTTCAAATGATTTTTTATTAAAATATTGGATGTAATTTAATTCTGGTCTGTACCATTTGTATTGGATTGTGTCTAGGACAATTATATCTTGACTATAAACCTCTTTATTAGTTATCAGTAAAAATGAGTAAAGTAAAAATAAGCGAAATAGACGCATGTGATTTTTGTGTTTTGAGTTTAAAGTTCTTGATTTTATTTCAGTTTCAAGTAAATTAAATTACTTGTAAATTTAATGTTTTAAAATTTAAGCCATGTGTTTTTATTAATCATATTTAAAAACGGGCTACTTTTTTTACATTTAAACATAATCCATTAATTTATAGAAGCTAATTCCGATGAGTTCGTGAAATAAATTGTCCCAACTGAGTAATGTCTCTGCTTGAGGTAAAAAAGTGTTTTTTGGGAGTGATTTCTCTCGATTGTTTCGCCTTATTTTTTTGTAATATATTGTTTTAATTCCTTGTTTTTTAAAGCAATTGTAAGCTCTGTATTGATGAAGAGCGGAAGTGATTAACAAATGTTTTTCTTTTTCTAATTTTAATTCTTTTAGAAGTTTTTTTGTCAGAAATGCGTTTTCAAAAGTGTTATTTGACTTGTTTTCAATTGAGACTACACTATCAGGAATAGAAAAATAACGAATTATGTATTTTTTAAGAAGAGCTGCCTCCCTTTTTTCAGGATATGTTATGCTTCCCGATCCACCTGAAATAATAATTCTCATAATAACTCCTTTTTTGTAAAGTTCAATTGCTTGTGTAATCCTATTTACGTTAGAATTAAAAAAAATATTGTCACTGCTTTCATCATATGAAATCATGCCCCCTAACACGATACCACTTGCGTAGCTTTTATCCATTTTCTTATTTAATGGGACTGTTGGAATAACAAGACTACAGATGTTGTATACCATAGGGCTTGAGAAAAATAATAGAAGTATAAAGCCGCTTAATTGTAGTTTTTTCTTGGTGGGTTCTTTTTTTATAAGAAAACTAATTATGATGATTAATACAATCCAGGTCAGTGGGGAAATTAAAAAGTCAAGTATTTTTGATAGTATGAAAAACATATTCAATTTTGAGTAATAAAAATAAAATTTAATGCAATTATACAAAATCACTTTATGCAAGGAGAGGTATTTTGTATATTTACGCAAAAATAAAATGATTGTCTTCTAATAAAAATTGAATATGAAAGTTAATCCTGTATATAAAACAAAAGAGAATCTCCTCGAATTATATAATAAGCCTCTTTTAGAATTGGTTTTTGAAGCAGCTACTATTCACCGCCAGTTCCATAATTCAAGAGAGATTCAAATGTCATCTCTATTAAGTATCAAAACCGGAGGATGTTCAGAAGATTGTGGTTATTGTCCTCAGGCTGCTCGTTACAATACAGGATTAGAAGCTCATAAATTGATGTCAGTTGATTCAGTTGTAGAACAAGCTAAAAATGCCAAAGAAAATGGATCTTCACGTTTGTGTATGGGTGCAGCATGGCGTGAGGTGAGGGATAATAAGGATTTTGATTCTGTTGTTGAAATGGTTTCTGCGGTTAATAACCTTGGCATGGAGGTTTGTTGTACCTTGGGTATGATGAACGAAGATCAAGCAAAACGATTGAAAAACGCTGGCTTATATGCTTATAACCATAATTTAGATACTTCGAAAGATTTTTACAAGGATGTGATTTCTACGCGTGAATATGATGATCGCTTAAAAACGATCGAAAATGCGAGGAAAGCAGGGATTTCTGTTTGTTCTGGTGGAATAATTGGTATGGGTGAAGCTATTGAGGATCGTGTTGGTTTACTAATGAGTTACATGGAGATGGATACACCACCAGAATCTATTCCGATCAATGCATTGGTAGCTGTAGATGGTACTCCTTTGGAAGATCAAAAACCGATAGAACAATGGGAATTAATTCGAATGGTTGCAACAACTCGGATTGCTTTTCCAATGTCAATTGTGAGATTGTCTGCCGGTAGAACAAAGATGTCTATGGAAGGTCAGGCCTTATGTTTTATGGCGGGTGCTGGGTCTATTTTTGCAGGGGATAAATTGTTAACTACGCCCAATCCAGAATATAATGAAGACATGGAAATGTTCACTATCCTAGGATTGATACCAAAACGATCGTTTGCTGATGGCGAACAACCGATTTCTAATCCGGATTTCATCAATGATGAAAAGAAGCGTAAAAAACACTTAAAAGAGGAGGCGTTAGCGAAAGCTTCGAAGCATGATTTTGAACCACGCAAAATAACTATTTTGTAGAGAGTGTGAAAAAAGGATTTCAAACTTTATTAGAAAATCGCATGATCAAAGGGGGCTTTCGCTCCCTTTCCTTATTTGAAGGATATACAGATTTTTACTCTAACGATTACCTAGGGATGAGTAGCTGTAATTCTCGTGTTTATAATCAGTCGTCACATACGGGAAGTACTGGGTCTCGATTGATTTCAGGTAATTCTTCAGAAGCCATGTCTTGTGAACATTTCTTAGCATCTTTTTTTCATTCTGAATCGGCACTTGTTTTTAATTCGGGGTATGATGCTAATCTTGGTTTTTTTTCTGCTGTTCCTCAAAAAGGAGAAATTATTATATACGACGAATTGGTTCATGCATCCATAAGAGATGGGATTCGCTTGAGTAATGCACGAAATTTCTCATTCAAGCACAATGATATAGAGGATTTAGCTCATAAATTGAGTCTCGTGACTGGACAAGTCTGCTATGTGGTGGTTGAAAGTCTCTATTCTATGGATGGTGATTTTGCACCATTGAATAAAATAACTTCATTGTTGCAAGAACACGACTTTAATATTATTGTTGACGATGCTCATGCGGTTGGTGTTTTTGGTGAACAAGGGAAAGGATTGTCCTATTTTTATAGAGCATTTATATTTGCAAGAATTATTACTTTTGGTAAGGCGTATGGAGCTCATGGTGCAGCTATTTTAGGGTGTGAAGAACTTATTCATTTCCTGATTAATTTTTCCAGGTCATTTATTTACACAACTGCGCTTCCTGCCTTCCAGTATGAGTTGATAGTAGATCAAATTTCAAAAAGCAAAGATGCTTCTTCTAGGATTTTACTTTCACAAAACATATCCTTGTTTAGAACATTATTAGGCCAAGATTTGATTAGTGGTATTAATTCCCCAATTCAGGTTTTTCAATTAAATTCCGATGAAAAAGCGCTTTTATTGGCAGAAAAAATTCAGTTAAATGAGATTGCTGTTAAAGCCATTTTACCTCCAACTGTTCCTGTTGGAAAAGCCACTATTCGTGTATGTATACACACGTTTAATTCTGATATTGAGATTCGAAAAATAGTAAGCTTAATTAAGGACGAAGTATTAATGTAGAAGGAGAATTGGCTAACCATTCTTCGTCTTCTGTCACGAGTGATTCCCATCCTTGAAGACTAACTAGCATTAGGTCGTAAGTTGATATTTCGTTTTTTTCTAGTTCCCATTCTTTTAACACCTGAATATTGTTAGGAACATATTCTTCGATTTGATTAAGGCGTTCTTTTAGCTCTATGTTTGATTCAATAAATCCATTTATGTCAACTAGCGTAATGATTGCATCTGAGTTATTGATTAATTTTTGGAAGTAGTAGACTAATTTAACGTCAGATTCACAGATAAATGGGATAATAACATTCCTTGTTTCGGTATATTTCTTTTCAATAAAAATTCCGACAGGAACTTCAGTTCCAACTAAAATTTCCCGTGTTCTGTCATCGAAATGACTTGTATTGAATAATTTTTCTTTTCCGGTTAGTTTGTTTTTTAAAC
>CAMDGH010000032.1 GCA_945897755.1 Chryseobacterium gleum | reverse complement strand
TTCTTTCGCTGCCTTTATTAAACCCTTCAAGTGTTTCGTGAATGAAAAGTAACTTTTCTAAAAAGGTACGTTCTGGTGCTAGTGTGGATATATTAAATGAGCCATCTCCTAATAAGTCTTCAAACACTTCATAAATGATCGGTGTAATTTTTCTTTCTTCATTTGGAATTTCATCAGCCCTTGGAACCAGCTCAATTAGAACAACAGGAAGTAATCCACCCAATTCATTTTTAAGTGTACCAGGATATTCAAATTCTATATTGATTTCATTGCCCTTCTGAATTGGCTTGAGAGTAAATTCTGCGGGGTTTAGATGCCCTGCGATTTTTTCTTGTAGAATTGGCAAGAGTACCTCCATAATAAAAGAGGCACTCTTATCTTCTAGTTCTACCAAACGCGTCTTTCGTTGTGTGTTAGATGTAGCATCCTCAGCACCATAAGGCGGCTGTTGCCCAAATACTTTTCGGTTAATGGCAATATCTATATCTTCTGAAAATCGCTCAATCAAACCCCACGCTTTCGACAAAGATGTACCTCCCTTGAAGGTGATATTCCCTTTTAATTCAGGGATTTCGTTCAGCAACTTGAGTGTCCAACAGACCCAAAAATCTTTTTCAATTACTGCGGCAGGCAACGGTGTCTCCATTCTTTCTGCTGCTTGACGACAATACAGTTTTCTTTCGTCGGATGATAACTCTATAAATGTATTCATGGTTTAGATTTCATTAATGAGCGCACGCATGATTTTGGCAATCCATACTGGTGTAAACTGAATCTGTTTTTTGATGTGTTTGATATCTTGTTCTTCTATCTTGCTTCTAATCTGATTTATCATTTCATCAGTTACATTATCCTTTCCAATTTGTTTAAGTGCATGAAGAATTAATCCTGCTTTGGTTCCAGCCCCAATCATATTTTTGGGGGTGGTAGGCTTCAAGAGAATCTCCTGTTTACCAAATTGTATCTTTCTTCTAGGACCACTTGTATAAAGCTCAATTCTCATTGGAATCTGCGTTGACAATCCAAGTAGATTAGCTGCATAAGCTCCTGTGGGCTGCACTTCTATTGCCTCCGATGTTTTGATTGCTTCAATAACCTTCTCAATTGAAGGCATAATTGCACCTAGCTTGGGATGAACAACTGGTAAGTCATATAATCCATGTGCAAGTCTCCTGATCGATTGCTTCTGCACCAACCTAGTTAAGGCTGTTCTAACACTGGCAGAATTATCTATTAATACCGAAAAGAGCTTTGTTGTAAAAACAAAACCTCTACCATGCGCCCTAATACGTGCAATTATTTGTTTCTCAGTTAGTTCCACTTAAATAAAGAAGATTATTTCGTAACAAATATACACTATTATTTGTTACGGAACTAGTTTATTCCATTACGCACAATATTTAAAAATACCGTGACTTAAAGAGGATGTATTTAAAAATGACAAGCTTGAATTAATGTGGAAAAGAGCTTTGTTGTAAAAACAAAACCGCTACCATGCGCCATAATACTAGCAATTACCTATTTATCAATCAGTTCCATTAATACCAAGAAGGTTATTTCGTAACAATTATACACTATTATTTGTTACGAAACTCGTTTATTCCATTACGCACAATTTTAAAAAATAGTGTGGCCTATAAATATGCTACCTAAAACTTAAAAGCGTGAATATCAACCTTAATCGGTGTATTAAGGTTGAATAAATAATTGAATTGTTTTTTTTAGATTTTATTTAAAAAAACAAATGACATAATAAAATAATACTGCTAAAATAGCACTCACAGGGATTGTAAGTACCCAGGCCCAAAGTAAATTCATAGCCACACCCCAACGAACTGCACTTAATCTTCTAGTTGCTCCTACCCCGATGATGGAACCTGTGATTGTATGGGTTGTAGAAACAGGTATTCCCATTTGACTAACGGTAAACAGAGTCAGAGCTCCTGCTGTTTCGGCGCAAACACCTTCAAATGGAGTAACCTTTGTGATTTTAGACCCCATTGTTTTTACAATTTTCCAACCTCCAAAAAGGGTACCCAAACCAATCATCAAATAGCATCCAAAAGCGATCCATATAGGCATACTATCTGAATTCACTTTTGTTTTAATAATGTGATCCTCTTTTAGTTTTCCATTTTCAGTAAATGGTTTAAAAATACTTGCATAGGTATATTTTTCATTCAACTTATTTTTATAGAAAATTAATTGACCAGATGATGCATCAAAAATAGAATCTCCTTTCGAATAAATAGGAAGTTTTTTAATTTCATCGTTTACTTTTGTAATTGATGAAAACAATGAATTTGCGCTATAATTTGGATTTAGCTTTTCTTTATTGAAAATTACCTCTTGAGAACTCGCATCAATTACCTTTTCAGCAATCACATAAAAGTGTACAGAATCTATTTTTCCTACTTCCGGCTTAAACTTTTTTTTCTTGCCCTTTTCATCTTTATATTCGATTTGCATCAATTCGGAAATTTCAAATTGCGTATCAATTGGTGAAGATAATTTTCCTTCTCTTCCCATATTTCCATAAACCATTAAAGCAGCACAGATGATACCCATTACTTTTTGTGAATCTGCACCTCCATGACCTAAAGAAAAAGCAGCAGAGGAAAGCAATTGTAATTTTTTATACATGTTTGATTCTTTAATCGCTGTTTGTCTTTTACCATAAAACACCATGAAATAGACATAAGCCAAAATAAAAACGCCAAACATAATCATTACAATATACATCATGATTGGCTTCATGTCCATATAATTAACCATGTAATTCATGAAGAGACAGATTGCTACACTAGCGCAGATAATAATAATAAATTTCAGAACAAACCTTCTACTCATGGTTACCAATGCGATCAAAAAAGCAATAACTGCACCAATAAAAGGAGCAAGAAAAATAAATAGAATAACAGGAATAATCTCATCAAAAGCAACGACATCAAACCCTGCATGAGCTATAGCAGCACCTGCAAAGCCTCCAATTAAGGTATGTGAAGAAGAAGAAGGTATACCCAAGCGCCAAGTGAATAAATTCCAAGTTGTAGCAGACAATAAACCTGCTAATATCACCCATAAATCAATTGCGGAGCTATCAACCGTTTTAGCAACCGTATTACCTACGCTCATATCAAAAACCCAAAAAGCAAGAATATTGAAAGAAGCAGCCCAGAGTACAGCTTGAAATGGAGTCAATACTTTGGTAGAAACAACAGTTGCAATTGAGTTTGCAGCATCGTGAAAACCATTTACCAAGTCAAATAGTAAAGCAATAGCAATAACAATAATCAACAAAGTAAACATAAGACGGATTATAAAGTTAGTGTTTAATCAATGTTAAGCATACTTAACAACAATTGATTCCATTACGTTACCTGCATCTTCACACTTATCGGTAACCTCCTCCATCAATTGATAAATTTCACGCTTTTTAATTAAAGTCTTTAGGTCTGATTCGTTATCAAATAAACTTTCAATACTCAAATCAAAAATATCATCGACTTGAATTTCAATGTTATTTATTTTAACAACACACTCAATCACTTTCTGAATTTCTTTCATATTTCGCAATTCACTTACCGCAGCATTAACAGATTGAACACATTCTTGAATCGCTTCTGCCATTTTTTTGATCCCTTGGTCAATTGTTGGATCTACTTTATGAAAGTTTATTTTTTTTGCGACACTATAAATATAATCCGCAATTTCATTTAGAACTGATGCTAAACTGTGGATATCCTCCCGATCAAATGGTGTGATGAAATTTTTACCTAACTCAACGAAAATAGTATGAGTAAGTGTATCGTTTTTACGCTCACTATTTTTCATTGTATCTAAAATAACACAACGCTTATTAAAATCAGTCTCATTTACCAATAAAACTAAACTAGAAGATAGAAATTCAATATTACTACTCACTTGCTCAAAAAGGGAAAAAAACACTTTGTCTTTCGGTAAAAACACTTTCAATATGGACATCTCTTTTATTTTAAATACGATTTCAAAATTATATCTTAAATAGAGACCTAATTCAGAAATTCAACATATTAATAAAAAGATAATATTAACACTTTAAAGTCACTAAAAATCACTTGATAAATTAATATAAAATTAAGAAAGTATCTTAATATTAAAATAAGTTTCGTTTTAAAGCTGGTAAATTCAAGTGATAAAAGCAATTCATCAAAAAATTTAATAAAAGAAAAAATAGATTAATCCTAACAGGAGAATGCAAGAATCAATCACTATATAAAAACGATCGGTTAAATTAGGATGGGATGATTTTAATATAAAAATGAACATAAATGAAATCAAGAGCAAAAAAAACAGTGCGAAATAAAATGAACTAGCATGAATACTCATTATTGATAAGGCAAAAATCGAAAGAAATACCAATACCAGCATCTTACTTTTATGTATCCCTAAGATCTGAGGTACAGTTCTTATTTGAGGATCATCAATTTCTAAATCTCGAATATCAAAAAGTATACATAGCGCCATAAAGAAGAAATAATGACTAGAAACAAACAAAAATGGGAGTAACTCAATATGACTTCCACATTCATTTATGATTGGAACAAAACCGACACTAATCACCCACGTAAGTGAAATAAGGTGAATTTTAAGTGTTGGAATTGACCTTAAATTTATACCTGAAACACGAATAACATAAAAAACACTCAATACGACACCAATTGTAATCAAATAAAACAAAGGAGTGTTCAAATGAAAGAAAGATACACCAAGCCATACCGTAAAAAAACAGGAGACTACACTAATCACCCAAAGTAAAAGTGTATGTTTTCTAATCCAATTTAAATAAAAAGAGGAAACAGACCTTAGGTGATATGAACGAATTATGCGTTGAAAATTGTATACCGATAAAGTAGCGAAAAAAAATATAACCCCATAATTTATGCCATCCGGAATGTTTAATTGATGACAAATGCCTATTGACATAACAGCCCCACAAAAACTGATGAAAATATTTGTGAAAACAATAAAATGTAAGATCGATTTTAAATACTGCATTTTATTAAAAAAAGGATACTTTTTTAATCATATCCTTTTATTAATTTACAAAATTTCCTTATAAAAACTTATTAATCAATTCACTAACTCTCAATCACGGTTTTTCATTTACTTAAAAACCATTTATACCATTTACAGTAGTATATTTTAATACATTCTTTTTATCTGGATGAATTCGAGCAAAAGCAGATTGAAGCGCAATAGTACCTTCGTGAAAACCGCATAAAATCAATTTTAGTTTACCCTCATACGAATTAACATCGCCAATTGCATAGATTCCTGGAATATTAGTAGAATAATCCAAGGTATTCACTTTAATGGCATTCTTCTCAATTTCTAAACCCCAATTACCAATCGGCCCTAGGCTAGGTTTTAATCCAAACAATGGAATAAAATGGTCCGCTTTTTCAATTATTTCTCCTTGTTTTGCATGAGTAACAACCACCTCTTCCAATGCATTATCACCTCTTAAATCAGTCACTTCTGCTTCAGTAATTAATTTAATTTTACCTGAATCAGCTAGGTCAATTACTTTTTGAACAGAATCTAAGTGTCCTCTGAAAGAACTGCTTCTATGAACCAGTATCACTTTTTTAGCTATTCTTTTTTCAATTAAAAAAATAGACCAATCTAAAGCAGAATCTCCTCCCCCAGCAATAACACATGTTTTACCTCTATAAAACTCAGGATCTTTGATAATATATTCAACACCTTTATCTTCAAAATTAACAATAGATGCAATAGGCGGTTTTCTTGGTTCAAAAACACCAAGCCCTCCCGCAATCATCACAATTGGTGCATTGTGCTGGGTACCTTTACTGGTAGTGACTACAAAAGAACCATCTGCTCTCTTTTCAATATCCGTTGCAGCTTCACCCAGGGTGAAACCCGGCTTAAAAGGCGCAGCTTGAAGCATTAAATTATCTACCAATTCACCTGCTAAAACAGAGGCAAATCCAGGTATATCATAAATTGGTTTTTTCGGGTAAATCTCAGAACATTGTCCTCCTGGTTGAGGAAGAGAATCTATCAAATGACATTTCAACTTTAGTAAACCTGCTTCAAAGACAGCGAATAATCCCACAGGACCAGCTCCAATAATTATAATATCTGTTTTAATCATATTTATTAAATTCTAAATTTATTTTTTTCTCGTTATTATTTAAACTCATTTTAATCATTTTTATTCTCATCTGAAAATTCAAATACCAGTTCAGATAGCTTTTCATTATCAAAATAAGCAGCTGCAACATCTCTTAATTCTGATATAGACAATTTGTCTATTGCACCATAAATCTCTTGAATAGAGTCAATTTGATTAAATAAAAGCAAACTTTTACCTAATCCCAACATAATTCCAGAGTTACTATCTAAAGACAAGGCTAAATGTCCTTTCAATTGTTCTTTCGCTTTCTTTAACTGAATTTCTGAAAGTGCATTTTCACGCATTAACTTTATTTCTTTATAAACCAACTTTAAAGTTTTAGACAAATACTTTTGATCTGTTCCAAAATAAATTGCCCAGTAACCTGTATCTACAAATGGAGTATAATTAGCTTCAATAGAATACGAATATCCATACTTTTCTCTTACAGAAAGTATCAATCTCGAATTTAAAGCTGGACCTCCGAGTACATTTGTTAATAAAGTCATTCCCCTGCGTTGCTCTGAGTTATAGCCAGGAGCCAAGCCCCCAATTACCGCATGAGCTTGAAAATTTGCTTCTTTAGACCATTTTTTAAACGGAACATATCCCGAAAAAGGTGCAGGATCCGATTGAACTCCTTTACGTTTTAAGCCCCCAAAATCCTTTTCAAGTGTTTGAGTAAGTTTTGAGATAGGAACATCCCCAACAAAAGAAATCACCATGTTTTCAGGAAAAAAGAAACGTTCAATATACGATAGTAGCTCACCTCTTGTAAACGAAGCGACAGACTCTTTGGTTCCCAGAATATTAGTACCTAATGAATGATTCTGAAATAGAAGCGCTTCAAAATCATCAAAAATTTTATCACTTGGAGCGTCTAAATAAGAATTTATCTCATCAATTACAATTTCTTTTTCTTTTTGAATTTCTTTTTCAGGAAAATTTGCATTCATCACAATGTCAGCCAACAAATCAGAAGCCCTTTTAGTATGTTCTTTGGTAAAGGAAGCATAAACACATATTTCTTCTTTTGTAGTATATGCATTTAATTCTCCTCCAACAGCATCCAAACGAGACAGAATGTGAAGCGACCTTCTATGCTTAGTCCCTTTAAAAATACAATGTTCTAAAAAATGTGCCAAACCTTCCTCCATATGCGACTCATACCGAGAGCCAGCAAGAACAGTTACACCTAAATGAGCAACTACAGATTGAGAATACATGTATACTAATCTAATCCCATTTGATAGGGGGACAATAATGGGTTCTAGTTCAAACATTAAGGGTTTTTTCGATAACAATCCCATACTAAATCTTCGGTACTTGACCGTACAAAAACAATTCTATCATGAAGTCGAGAACTTCTTCCTTGCCAAAACTCGATTAAATTTGGTACTAGAACATATCCTCCCCAATGAGGTGGTCTGGGAATATCCTGTCCAGCATATTGAATATTTAATTTATCAAATCGTTCTTGTAATTCATTTCTAGAAGCTAATTTTTGACTTTGAAAAGAAGCCCAAGCACCTATCTGACTTTCTCTTGGTCTAGACGCAAAATAAGTATCACTCTGTTCCTCCCTGATTTTTTTAATAGAACCTTGAACCCGCACTTGTCTCTCTAATGAATTCCAAAAAAACAAGATAGAAGAAACTGGATTTACAGCAATTTCTTTTCCTTTTTGAGAATCGTAGTTTGTATAAAAAACAAAACCTTCATCAGACAACTCTTTTAAATACAAAACCCTTGAACTCGGAATCCCTTTTTCTGATACTGTTCCTAAAACAAGTGCATTAGCTTCTGCTTGCTTATTATCAAAAGTATCTTTGTACCATTGATGAAATAAATCAAACGGATTGAGATGACTTGAATAAGACAGTGTTCCCTTATCAAAATCATGGTGATCATCCCTTATTAAGTCTAAGAAATCAGACATAGAAATTATATTTCAGACGTATATTCGTCTTCAATTTCACTTTCTGAAACAGCGATATCATCGTCTAAATCAGATCCAGGCGCAGTATAAATAACCCCCTTTCCAATCACTTCTTCTTCTTCTTCTTCTTCTTTCTGCATTGGTTTGCGCTCAATTTCTCGATCTAACTCCTCATTGTATGGAAAAATATCAACAATTGGCGTCAATACAATTGAAGGAACTTGAAAATCAACCATTAGTGTTGACAAACTTTCACGAATACGTTCGTAAGAATCCTTTACAGTATCAGCTGATACTAAAAAATTTTGCGAAACTTTTTTCTTTTTATCCGTATCAGCATCTTGACTTTCGTAAGAAACTTTACACTTGTACCACATTTCACTATCTTCATAATGAAATATATCATGGTAATCAGCACGTGCAATGTTCGTAACAGTAAATTCACCTCGAATGATTGCACCAAGTTCTTCATAAATCCTTGCTTCAGCATCAGTGAAAGTCATTGCTGCTAATAGGTAAGGTTCTGAAACACGTTTAAACGATCCGTTTTCTAACTGTTTTGTATATTTTACTTTGACAATAAACCAGGTATTCATAAAGAATAAAATAATTAAATTAATAATAAGAACAAAAATAATGTATTTACTTCAAATGTCATAGCCAGAAATAATATAGTTTTATGATCTATTTTAATAAAACATCAACGAAAACAAGACAAAAAAAAAGAGAGGCTCTAGGCCTCTCTTAAATTTAGATTGAATTTACTATTAATTAGCAACTTCTGTATTTTCTGCATTTTCTTTTCTTTCCGGTTTTGGCAATAAGACCTTACGAGAAAGTTTCCATTTTTTAGTTTTTGGATCTTTACCAACTACTTTAAATCGAACTAGTTCACCTTCTTTGCAAACATCTTCCATTTTAGCAATTTTCTCCCAATTAAATTCAGAAATATGAATTAAACCGTCAACACCAGGAAGTATCTCTACGAAACAACCATAGGCTTGTAATGATTTAATTTTACCTTCATATTCAGCACCTTCATCAACAGTTGGAGGAAAAGCAATTGATTTTATGCGTGAAAGAGCATCGTTCATGTCATCTCCATTATTGGACATCACTTGCACTCTACCCTCACCACCTTCTAGCTCTTCGATCGTAATTACCGTTTTTGTTTCTTTCTGAATCCCTTGAATAATTTTACCTCCAGGGCCAATAATCGCACCAATCATTTCGTTCGGAACATTGAATGCTTCGATACGAGGAGTTTGTGGTTTCATTTCTTTATTTGGAACAGCAATCGTATCTGTAATCTTACTTAAGATATGTAAACGACCAGCACGTGCTTGTTCTAATGCTTGAATCAATACCTCGTAAGGAAGACCATCAACCTTAATATCCATTTGACAAGCTGTTATTCCTGCCTCAGTTCCTGTAACCTTAAAGTCCATATCCCCTAAATGATCTTCATCTCCTAAGATATCTGACAATACAGCAAATTTACCTTCGTCAGCCACTAAGCCCATTGCAATTCCAGAAACTGGAGCTTTGATTTGAACACCGGCATCCATTAAGGCAAGAGTACCAGCACAAACGGTAGCCATTGACGAAGAACCATTCGATTCTAAAATTTCAGAAACAATTCGAATGGTATATGGAAAATCATCTGGAAGTATATTTTTTAATGCACGTAACGCTAAATTACCATGACCAATTTCTCTTCGAGAAGTACCACGAATTGGTTTCGCTTCACCAGTAGAAAACGGAGGGAAATTGTAATGCAACATGAATTTTTCAGTTCCACGGAACGTAGCACCATCTAACAATTGCTCATCCATTTTACCACCCAATGTAAGTGTAGTTAAGGATTGAGTTTCACCACGTGTAAACACAGCAGAACCATGAACAATTGGCAAATAATCAACTTCAGCCCATATCGCTCTAATCTCATCAAACTTTCGGCCATCCAAACGTTTACCTTCATTAACCATTACATTTCTAACGGCTTTTTTCTTAACTTCAGAAAAATAGGGACCAATAAAGCGTCCTTTTTCAGCTAACTCTTCGTCTGAAAACTGTGCTTTAAAATCAGCTTTGATTTCATCAAAAAGTTCAGTTCTTTTCGCTTTATTAGCCAAGCCCATTCGAGCCACTTCCTTACATCTATCAAGAGAAAAATCAAACATTCTTTGTCTAAACTCTTCATCATGAACCTCGTGACAATAAGTTCTTTTAGGTTCTGACTGAGGAATTAATTTAGCAATTTCTAATTGAAAATTACATTGAGCAATAATTGACTGATGAGCAATTTTAATTACTTCAACCATTTCTAACTCAGAAATCTCTTTCATTTCACCCTCCAGCATGACAATGTCTTTCACTGTACCAGCAATCATAATGTCAATATCCGAAAGTTTCATTTGAGAAACCGTAGGATTAATGATAAATTCACCATCAATTCTACCTACCCTTACTTCAGACATTGGACCATTAAACGGGATATTAGACACTGCAATAGCGGCAGAGGCAGCTAATCCACAAAGTGCATCTGGTTGGTGTTCACCATCGTAAGAAAGTAATTGAATCATTAATTGAACTTCCGCATGAAAATCATCTGGAAACAACGGTCTCAAAGCACGATCCACAAGTCTCATCACCAAAATTTCATTATCAGAAGGCCTAGCCTCACGACGCAGAAAACCTCCTGGGATTTTACCTGAAGCTGCAAATTTCTCTTTGTAATCTACCGTTAGAGGTAAAAAATCTACTCCATCTTTTGCTTCCGCTGAAGCAACAATTGTTGCTAACAAAACGGTGTTGCCCATTTGTAACACTACGGAGCCATCAGCTTGTTTTGCTAATTTACCTGACTCGATGGAGATCTCTTTTCCTCCGATAGTGATGGACTTTTTAACTATATTCATATGATTTATTAATTACATTACATTAAAAGAAAAGGCAATTGAAATAATTCAACTGCCTTTTCAGTGTGTTTATAAAATCGAGGTATTATTAACGACGTAAACCAAGTTCTTTAACAATAGCACGATATCTACTAATTTCTTTTGCTTTCAAATAATCCAACAAACTTCTTCTTTTACCAACAAGCAATTGAAGAGACCTTTGCGTAACATAATCTTTTCTATTTTTCTTTAAATGCTCAGTTAAATGAGAAATTCTGTAAGAAAATAATGCAATTTGACCTTCTGCAGATCCTGTGTTTGTTTCAGATCCTGCGTGTTTAACGAAGATCTCTGTTTTTTTTTCTGGTGCTAAATACATGCCAATATTGATTTAAATGATTATTATGTAGTCTTAAAGACGATGCAAATATACAAACTTTAATTTAAAATACAAATAAAAAAAATCCCCGATAAATCGAGGATTTAAGTATTGAAAATTGAAATTAATAATAAATTTTACGTTGAACTTTCGTAATGTACTTAGCTAAACGAATCACTTGTTTCGTATATCCAAATTCATTGTCATACCAAACATAAAGAACTACATTCTCTGAGTCTGGGGAGACGATAGTTGCTTCCGAATCATAAACAGCGCAACAAGTATTCCCAATAATATCACTTGAAACCAATTCAGGATCAAAAGAGTAATAAATTTGATTTACTAAATCACCATTTAACGCAGCCTCCTTAAGTAAACCATTCACCTCTTGAATAGTTGTTTTTTTGCCTACCTGAAGGTTTAAGATTGCCAACGAACCATTCGGAGTGGGAACACGAACTGCATTAGCCGTTAATTTATCTTTTAGACCTGGTATCACCTTTGTAACAGCAGATCCCGCACCTGTAGAAGTAATTACCATATTGATTGCAGCAGAACGACCTCTTCGAGGACTTTTATGCATATTATCAAGCAGATTCTGATCATTGGTATATGCATGAACCGTTTCGATATGGCCTTTAACAACACCAAGGTGATCGTTAATCACTTTTAAAACAGGTGTAATTGCATTTGTAGTACAAGATGCAGCGGAGAACAAATGTTCATTATCCAACTCTAATTCACCTTGATTAATTCCATAAACTACATTTGGGATTCCTTTTCCTGGAGCAGTAAGTAAAACCTTAGAAACTCCTTTTGCAGCCAAATGCCTTGATAAAGCCTCTTTATCCGTAAACACACCTGTATTATCGATTACCAACGCATTTTCAATTCCATAAATCGTATAATCAATACTTTCCGGTGTTGGAGCATCGATCATGTGTACAATTTGACCATTAATAACCAATGCTTTTTTATCTAAATCTACTTCAACAGTACCTTTAAAAGCGCCATGAACTGAATCCATGCGTAACAAAGAAGCACGTTTTACAATATCCTTATCCGAAGAACCTCTTGTAACAATAGCCCTTAAGCGAAGTTGTTGCCCCTTCCCTGCTTGCTTGATCAACTCTCTTGCGGCAATTCTACCGATACGTCCAAATCCATATAAAACAACATCTCTTGGCTCAATTGGATCGGTACTTACAATGTCGAAGCCCGCCAACTTTTTATCTAAAAATGAACGCTTAGAAGCATGCGCATTTTGTTCCGATAACCATTCCGATGCAATCTTACCTATGTCTAATTTTGCTGGAGCCAAATTCATTTTATAAATTTCCTCAGCTAATTCTGAAGTAGTAAATACATCAATCGGTTTGTTTACAACATTTTTCGCATAATCATGCAGGTTTAAAATCTCAGAAATTGTTACATCAAGTAAAGTATTTCGAAACAAAACAAGTTCTATTCCCTTATCATAAAGTAACTCTCCCGTTTTACTTGCTAAAACAACAGCAGCACGTTCTTTTTTCACGTGTGCATTTAATTCTTTTTCGTACCCAATTACAGATTCCATGTGCTAATATTGAAATTTAAATTATAAAAAAAATGGCTGCTACTTAAAAAAAGTAGCAGCCAACCAATTAACCTAAGTAGGTTTTTAACAGTTTATTTCGAGATGTATGACGCAATCTTCGAATTGCTTTTTCTTTGATTTGACGAACACGCTCTCTTGTTAAATTGAATTTAGCTCCAATCTCTTCTAGAGTTAATCCATGATTCATCCCGATCCCGAAAAACAATCGAATAATTTCTCTTTCTTTATCTGTTAGCGTACTCAAAGAACGCTCTATTTCTTTTTGTAAAGATTCAGCCATTAATGCGAAATCTGCTTTAGGCGAATCTGCATTTGCCATAACATCCATTAATGTACCACCATCCTCAGAAGAAGATAATGGAGCATCCATAGAAACATGACGACCAGAAACACTTAGACTTTCTTTAATTTTATCCTCTGGAACTTCTAAAGCTTCAGCCAATTCTTCAGGTGAAGGTTGTCTTTCGAACTCTTGCTCTAACTTAGAATATGCCTTATTGATTTTATTAAGTGAACCAACTTGATTTAATGGCAAACGAACAATACGCGCTTGCTCTGCTAATGCTTGAAGAATAGATTGTCTAATCCACCACACCGCATAAGATATGAATTTAAATCCACGCGTCTCATCAAATTTCTGAGCAGCTTTAATTAAACCTAAATTACCTTCATTTATCAAATCAGGCAAGGTAAGCCCTTGATTTTGATACTGTTTAGCTACTGAAACAACAAAACGTAAGTTTGCACGTGTTAATTTTTCGAGGGCAAGTTGATCACCTTGTTTAATTTTTCGAGCTAACTCAACTTCTTCTTCTGCGGTAATTAACTCTTCTCTACCGATATCTTGAAGGTATTTATCTAGCGATTGACTTTCGCGATTGGTAATCGACTTGGTGATTTTTAGTTGCCTCATAATTTAAAAAAACGTCTTTAAAAATAATAAATCCAAAAAATTGTTTGCAAAGTTACAACCATTTTAATTGGTTTTCCAAATTTAATTCTATCCTAATTAACGTGCGATCATCAATAAGGTTACTCTACCTTTAAGAATCCCTAACAAATCGGTAAAGAAAAAAATAATTTAATTAAGTAAACAATGTCCATTTTTAAATGGAATGATCTAACTACATGACAAAAAACACACAGCATCAATCAAAACAAAGTAGCACAGCTTAATTTGGACTCGCTAATTAAAAGGCAAGACCATTTTTACTTCTAGTTAATTTTCCATCTGACTTGAAAAACCCACTCTCTTTTTTTATTACCCAGAATCTGATCAGAACCAGAGCCTATAACATTTAAAGCCGTATAATAAAAACCCCCGTATCGAAACCATAAATCAATATCCTTGAATAATTTGAACTGACACAATGCATACATTCTTACCCCCTTGTCAAAATAAGAAGGGTTCCCATAAACATATAAGGGGTTGGATTCAAAACTATAAATACGAGATGCATAACTATCTGTTTGAAAAACAGCACAACGAGCAGTTAAAGACCATTTTGAATTGGGTGGATTATAGGCAATATCTTGCATTACCAATACCCCACTTTCTTTTTCCCCGGATTGAATAGTAATATATTCAACCCTCGACTTAAAAATCATCTTTTCAAACAACGCATACTGAAGATGAAAACGTAAGTTCTTTTGTTGGGTAGGCTGCAAAATAGATAGGTCTTCGGAAATTGAAATCGGTTTATTTATATTTCTAAATCGAAGATACAGCTCTGTTTTTTTAGTTGGTTTGAATGTGCATTGAATAAACTGTTCTGAACCCGAAAATGGTTGGTCATAGGAATAGGTCAACCAAAATGATTTAAAAAAATCTACATACCCTTGAAGAGCTAATTTCCGTGTAAAAGAATGATTAATACCAAGGTATATTCCTTCTTCATTTTGGGTTTTGTTATTATCCGAAAAACCGACATTATAATTTGTTTCATACGATTTAGAATACCTCCTATACACTATGGAAAGAGAAGTATTATTATCAACAGCCATAGTAAACCCTTGAATTAAAGCACACTTATCCTTAGAACCTAAGGTAGACAACTCCCCGAAAAAGAGTGTGTTTTTAAAAACATAGCTATAATCAATGCTTGTACTTTGAAAAAAAGCTCCCGTAACATCAAACTTATTATATGGTTTCTGGACTGGTAAATATGGAATACTATAATGGGTAGTAATGTGATTTAATCCTAATTTAAATTGATCATGTTCGATTCGAAAACTACCGCCAAGTATTGATTCTCGATATGTGTGATAATGAGCATTTTCTGAAGTAGTTCGATGATAACCTGAACTCCCCATGCTTAAAATGATTGGTTGAATTGAATCACCTCCCAATGTACCATCTTTATTTCGAAAGGAAGTAAAAGTAAGCAGGTGAATCTTTTTATGACTTAATTCAAGTGCAGCCCCCCTAAAAAACCGAATTTCGTCAGATGATGTGTGAGGTCGAATTAAAACCCCGTTTTTTTTTACTTGGGTAGCATCTATCGTTTTACCAAAAGCATAAGAAGTCCAACAATTTAAACCTTGACCAAGTTGAATATGATAATCTCCAAGCGCAACTGTTTTCACAAAACTTCCTCCTTTATAAAACAAATGCCCAGAATAAAAATCAAATCCTTTTTTTTGATTCCCTTTAAAAAACTGTTCGCCTGGATCTTTCTCAGCTGTAAATCCGACGGATACATTATTTAAATACATGTACCTGAAGCGCGTAAATAAACGAAATGGATCACCCAAATAATATTTACTAGAACTTAACTTTACTGAATCAGCTACTGAATCAAAGCCTACCTTATTATCCAAACAGGAACTTATCCGAGAAACAAACTCATAACTTCCATACCGAATGAGTTCTTTGGGATATAAAATTGGAGTAGCAAATTTATCCTTTACTACCACAAAAGGCAGGATCAATTCAATAAGTTCAACATCCCAATATGCAATTGCCTGCAATTCATAAATAGTCAATAAATCCCCCACCATTTTGCGATGAAGCATAAAAGAATTGATCTGAATTGAATTAAGAAGCTGAAGCGATTCCAAATCTTCCAAAGTAGCTTCATTTAGATTCAAAGGATGCTCAAGTAAAAATATAAATTGTTCAGTTAACAATGTCACATCGGCATCTTCTGTTTGATTTCTCTCCATAAAATATTCAACACCCTGCTGAATAACCAACATTTTATCTTGAGAAAACACAGGTAAGCAAATCGTAAGTAGGCATGAAAAAAAAAAGTATTTCATCTTACTAAATTATTGAAATCGAATTCCAATGGATGGAGAAAAACCAAGACGCGTATGCCATTGACTTGAAAAATCAATATGTACTCTTTTTTTAAGTAAGACTCCAACCCCAGCGGTTATAATTTGGTGGGAAACAATAGACCCTAATCTTAGTTGAACAACTTTTAATACTGAATACTCCAACCCGAGTTTAAATTTCGCATTATTAACACTGTTTTTTTCTACCTCAGTCATGATTTGGAGTACTTCAGAAGATTTATAAACGCCTCCTATTCGGAGTGTTAGGGATTGCATATTGGATAAATCATTTTTCCTCATCCCACCTAAATTAGCCAAACTAGCACCCACCATCCATTTATTTGACAGTTTAGTCAACATCCCTATTGATGTTGTTAAGCTTCTTAACAATCCGTCTTCTTGAAAACTAGATTGTTGGTAATGTAAACCCAATCCAAGTGACACAAATTCATTCAGTGAAAAACCATATGATACTCCACCCGAGCGAATTCTAACTAATTCTAGCCCAAAAAACTGGCCTCCAACAGAAAAAACCCCCTTCCAATATGGTATAGAGCCAACAATTGCATTTAGTTGAAATTCAGGAATCAAAAATTTATTTTCATAGAAAGTAGCTACAGCCGGTTTAACTTGTAACACTAAAGCAGCTGGATTAGAATACTGAGACCAAACATCTCCAACTGCTACACTTGCATTTCCGAGCGACGCACTTCTAGCACCAAAAGAATAAAAGTCTTGAGCGAAAAGAAAATGAATATTTACTAGAATTAAAAAAAACGGCATGAAATAAATGCGCAACATAAAACAAAAATAAAAAATTGATTTAAAAGAAACTCATTTAGTGAGATTATTGATACTTTAAATTGAGTACCAAGCTATATTTCACTCTGATTTAAACTTATTTTGATCATGGACTTTATTTTTTTCTTCTATCCATTTCGACATATATTTAGTCCCTTGTAGTGTATGGTATTGCAACAATCTTCCTACTACATTTTTTTCACGATGCAAATCTAAAGAATCATGTAATTTCGTGAAAAGATTAAAAAATGCAGCTTCTGGTTCTAAAAATCGTTTATTTAAAACAGAAATCCCTTCAGATTGGGCACGCAACCACAACGTTTTATTTAAATACAAAGTGACTGCCGCATTTGAAAATTCTTCTGGATCATCAAAAATAGCTCCCCCAAGCACTCCATCTACACTCATGGCTTCGGCCCCTATGTGAGTTGTTACACTGGGTGTCCCTAGACGCATCGCATCTAGTAATTTCCCCTTAACACCTGCACCAAAACGCAATGGGGCAACACATATTTTAGCTTTTCGCATTACTTCTTCAACAGAAACAGCACGCCCATGAACAAGAAAACGTTCATTTAAATTGTGAAGTTGAAGTACCTTTTGACTTGAATAAGCTCCATAGATATGAAGTTTAACGGTGGGTAATTTTTTTGAAATCAATGGCCAAATTACCTTCTTTAAATAAATGACAGCATCCACATTTGGATTATGTAAAAAATTACCAATAAAAACGATATCTTCTCGCTCATCAAAAGAAGGAAGATAAGAAAATTCAACAAGTTGCTTATTCGGAACCCACATTGGAAGATAGCACAACAATGATTCAGTCACAGAAAAAACAGTTTTTAACAATTCAATTTCAAAGTCTGAAATCATTAAGCTCATATCACAGCGGTATATACTTGCAAGCTCACGAAGTGCAATATCGTTATTTAAAAAAGATTGTCTAAAAGGAATAGCATTTTTAAACGCCTCTTCCCTTGCTTTCCGTAAACAATGTAAATCTTCTGTATCAAGTACTTTTAATGCATTTGGACAATGTTCAGAAACCCTCCAACCATATTGTTCCTCAACCATAAAACGATCAAATAAAACGATTGTAGGGTTTAATCCTTTAATGAGTATATCAAAAGAAGTGTTGTTTAATTGTATTTCAACGGTTTTAACACCTATTGACTCCAAATCCTTTGAAAAATCACTTTTTGAAGCAGCCGAGCCAAAAGTAACATCCCATTTATTTTCAATAAACTTCTCTAACAACTGCAACATCCTTACCCCAGCAGCAGAAGAACCAGGTTCTGGCCAAACAAAACCAATTACAAATAACCGATGCATATCTTTAATTTTTTAATCAAAGATAAGTGCATAGCGTAAACTGAAGTTACAAATTATTGGAAAATGAAAAAAAAATGACCCAATCGTATTATCAAAGGAAAAAACGATGTAGTGTTACTGATATTAAATCAAGATTCTGTAAGCGATGGAGGTAAATTAACTTTGGCATATTGCATTCGTCCAATCCGTTTGGTCGAATGGTAACTATACTAAACCGCAACAAGAAATAGTACCTGCTTTTTCGATATTTAAATAACCATTTCCCTCTAAAATAGACTCCGAAATATTCACATCTCTTACTTCACCAATCAATAAGACTATGTCGTTTAACGGAATATGAATTTGTTCTTTAAAATACATTCCAATTTGAACATGACTTTTTTCTCCTTTGAGACTTTTAGCACCAATTAATGCAACACTTTTGAACCCAGTAAGAGAATTAACAAACATCGCTCGAAAACGATGATCCATCGCATCTATTTGGTTAGAATCGAATCGCTTAAATTATTCATTTCACACTTTTAATGATGATAAACCACCATCTACATGCAGAATCTGTCCTGTAGTCCATGATGATGAATCACTTAAAAGAAAGACTGCTGCTTTAGCAATATCTTCAGGCTGACCTATCCTTTTTAAAGGATGCCTTTGAGAACTTGCTTCAATTTTATCATCTGAACTTAATAGTTTTCCAGCAAGCGGAGTTTGAGTCAATGAAGGCGCGATGCAATTAACCCTAATGTTAGGGCTTAATTCTGCTGCTAAAGCGCGCGTCAATGATTCTAAAGCGCCTTTACTGATTGCTACAGAGGCGTGAAAGGGCATCCCGAGCTGAGCAGCCACTGAACTGAAAAAAACGACCGATGCCTCTGAAGACTTATCTATTAATGGTTTATATTTTTGAATTGCCTCTATTGCACCAAAAACATTTACATCTAAATCTTCTAAAAAATCTTCTTTTTTTAAAGATCTGAAAGGTTTCAAACGAATGGTTCCAGGACAATAAACCAAGCCATCTATTTTCATTGTCAACAAATCAGGCAATTCTTTCATATCAACGCGTAAATGAAATTCAAAATTTTCATCACTTTCAAAATCATGCACATGCGTCCTAGAAATACCAATAACATGTTGGCCTTTCGATAATAAATCTTTTGCTATGGCTTTACCAATTGCAGAATTAATTCCTAAAATAAGCGTAGTTTTCATAATCTTAGAAACAACTATTCATAAAAAAAGTTTTAGAATACTTTTTTATTTTCAGTTCCTTTTGAATTCAATTCATAATGCCGTATATTTGACTACTTTTTTTAAAAATACATCATAAATAAAAAAAATATGGGAGTTTTAGTTAATAAAAATTCAAAGGTAATCGTTCAAGGTTTTACAGGAAGTGAAGGCACATTCCATGCTTCTCAAATGATTGAATATGGAACAAACGTTGTAGGTGGTGTAACTCCGAATAAAGGCGGTTCACTACATTTAGACAAGCCTGTATTTAACACTGTTTTGGATGCTGTAACTTCAACTCAAGCAGATGTTTCAATTATTTTTGTTCCACCAGCTTTTGCAGCAGATGCAATTATGGAGGCTGCCAACGCGGGAATAAAAGTAATCGTTTGTATCACGGAAGGTATTCCTGTTAATGATATGGTAAAAGCAAAAGAATATTTAAAAGGATTCGATTGTCGCTTAATAGGGCCAAATTGCCCAGGTATTATCACAGCAGATGAGGCAAAAGTTGGTATCATGCCAGGATTTGTTTTCAAAAAAGGTAAAATAGGAATTGTTTCAAAATCAGGAACCTTAACATATGAAGCTGCTGACCAGGTTGCGAAAGCAGGTTTAGGCATTACAACTGCTATCGGAATCGGTGGTGACCCAATTATCGGGACTACTACTAAAGAAGCTGTTGAGTTATTAATGAACGATCCAGAAACTGAAGGAATTGTAATGATTGGTGAAATTGGCGGGAATTTAGAAGCAATTGCTGCTCATTGGATTAAAGAGCATGGTACAAAACCGGTTGTTGGTTTTATAGCTGGTGAAACAGCTCCTGCTGGAAGAACGATGGGACATGCAGGTGCTATAGTTGGTGGACACGATGATACAGCTCAAGCAAAAAAACGAATCATGCGTGAATGTGGAATTCACGTGGTAGACTCCCCTGCTGAAATCGGAAAGAAAATGGCCGAAGTTATGGGAGTTCTTGCATAATCTTTAAACAAACTTTTTAAGGCTACTTTAGGGTAGCCTTTTTTATTTACTCATAAACCAAAAAAATATGAACCCTTTTTTATCTCCATTAAAAACACTTCACGAAACATTCCCATTCAACGAATTAAAAAATGATCATTTTTTACCCGCAATTGAAAAAGGAATTATTGAAGGAAAGTCAGGAATCCAAAAAATCATTGATAACAAGGAATTACCATCGTTTGAAAACACAATAGAAGCGCTCGAAAACGTAGGAGAATTGATTGAAAATGTGAGTAGTGTTTTCTTCAACATGCACGAAGCCGAAACCAATGAGGAACTCGAAAGCTTGGCGGAAATAATTTCGCCTAAACTATCTGAATATGGAAATGATATCATATTAAACAATGATCTTTTCATCAAAGTTGAAACTGTTTACAATCAAAAAGGAAGTTTAGTTTTAACCAACGAACAGCAGACCTTATTAGAAAAAACATACAAGGGATTTGTTCGAAATGGAGCTAAACTAAACGATAAAGAAAAAGAAGAAGTCAGAGCTATTGATAAAGAATTATCTACCTCAACGTTGTTATTTGGACAACATGTTTTAGCCGAAAGCAACGACTTTGTGCTTTACCTGACCGATAAATCTGAATTATCAGGATTACCTGACGGAACAATTGAAGCAGCATCAATTACAGCAAAAGAAAAAGGACATTCTGAAGGATGGTGTTTTACCTTAGACTATCCTAGTTATGTTCCTTTTATGACTTATGCTGACGATAGATCATTACGCAAAATCATGTTTTTAGCTTTCGGAAGCAAGGCATTTAAAGGGAATGATAGAGACAATAGTCAAGTAATCAAACACATTTCATCTTTACGTCACAAACGAGCACTGATTCTAGGTTATAATTCCCATGCAGATTTTGTTTTAGAGGAAAGAATGGCTAAAAACCCAAGTACAGTAATCCATTTTCTAACTGAATTAAGAGAATGTGCGCTTCCTTTTGCTAAAAAAGAGTTTGCAGAATTAGTATTATTCAGTAAATCGATTGGTGGCCCTGATGATTTAATGAGATGGGATATCACCTACTACGCAGAAAAATTAAAAAAAGAAAAATTCAACATTGACGATGAAGTATTAAAACCCTATTTTAAGTTAGAAAATGTAATTCAAGGTGTTTTTACGACTTCTGAAAAACTATATGGACTTACATTTAAAGAAAATAATGAAATCCAAAAATACCACCCAGAAGTAAGTTGTTACGAAGTTTATGATAAAAACAGTGAATTTCTCTCTGTTCTTTACACCGATTTCTTTCCAAGATCAGGAAAAAGACAAGGTGCATGGATGACATCTTTTAAAAATCAAAAAATAAAAGACGGAACAAACTTTCGTCCTCACATTTCAATTGTGTGTAATTTCACTAAACCAACGGATAAGAAACCATCATTACTCACTTTTAATGAGGTAACTACCTTGTTCCATGAATTTGGTCATGCCCTTCACGGAATGTGTGCAAACACAAAATATGGAAGCTTATCTGGAACAAATGTGTTTTGGGACTTTGTTGAACTTCCCTCTCAAATATTCGAAAATTGGTGCTATGAAAAAGAATGCTTAGACCTTTTCGCTACACATTATGAAACAGGAGAATCCATTCCAGTAGAATTTATTGAAAAAATTAAAGAAAGCGCAAACTTTCAGTCAGGTCTGACAACAATTCGTCAGTTGGCCTTTAGCTTTTTAGATATCGCTTGGCACAGCCAAGATAATATCAACATCAGCGACATAAAATCATTTGAAGTGAATGCAACTCAATCATGTGACTTATATCCTATTGTAGCAGAAATAAGTTCAAGCTGCTCTTTCTCTCATATATTTCAAGGGGGATACTCATCGGGTTACTATAGTTACAAATGGGCCGAAGTGATTGAAGCCGATGCTTTTGAAGCATTTAAAGAAGCGGGTATATTCAATCAAGAAGTTGCGCATACTTTTTTCAACAACATACTTTCTCAAGGTGGAAGTGAACACCCTTCAATACTTTATCGTAAATTTAGAGGACGTGACGCAGATCCAAAAGCATTATTACGCCGAGAAGGATTATTAACTAATTAATTTCACCTGAAACAAATGATTCGTTTTATTCTCATCACTTTACTTTTAGCTTCGTTCAACTCCTTTGGTCAAACCTATGCATCGAAGAAAAGAATGTTGTCTGGTAATCAATCGGAAATCGTTGTCACTTGTTTTCCGAAATCACGCTTTACCAAAAACGACTTCACAACTAAAGGTATTTTCGTAAAATATGAAACTAAAAACTGGATTTTTGTTTCATTGACAAAAAAACAACTCGCTTCGTTTAGCGAGATCACTTCTCCGTTCTATGCTGAATCAAACAAAGCAGAAGCGCTTGGGGATAGTGTCCGAAGTATGCATTTTGTAAATGAAGTTCACCAAGGAGCATCTAATTTACCAAATGGATTTACAGGAAAAAACGTAGTTGTAGGAATCATAGATATAGGAACTGACTTTAATCATCCTGATTTTAAAACCAAAGATGGAAAAACACGAATTTATCGCTATTGGGACCAAACAAAAACAACAAAAACAACAAAATCTCCTAGTCCATACAATTATGGTGAAGCTTGGAAAAATTCAGAAATAGACAACAAGTCCTGTACCGCAACTGGCAGTTCCCACGGATCTACTGTTGCAGGAATTGCTGTTGGCAATGGTCTAGCGAACGGAACAAACAAAGGAATGGCTCCTGAAGCTACCATCATTATCGTTAAAACAAATCTTAATGCTGATAACTGGACTTTAACTATTGCAGATGCATGCGAATACATCTTTAAAGTCGCGGATAGTTTAAAAATGCCTGCCGTAATCAATATAAGTGCAGGTACGCAATTTGGTTCACACGACGGAAAAGATCCTGCATCTGAAAAAATGGAAAGCTTACTTGATGAGAAAAATGGTCGAATTATCGTTGCATCAGCAGGAAATTCTGGAAATTCTGGAAAATACCATGTTCACGGAGAAATATCATCCGACACAACTTTTTGCTGGATTAAAAATAATCCAGGAGGAAAATTACTTGGTAAATACTCTGTATATCTAGATCTTTGGTCAGATTCCTTAGACTTTAAAGACGTTCATTTTTCGATGGGAGCAAATCTCCCATCAGACAATTTTAAACAACGTGGCTTTGGAAAATACCTGACATTTAATCAGATAATTGGCAAATATCCATTTACCGATACCATTTATAATGCATCAAAACAAAAAATAGGGCTAGTTGATTACTATCCAGAAATAATTGGTGATTTGGCGCATCTCGAAATTACGGTAAGCGATTTTGATTCTTCAAACTACAACCTTAATTTTTCAACAACTGGAAAAGGAAACTATGATGCTTGGAGTGGTTCAAAAAATAAATTGGGTAACTATTTTCTGAATGATTTCATTACGGTCATTCCATCAAGTTTAGTTTATCCGAAAATTAAAAATTATTTTTTAGCTGACTCCTTACAATCCGTATGGAGCTCTTTCATTTCTTCAGAAAAGGTTGTAACTGTTGGAAATGTTCAAAACCGTGAATTTTTTGAAAGTAAAAACGGCTTGACTACCAAGTCGATAACACCTAGAGGAAAATTAAGTGTAAATTCATCAAAAGGACCTAACCGAAAAAAAATATTAAAACCAACTATTTGTGCAGCTGGCGATGGAACCCTCGCATCAGGATATTTAGTTGATTTAAATAATGTAAATCAAAATATAAAAATAGATAAAGGAGGTTGGCACTTTGCAAATGGTGGCACATCTATGTCTTCACCTGTAGTTGCTGGAATTGCGGCATTATATTTAGAAAAATGTTCTGAAGCAAGCTACAACGATTTTTTAGATGCTGTTTCCGCTACTGCATTTAAAGACGAATTCTCTGGACCACTCGCAAATTATGCTTATGGAAACGGTAAAATTAATGCATTAAATTTATTACTTAGTACACATTCACCCATTGATTATTCTGGAAATAATTTCATCTGTTCTGATTCAACTCAAGTCTTCCTAAACGAAAAAAAATATAGCGCTATTAATTGGTTTGACGGTTCTACTCAAAATCAAAAGAAATTTGGTTCTCCCGGTTTCTATTCCCTATCATACTATGATCATCATAATAAAAATTGTATTTCTAAAGATAGTATTAAAATAGCTTTCCCTGAAACAAAAGTCAATGTGACAATTGAATCAAGTGAAGACACTTTAAACTGTCTTCACAATTCTGTTTCACTCTTTGCCAAAGGAGCACTTTTTTATGAATGGTCCGATGGTTTGAATAAAACCAATGATACAAATACGGTAATAAGCCCTCAAAAATACATAGTCATTGGTACGGACAAGTATGAATGTACTGATACTGCGGAAATCACCATTTTAAAAGATGCACTCCTACCATTGATAACACTGAATTTTATTGGCGATAGTTTGCTAAACTGCTTGGGAAATAAATTGAAAATACAGGCTTCTGGTGCATTAACATACTCCTGGAATGTAGGGTCAAGTCCTTTAAATTCAATAAATACATTTGATCAACCTTCACTTGTAATCGTAACTGGAACAAATTTAAACGGATGTAGCTCCCAGAAATCAATTCAAATTAAAAAAATAGAAACACCTGAAAAACCCATAATACAAAAAACAGAGCTTAATTTAATCGTGCTAAACGGTGTTAATGTGAAGTGGTATCGGAATGATTCATTAATTGCATCTGGCAATTTGAGTATCCCCTATTTACAAGGTGGGTCTTATAAAGTAAGTTCCGAAATTGAGGGTTGTATTAGTTATTCAGATATTTTTGTTTCTACCTTAACCATAAATACAAACGTAGAACCTAAGATTAAAATAGCACCAAACCCTTTTGAAAACCATTTCGTAATTCATAGTTCGATTCCAAATTCAGATATGAGTGTAAAAATAACAGATGTACTGGGAAATACAATTTCAGTCATTCGCAATGAATCTACTGTTTATTTCCCTACGGAATTAAGTGCTGGTTCATACACAATCATATTAACTATCAATGAACACGTTTTTTTCTATAAATTAATTAAAAACTAAAAGTTTAATTAAAAAGTATTTTTATTTATCATTACTTTTGAAAAAAAAAAAAAAAATGGATTTAGCAGGTATCATTTCAATTTCGGGAAAACCAGGTCTTTATAAAGTTATCTCTCAAGGTAAAAATAATTTAATTGTTGAATCATTGGATGATTCTAAGCGATTTCCATCGTATGCATCTGACAAAGTATCTTCATTAGAAGAAATATCAGTATATACTTACGATGAAGATATGGCACTAAAATCAATCCTTAAATCAATCTACATTAAAGAAAATGGAGGTCTTGCTCCATCTCACAAGGAAAGTAAAGCTATTTTAGAAGCTTACATGCTCGAAATCCTTCCTAATTATGATCAAGAACGTGTCTATTTCTCTGATATAAAAAAGATTTTACAATGGTACAATCAACTTCATAAAACAGGTCTTTTAACCAACATGGAAGAAAACACTTCTGAAGATTCGGATTCTCAAGATATTACTGAAAACAAAACGGAAGAAGTAATTGAAGAAACAATTAAATCTGAAGTTAAAAAACCAAGAAAAAAACCTGAAACAACAATCAAATAAACATTCCTGTTAACATATTATAAAAAGTGGTATCTTAGGTACTGCTTTTTTTTATTTAATGTATTTTTGAAAAAATAAAAAAATATGATTTCCCAATCAACTAAAACTATCATTTTAAAAAGCACTCAATACCTTATTGCTTTTTTATTCATCATTTCAGCTATAGCAAAATTATATCCATCACCCTACTTTGCAATAAGCACTTTTGAAGCAAAAGAATTACTTCCAATGGGATTTAGTCAAAATGTTGCCTCTTACTTTTCAAGAACTCTCATTGGAGGAGAGCTTGCGCTTGGTGTTTTGTTGTGCCAGCAAAACATATTGAAAAAAGTTATAATTCCTGCTTCTTTTTTACTACTGCTTATTTTTAGTATTCATCTTTCAATTGACATCATGTCTTCTGGAAATCAAGGTAACTGTGGCTGCTTCGGAAGTCTTCTTCCAATGACCCCATTACAAGCATTGATAAAAAACATACTTGCAATGGGGATATTAATTTATTTATTTAAATCAACACCCCATCTTAAAACAGATTCAAGTGTATGGATGACAACATCAATCGTATCCTTGAGTATATTATCTATTTTTCTATTAGCACCACTACAAAAAAAGAATACTGTAATTCCCCCTATCTCATCGGTTGAAGTAAAACAAGACACTGTGGTTATCGGTCAAACAAGCCCTCCAGCGGAAAAAAAAATCGAAAGTAATCCTACAAAAGAGATAACCAACGACTCAGTAAAAGCAATCGTTAAAGGACCAAACCAAAAAAACTCTGGATACAAGCATCTTTTCAGTGACATTGATAAAGGAAAAAAAATAATGTGTTTTTTCGCTCCTGGATGTGAGCACTGCAAAGAAACAGCAAAAGAACTAACCTTACTTAGCCAACAGATACCAAATTTCCCTCAACTAATCATTGCATTTATGGATGAGGAACCCGAATTAATCCCCACTTTTTTTGAATTTGCTGGTTCAAAATATCCTTACCAAGTAATAGATGTTGGACAGTTTTGGGGTGAAATTGGAAAACACAAAATTAAAGACACACCAGGTATAATCTACTTTTGGAATGGGAATCCTATGAAAATTTACGATGGAATCAATGAAAATAAATTTAATAAAAAAGAATTTAAATCTTTTTTATTGACCCATTAAATGATTATTTAAAAACAGCTAGCTCCAAGGGAGAAACCTCAAAACTTAAGCCCTTTTTATTTTTAACTAAAAAACGAACATAGTAATTATATTGATTTCCACCCGTGATTACGTCTGTAACAACAACCAAGCTAGAATCACACTTCATCCGAACGACATCCCCAGGAGTAAAGTCAAACTTTTCTCCAATCTGATCCCTTAACCTTGCCGTTTGCACCAAGGTTTTATAAACCCATAAAAAATCTAAGTTGCGTTTTAAAGAATCTTTCTGATAATTGACAATAAAATTTGTTTTTTTTAAAATCTTAGAGTCGTAATCCAATCGACTTAACTTTTCTTTTAATACAGAAACTTGTTTTTCATATG
>CAMDGH010000031.1 GCA_945897755.1 Chryseobacterium gleum | reverse complement strand
ATGGAACCACTCCATGGTCAAGTTCATCCCCTGTATTTGGTTCAATTAATGGAACAACAGAGACCGCAACACTATCTGGATTAGCAAACGGAAGCACAACAGTAAGCTATAAAAACGCAAACGGATGTACTGTTTCAAAATTGATTACAATTAATTCCCTCCCAACCCTTACAGGACTAAGCGCAGTGTGTGTTGGAAGCTCAATTTCATTAACAGGATCAATAACGGCAGCTAACACAACTCCTTTTACTAATGGATCACCAACAATAACATCCATAACGAATACAAACGAAGTTGCAACAATTACAGGTTTAGCAGTAGGAAACTCAATCATAAGTTACACAAATGCAAATGGTTGTAGTACAACAAGTAATATCACCGTAAATCCATTACCAGTTATAACAGGTTTAAGTTCTGTTTGTGTAGGTTCTTCTATCACATTGAATGGAGATATTACCGCAGCAGCTATAAATCCATGGATTGTTTGGTCGCCTGCAATTGCTTCAATTGCTAGTACAATGGAAACAGCAATCATAACAGGACTAATCAAAGGCAAATCACAAATAACCTATACAAACTCAAATGGGTGTTCCAAAAACATTGATATAACAGTGAATGAACTTCCAACGATAACAGGATTATCTTCACTCTGCGAGGGTACTACACTCACATTAACAGGGTCAGTAACTGCACACGCAAGTACACCATGGACGAGCTCTTCACCAACATTCGCAACAATCAATGGCACCTTAGAAACAGCAACACTTAACGGACTAGTAGCTGGCACAACCACAATTACCTTCAAAAATACAAACGGGTGTTCTAATACAAAGTTAATAACTATTAATTCATTACCGAACATCACAGGAACTACAAGCTTGTGTGTTGGAAAGAACATTACACTTAATGGATCAGCAACAGCAGCACTAGTAAATCCGTGGACAACAGACTTATCCGGATTTGCAACTGTATCTGGAACTAATGAAACAGCTACTATATCTGGAATATCGGCAGGAAACACCGTGATTACCTACACAAACACGAATGGTTGTTCTAAGACATCAACAATCACTGTAAATCCACTTCCAACAATCACTGGAAAAATGACATTATGTAAAGGTGGGGGAACGACATTAATAGGTTCAGCCACATCTCAATCATGGTCATCATTTAACAATAGCATAGCCTCTATTACAAATACAGGGGATGTATCAGCAAATAGTAAAGGAAGTGTGAAAATCACTTACACCAACACCAATGGTTGTAAAACAGATACAACATTAACCGTTGTACAACCCTTAATTAATACCCTTGGACAATTTGAAGTATGTAAAGGAAGTGGAATATCGGTCGCAGGAAATCTAATTGGAAAATCACCAAATCCATGGTCAACATTAAATAATTCAATTGCAGAAATCTCAAATATCGGTATCGTGACCGGAAAAAATCCAGGCAGTGTAAAGATACAATATGAGACAGATAATGGCTGTAAAACAGATACATTAATAACAGTTCACGCGCTTCCGGACCCATCTATTACAGCTGATGGTGTATTATCATTTTGTAAAGGAAAAAGTGTAAACCTGTCTGTAAAAACATATCCAACAATAACATGGAATAATAATTCATCAGCCACCAAAATCACGGTAACAAGTTCCGGAAAGTATTATGTCCAAGTAACAGATAATAAAGGTTGTACAGACATATCTGACACAACTACAATCACCGTATTTGATCCACCAATAGTAAGTATCACACCATTATCATCAACCACTTTTTGTGATGGAAATGAGGTAAAATTGCAAGCAACAAGCGGGTCATCTTATTTATGGAGTACTGGAGAAACAACACAAGAAATAACAACGAAAATAAATGGCAATTACTCAGTAAAAGTAACTGATAATCATGGCTGTTATGCAACTTCAACAACCAAAACAGTAAGTGTTTTACCTTTACCAATAGCTGAAATAACAAAAAGTGGTTCAACTACATTTTGTGAAGGAGATTCAATCTCATTAACTGCAAAAAGTGGCACATACTCATGGATAAAAGACGGACAAAGATTAAATAAAACCTCAGAAACAATTTACGTTAGCAATCAAGGAAGTTATGAAGTAGAAGTCACTGGCTCAAATGGTTGTAAAAAAACAGCTTTAGCAGTTACCATAACCGTAAACCCAAAACCTGTGGCAAGTATTACTTCTTCAGGATCAACCCAATTTTGCAAAGGAAATAAAGTAACTCTAACAGCTTCATCAGGTGCATCCTATCATTGGCTAAAAAACGGCATAAAGTTAAACATAACAAAAGCAGCAATTGATGTTGAGGAATCGGGAGATTACTCAGTTGAAGTTATAAGTCTAAATGGTTGTAAAAATACAAGTTCTGCTACAAAAGTAATTGTAAATCCACTGCCAACCCCAACAATTACGGAAAATGGGTCCTTAACGTTTTGTCAAGGAGGATCGGTTGAGCTAACATCAAGTTTAGCTCAAAACTACCTATGGTCAACAAATCAAACATCTCAAAAAATAACCGTAAATACATCTGGAACATATTCTGTAAAGACAGCCGATGCTAATGGTTGTATTGGAGAATCAATTGCAAAAGTGGTAATCGTAAACCAACTTCCAATTTTAACACCATCATCAACAAACGTAATTATTTGCAAAGGATCAAGTCCAAATATTAAGCTAGAATCGAATATAGCAAATACCACATTCGACTGGACAGTTTTACAAGTAAATGCAACAGGAGGAAGTAACGCATCTAATGTGCCAAATAATAGTTCGATTACACAAATCTTAACAACAACTCAAAACCAAGGAACAGTTACATATAATATTACTCCAAAATCTAATGGATGTTTGGGTTCAATTGTACAAGTACTCGTAACCGTTAAACAAATAGATAATCCAAGCTTTGACTATAACTCAAAAACGTATTGTTCAAATGAAAACAATCCAATACCGAAAGTAACCGGAACAACTGGTGGAGAATTCTCTGTAATACCTTCAAATACTAATTTAATAATAGACAAAAACACAGGGGTAATAAATCTATCCGCTTCATTACCTGGAAACTATACTATAGGATATAAAACTAGTGGAACATGCCCTCAAAATTCTACAACATCAATCACAATAAAAGAAACACCGATTGTCAACAAAATAAATGACACCACCCTTTGTGAAAAAGGAACATTTAACAAAATACAATTTAAAGGAACAAGTGGAGCAACATTTAATTGGTTTAATGACAACACTAAAATAGGTCTAACAGCAACTGGATCGAGCGAAATTCCATCTTTTACAGGTAAAGGAACAAGTTACGGTAGTGCTTCAACAATAGCGAATATAACAGTAACTCCAACCTTATCAGGATGTACAGGAACATCTAAAACAATCAAGCTAACCGTAAATTCACTAACAAATCCTGAGTTTTCATATTCGGATAATTCTTATTGTACACAAAATGCAAATCCTACTCCAACTACAACAAACAGTGGTGGTATATTTAGTGTAAGTCCTTCAGGAATGATTATTGATTCTAACACAGGATTAATCGATTTATCAAAAAGTTCAGAAGGATATTATTCAATAAAATATACCACAAATGGAATTTGTCCTACTGATACAACGATTACAATTTCTATTGGTAATCCGACAATAAATAAAGTAGTAGATCAAACAATATGCGAAGGAAGTTATTTTAACAGCATTAATTTTTTTGGTTCAACAGGTACTGTTTTTGAATGGATAAATGATAAAACAAACATTGGTTTATCATCTTCTGGAACAGGAAACATTTTGACATTCAAAGCTTCTGGAACAATCGTTGGAGGTCCAACAATTACAAGTACAATTATTGTAACTCCAAGAGCAGGAGTTTGTATCGGGAAAAAAGACACTTTTGAACTAAGTGTAACACCAAAAGAAAATCCTTCATTTTTATATCCTGAGATCAGTTTTTGTAGAACACTAGATTCAAACCCAAGTGCAAACATAACTGGAATGCCAGGAGGTGTATTTAGTATTGTACCTGCATCAAATTCATTAAATCCAAACAATGGATTAATCGAACTTTCAAAAACAATAAGTGGTAAATACATCCTCAGATATACAACTCCAGGTGTTTGTAAAAACACACAAGATTTATCAATTACAATTGGAGATAACCCTTCCGTTGATAGTATTAAAAATCAAACAATTTGTAACGGAAGCGATTTTAACAAAATTGCATTTTCAGGTACTGCCGGATCATCATTTACATGGACAAACACAAATACAAGTATTGGACTCGCAGCGAGTGGCAATGGAACAGAAATAAATGCTTTTAAAGGATTAGGAATAACAGCAAGTAAGTTATCAAATACTGCAACAATAAAAGTAACGCCTAAAGTAGGATCCTGTAAAGGAACTCCAAAAGAATTTACATTAACTGTTAATAATTCCGATAATGTTGGTATAAGTTATTCCGATAAATCATTCTGTAATAAAGATAGTATTTCACTACCCATAATATCAGGCACACAAACAGGTGTTTTCAGTTCAACACCGACTGGGCTTAGTATAAATCCAGCTAGTGGAAAAATAACAGCTGCAACGTCAATAAATGGAGAATATAAAGTGATGTATAAAACGACTGGAGCTTGCGCAGATACAGCAATTGTTGATGTAAATATAAATTCAAATCCTACAGTAGATCACATATCTTCAATTACTGCATGCCAAAAAATAATATTAGCTAAAATTGAATTTACGGGAACAAAAGGAACGACTTTTGATTGGAAAAATTCAAACATTGCTATCGGATTAGCATCAAGTGGAACAAAATACATAGATACGTTTACAACAAGAAATCCTAGCCCTGTTGCAATCTCAGGAACAATAACAGTAACTCCTAGATCAGGATCATGTATTGGTGTACCAGAACTATTTACAATCACCGTAACACCAACTGATGATGCAACATTTAATTATTCAGTTCCAAGTTTATGCCATAATGCAAGTGAATTAACACCAACAGTAAATGGAACAAAAAATGGAATATTTACTTCTGGAACAGGCTTAACACTCGACAAAAACACTGGCTCAATAAAAGCAGCGACATCTACTCCTGGTAACTATTTAATAAGTTACGTAACAACAGGAGCATGTCCAAAAAGTGGTTCAGCAACAATAAAAATAAATGAAAAACCATATATAAATACACTCACACTAATAAACCAAACAGTATGTGAAGGAAGTCTATTTAATTCAATTTCAATAAATGGTTCGCAATCCGCAGAATTTTTATGGACAAATAGTAATACTTCAATAGGATTAATAAGTAACGGAACAGGAAGTATAAACTCATTTATAGGAACAGGAACAAAAATCAGTAAAACTCCACAAACAGGGGTCATTAAAATATTACCGAAAATCGATAATTGTATCGGTGATGAAGAAAGCTTTTTACTGATTGTAACAAACCTAGATGATCCAACATTTTCATATACTGACAACTCTTTTTGTAAAACACAATTAAACCCAGAACCAAAATTTACAGTTACAAGTACAAAAGGAGGAGAATTTAGTTCAACAAATGGGTTATCGATAGATAAAATTAGCGGAACAATAAACTTATCTGCATCAAATTCTGGGACATATGTAGTCACCTATAAAACAAAGGGTTTATGCCCACAGAATCAAACGGATACGATATCAATAGGGATAAACCCTGATATTACTTCCATAAGTGGAGGTAATCAATCCATTTGTCAAAATAGTAGTTTTAATGACATTGTAATCAATGGTGCGCCTGGTAGCATTTACGAATGGGTAAATACGAATACAGCTATCGGTTTAGCTGCAAGTGGATCAACAACATCATCGATCAAAGGATTTTCTGCAACAGGAACCCTTATAAATGGCGCATCGGTAAGTGCAAAAATCACAATAACTCCTAAAATAGGAAGCTGTATTGGTAAAACCAAAGACATAACACTTACTACAAATCCACTTGATAATCCTGAGTTTAAATATGCAAACACGAGCTTTTGTAAAAGTGAATCCAATCAACAAAATCCTACAATAACAGATTTAACAAATGGTGGTATATTTAGTTCCAATCCAATTGGATTATCAATATCATCCGCAGGAATAATTGATGTAAAAAATTCAACAAGTGGTGACTACGACGTAAGCTACAAAACACAGGGTACATGTCCAAACACAAAAAAGATTTCGATTTCGATTGGAGAACTTCCAAATGTAACAGCAGTAAATCCTCAAATAATATGTCAAGGAGACTTTTTTAAGAAAATAGTTTTTAGCGGAAATGCAGGAACAGTATTTGAATGGACAAACACAAATCCAAGTATCGGATTAGCAAGCTCTGGAAAAGACGATATTCAAGTATTTAAAGGTGTTTCAAGCGGATCAGCAACAATTTCAGTTACACCATTAGTAGGAGTTTGTAAAGGTGAATCAAAAACATTTAGCTTAACTGTTAATCCAATCATTAACACCAGTATAAATTACCCTAAAGCATCATATTGTCTATCTGAAATAAATCCGAATACAATACCTATCGTATCTGGTTCAACAAAAGGAAAATTTACCAGTATGCCAAGTGGTCTATCACTAGATTCATTAACAGGTAAAATAGACCTCTCAAAAACATTAGCTGGAGATTATGATATATTCTATACTGTTATTGGAATATGCACAAACAATTCAACTACTAAAGTAGCCATAGGAAGTATCCCAACACTAAATTCAATATCCTCTCAAGAAATTTGCAACCAAAATTTATTTCAAACGATTAATTTTACAGGAAATACTGGAACTCAGTTCAATTGGACAAATTCAAATTCGTTAATAGGATTGCCAAATTCAGGAAGTGGAGATATAGCATCTTTTAAAGGTGTAAATACGAGCAATAGCATAATTAACAGTACAATTCAAGTAACTCCAGTCATTGGTGCTTGTAGTGGTACAAGTAAAACAATGCAATTAAGCATATTACCGACAGATGATCCAAGCTTTAGTTATTCTAAAACAGAATTGTGTAATAACGATTTGGATATTCAAGCAAACTCAATAATGACTTCAGGCGGCGAGTTTAGTTCATCACCTTCAGGTTTAGACATAGATGCAACATCTGGGAAAATTAAAATTAAAACATCGCTACCACAAACATATAATATTACCTACGCGACAAAAGGAAAATGCCCTAAAGCAACAACTAAAACAATCGAACTAATACCATTGCCGAAAGTAGATTCAATTTTAAATCAAGAAGTTTGTCAAAACGACACATTTAGCAGAATCCAATTTAAAGGAAGTACATCTACTATTTTTTCATGGACAAATACAAATACAACAATTGGTTTAACACAAAATGGTACAAGTACAATCAACTCATTTAAAGGCAAAGGAACATCCTTAAACGGAGGACCAATTACATCTCAAATAACAGTAATTCCTACCATTAAAAATTGTAAAGGCAGTAATTTTACCTTTACACTGACTGTAAACTCAATCGACGCACCCTATTTTAGTTACCTTAAGAAATCATATTGTCCAAGCGATAATAACCCGATCCCTTCATTGGGAGGCAGCCCAGGAGTTTTTTCCTCAAGCCCTAATGGCTTAGTCATAAATAATTTAAATGGACAAGTAGACTTGATGAACTCCACTGCAAACAAGTTTATGATCAAATACACAACAAAAGGAAAATGCAAAAGAGATTCAACGGTAGAATTAACCATTAATCCAAAATCGACAGTTAATTTAATATCCGATCAAAAAAAATGCTATAATGACAGTTTCAATATTCCATCATTCACTGGAACACCAGCACTCGTTAAATACATTTGGGTAAACAACAATCCATCGATTGGATTGAGTCAATCTGGAGTTGGAAACATAGCGAAATTTGCTGCAAAAGGGACAATACCAGGAGGACCATCCATAGAAGCGACCATCCTAGTAACACCAGAAATCAATGGATGTTTTGGCCCTAGTCAATCCTTTAAATTAAATGTAGATGCAAGAGATAAGGCAGATTTTTCATACAATGATAATTCATTCTGTAAAACTCAAGTAAATCCATTTGCTACAATCACCGGTAAACCAGGTGGAACATTTAGCGCAACACCTACAGGATTAATTTTTTTAGACAATAAAAAAGGAACAATTGACTTAATTCCAACTAAAAGTGGGACATATAGCATCACATATACTACGAATGGTACATGTGTTAAAGATTCATCGATTACTATTGGAATTGGTGAAAAACCAAGTGTTGAAGATATAGATGACCAACAAATATGCCAAGGCCAATTCTTTGACAAAGTAATTTTTAAAGGAAATGCTGGTACAATGTTTAATTGGAAGAATTCAAATAAATTAATTGGTTTGGATACAATAGCAGGAAATAGTTTTATTCCATCATTTGAAGCAAAGGGAACAATACCAGGAAGTATTGATGCAATTGCAACAATAAAAGTATATTCTAGAATTGGAACTTGTATTGGGGATAGTACTACATTTAAATACAAAACCAAGGCAAAACCAAATATTAAAGCAAGAATCGTTACAAATCCTCTAAATACTAAAATACTAAAAGACACATCATATTGTAAAGGAGGGTCAGCTAAATTAATAGCAAGTGGAGCAGCAAAAGACGCTGATTACCATTGGTCACCTCACACATCAACTGTGGGAAATCAATTTTTCGGGGCTAGTGTAACCGCAATCCCTGACTCAACACAACAATTTATCGTATTTGGTCAAAATCAATATGGATGTAGTAATACCGACACAATACAGATAACAATCTATAATCCTAGTATAAATAGCATCAATGATACTAGTATTTGTTATGGAAATAACTTTAAGGATATTCAATTTAAAGGGCCACTTTTAAATACAAAATACACCTGGAAAAACAACAATACCTTAATTGGTTTAGGCGCAACTGGAAGCACGAAAATAGATGGTTTTACAGGAAAAATAACTGCTGGTAAAACTTCAGAAAAAGCCATTATTACAGTAACACCAAGCTATACAATCATAACCACAGGAAAAGAATGTAATGGAGTAGCCAAAACATTCAATCTAACCGTAAACTCAAGAGATAAAGCAACATTCTCAGGAATTAAATCACAGTATTGCAATAATGAAAATTCAATCATCACACCATCAATCGATGGAACAAAAGGAGGTGTATTCTCATCAATTCCAGTTGGCTTAGCAATAAATAGCACAACAGGTCAATTGTTCCCATCGGCTTCAAAAGCAAATAACTATCAATTAAAATATGTAACTAAAGGGATATGCAATGATTCGTCAACACTTCAAGTCGAAATTAAACCATTAGTATTAGCAACTATCCAAACAAGCGGAAACGATACACTGTGTATGAATGCCATTGAACCAGAAATAACATTCAAGGGACTAGTAGGAACTCAACCATATACATTTACGTATAAAATCAATAACGGTCCAGAATTAACAACGACAACTGAAATTGGCAAAAGCGAAATTAAATTGAAAGTACCAACATCCAAAGAGGGCTCATTCACGTATTCATTAATTAGCATAAAAGAATCTAGTGGACAGTTGTGTAGTAACGAAATTAAAGGAACAAAAACGATTGTAATATTACCATTACCGAAAGCAATTTTATCAGGAGCAACTACATTATGCGAAGGAAGTAGTCCAACAAATGTAACATTTACTGGTTTAAATGGATCAACACCATTTACATTTACCTATGCGATTAATGGAACAACACAAAACACAATAGCTACACTGGCAAATGAAGCAAGCGTAACTGTTCCGGTAAATACTTCAAAACCAGGAGTACTTACCTACTCATTAATCGGAGTAAAAGATGGAACAAAATACGGTTGCTCACAAACACAGTTTACAAGTCCATCAATAGCAGTTACAATAAAAACACTTCCAACAGCGACAATTAAAAGTGGATTTCCCATCGTGTGTATGAATGGAGCAAATCCAGAGTTTGAATTTAATGGAATAAATGGGACATCTCCATATACATTTATATACAAAATCAATAATGGTAATGATCAAACCATAACAACAAAAGTGGGAGAATCAAAAACAAAATTAATCTTATCCTCAGCAAATTCAGCTAGTTATGTAATCAAATTAATAAGTGTAAAAGACGCATCCGTAAATACGTGTTTAAATGACAACCTGAGCATTAAAGACTCCATAAAAGTGATTCCAGGTGCATATGTTAATCCATTAGTGGACACAAACATATGCGTAAATGAAATGTCAAAAGTCATCACTTTTAATGGTTCAATAGCAACTAAATTTCATTGGAGTATCGATAATGGATCTATCGGAGTTCCGTTCTTATCAGGAATAAACAACATTCCTTCATTTAAAGGTTTAAACAATTCTGACAAAATTGCAAATACAGCAAATGTTACAGTAAATCCAAAATCTGATAATGGATGTATTGGAGAACCAATTAAGTTCACAATCAGTATTAGACCTATTCCAAAACCAACAATAGATTTCAAACCGCTTGTTTGCCCAGGCGACTCAGTAGTACTTAAAGCGATTGGACCCTATAAATTCACTTGGGTACAAGACAATAATACATTAAGTTGCTTTCAATGTGGAACAACTGTTGCTAAACCAATTCAAACTACTGAATATAAAGTCATTGCAACTTCATATGAATGTGATGTTACATTCCCCGTATTGGTAATCGTTAATGAGCCACCGCAAGTTTATGGAAGAGATACAACATTATGTGGTGATCCTAGCCCTATAGAACTGATTGGATATGGTGCAAAAACATACACATGGAGTAATGGGATAAAAAATGGAGAATCATTTGTTCCTAAAAAAGGGAAAAGTCAATACATAGTAACAGGAATTAACGACAAAGGGTGTAAAAACAATGATACAGTAAATGTTTACGTTTTAACCAAACCGAAAGCATTTGGAGTTCCCTCTACAACATCAGGCTATAATCCTTTATTTGTATCCGTAAAAAATGAAAGTTCAAACGCAACAAATTACACATGGAATTTCGGCAACGGAGAACCTATTATCTATTCTTCTCTAAAAGCGGATCAAGGTTCAGGATTTTCAAAAACAGGTATTTATACCATCACATTGAAAGCATTCAATGGATTATGTGTTGACAGTATTGATTTTCTAATTACGGTTAAGAAAAGAGACACCATGTTAGTGACACATAAACCAAATGTATTTACGCCGAATGGAGATGGCGATAATGATTACTTTAATATTAAATTTAAAAATGCAGAAACCATTTATATTCAAATATTTAACAGATGGGGAAATGTCATCCACGAGATAACAGAAAAAACAGAAACATGGGACGGACTGATAAACGGAAGTAAGGCTGATGAAGGTGTTTATTTTTACAACTATGTATTAAAAGACATTGAGGGTGAAAAACTAACTGGACAAGGATTTGTTCAACTATTACGATAATATTAAATAATATAAATAGTTGTTGAGAATAAAATAATCAATAAAATTTTAAATTTGCATTTAAAAAATGATTACAAACTATGGGAAGAGCGTTTGAATATAGAAGAGCAACGAAAGAAAAAAGATGGGATAAAATGTCCCGATTATTTCCAAAACTTGGCAAAGCAATTACTATGGCAGCCAAAGAAGGAGGCGAAGACCCACATGCAAATGCAAAACTAAGGACTGCAATACAAAATGCTAAGGCACAAAATATGCCTAAAGACAATATTGAATCCGCAATAAAAAGAGCAACTCAAAAAGACCTTGCATCATTTAATGAAATTAATTACGAAGGAAAAGGACCTCATGGTGTACTCATTTACATCGAATGTGCAACTGATAATTCTACCCGAACAGTAGCAAATGTAAAATCTTATTTCAATAAGTCTGGAGGGATAGTAGTACCTAATGGGCAATTAGAATTTATGTTTAATCGAAAATCCGTATTTGAAATAGCATTATCTACCCATAATCCAGAGGAGTTAGAATTTGAATTAATCGATGCTGGATGTGAAACAATAGAAATAGAAGAAGATAAATTAATTATATATGGTGATTATACTTCTTTTGGAACCTTATCTAAAGGAATTGATGATTTAAATCTTGAAGTATTAAAAGCTACACTTCAGCGATTACCAACAAATCCGGTAGAATTTACAGAAGAACAACTTATTGATATAGAAAAATTACTGGATAAGATTGAAGACGATGACGATGTTCAACAAGTATTTACAAACATAACATAAACACCAAAAATAAGCTTATCAGCAGATAGCTTTTTTTTTAGATATGGCACATTTAACATTAGTACCAACACCAATTGGAAATCTTGAAGACATAACGCTTAGAGCTATTCGAGTTTTATCAGAAGCAGAAATAATCTATGCAGAAGATACCCGAGTAACAAAGAAATTATTAAACCACCTGAACATACAAAAACAAGTTTATCCATTTCATGCGCACAATGAACATCGGTCTCTGTCGTTTGTGATTCAAAAAATTAAAGAAGTAGAAAATACAGTACTTGTCTCAGATGCAGGTACACCCGGAATTTCTGACCCCGGATTTTTACTTGTCAGGGCTTGCATAGAAGACTCTATTCCTGTGTCTTGTTTACCTGGTCCTACGGCAATGATTCCAGCATTAGTAGCAAGTGGATTTCCTTGCGACAGATTTGTATTTGAGGGCTTTCTTCCCCACAAAAAAGGAAGACAAACAAAATTAAAAGAACTTGCACTTGAAGAAAGAACAATCATACTTTATGAGTCACCACACCGATTAGTAAAATGCTTAGGGCAATTGGAAACATTTTTTGGCCCTCAAAGAAACATCTGTGTTGCAAGAGAATTATCCAAGTTTTATGAAGAATTTAAACGAGGAACTGCTTCAGAGGTCAAAAGACACTATGAAGAACATCCTCCAAAAGGAGAAATTGTGATTGTAATTGAAGGAAACAATGAAAAACCAAGTACACCCGAATTTAAAAACAAGTTCAAAAATGAATTATAAAAACCAACATAATAGCATTAATTCAAATTCTTTCTTTAGTCAAAAAAAAGTGAAATTAATCTATTCAATAGCACTACTATTGATTGGTGCTTCACTTTTTTATCTTTACTTACCAGTAATAAATTACGGATTTATTCCAGTAGCCTTCATACTACTGATATTACTGATATTAAGTGGATTCATATTTACATCATTTGAAATTTCATTAAAAACAAAGCAAATTATAAACATAAAAAGACCAAACAAATTATTTATAATCTGCATCATTTTAATAGCCTGTTATATAACGATTATACCACTTTTAACAAGCCACCCTATTTTTCGAAATCAAAAGTATCGAAATTTGATAGGATCAGTAAAAACGAAAGATAAAATACTAAGTAGTATCGCCCCTATTTCAATCGATGAAATTAGAGTTGTAGATGAAGAATTGGCTTATTTATTAGGTGAAAAAATACTAGGTACGCAACCATCCTTGGGAAGTCAAGTAGAATTAGGAGATTTTTGCATTCAAAAAGTAAAAAATAAATTGTATTGGGTAGCTCCATTATTGCATTCAGGTTTTTTCAAATGGTTTTACAATACGGAAGGAACAAACGGATATGTTATGGTTTCAGCGACAAACGAACGAGATGTGCAATTAATTCAACATTCCGATGGAAAAGACATTAAGATTAAATACCAACAAGGTGCTTATTTCCAAAGTGAGATTCACAGACACGTATATTTAAGCGGTTATGTCACTTCTGGATTAACTGACTTTAGTTTTGAAATTGATGATAAGGGTAAACCCTATTGGATCATAACCAAGTACACGAAAAAGATTGGATTTTCAGGAGATGATGCAAATGGAGTTCTTGTAGTAGATGCAAAAACAGGAGACATACGTTCTTATTCATTAAAAAACATTCCCTATTGGATAGACCGAGTTCATCCAATCTCATTTATCGAAGAACAGCTTAATAATTGGGGTGAGTATGTACATGGATACTGGAATTTTTCAAACTCCAACAAACTTAAAATAACAGAAGGATTAACCCTTGTTTATGGTAAAAACAATAAATCATACTGGTACACCGGATTAACCTCTGTTGGAAAAGAAGAATCCGCAGTAGGATTTGTATTAGTTGACACTAGAACGAAAGAAACTACTTTTTACCAACAGGGAGGAGCAACAGAATTTGCAGCACAAAGTTCAGCAGAAGGTAAAGTGCAAGAAAAAGGGTATAATGCATCATTACCAATACCTTACAACATAAATAACATCCCTACCTACGTAATGACATTAAAAGACGAAGGAGGTCTTGTCAAAATGTATGCTATGGTAGCGATTTCAGACTATACCATTGTGGGTGTAGGAAACACACTTAGAGAAACATTGAGTTCATTCAAGAACAGCTACAATATGGCAGACAATAAACTAACCACAACACAAGTAGAAAGTAGTAATTGTATATCTTCAATCGTTACTCGGATACAGAATGATGTTAAAAACGGGAATAGTTTCTACTATTTCAAAGTGAAAGATTATCCCAAAATATTTGTTGGGTCATCACAATTATCTCCTGAAATTCCAGTTACAATTCCAGGAGACAGCATCAAAATCTCATTTGACATTGACGGAGAAGAAATTATAGATGTAATTAAGTTTGAAAATCTTGATTTATACAGAAAAATAAAAAAATAAAAAACTGTTTATAATCGAATCGTAATTACATGGAATTAAAAATACCTAGATATCAACACTTCCTTGTCTAATTCACCTTCAAAAAACAAATGCGTTACTAATTGCATGGCTAACAATGGGGCTAACATATAGCCTTTAGTTCCCAGCCCATTGAATATTGCTAAGTTATGATACTCTGGGTGTCTACCTAAAATTGGCCTTCTATCAGGCACAGTTGGTCTAATACCCGCCTCTTGACCAACAATCGAGTATGGCACCTTTATTAATGAAGCTAATTGACCATCTAACAATTGCAAAGCTTCCTTAGTTAAATCCGTATTTGGCGTATTCCATACATACGTAGAACCCACTTTAAACGATTTATTTCCTAGAGGTAGAATAAAACACTTTCTATTTAACGATTCATTCTCTGATAGTTGATCAGATTTAATCGTAAGTAACTCCCCTTTCGTAGATTCAATTGGCAGATTAGAAAACCAAGGATTATCTTTATTTTCATATCCTTGACAAAAAACGATTGTCCGATATGCTTCTCCTTGATAAGAAGTATTGACAAGATCTATGTCATCGTAATTAAAAGAGTGAACCTCAAATAACCCCTGATCAGACAACCATTGAGAGAAATCGGTAAGCAGTGATTTAGTCTCTACATACCCCGATTGTTTAACAACTCCAGTACCAAATGAATTTAAAACCCCGTCATACACAGAATCTAAATAAGACAGAGGCGTGATAAATGGGTTGTATGCCTCTTGCTCCTCTCTCTTTTTCCACAAATCGAGCTCTTGCTCATGAGCGAATGCGCGCCGAATTGGAATTTCATGAAAATAAATTTTACCTAATAATTCACCTATTTCTTCATAAAAAGAAACTGCAGCAGGTAAAAAAATATCTGCATTCCAACTTTTAGTCATTCTTCTAAAAACAATCGGATTCACAAGACCCGCAGCGACTTTAGAGCTCACATTAATGCCCGAATCCAATAACTTAAAAGAGATGTTATTTTTGATGCAATAAAAAGCAAGTGACAAGCCCGCGATACCCCCTCCAACAATCAATACGTGTTTCTTATCCGACATTATTTAGCAATTGCTAATGATATAATACTAATTTTAACCAAAGGAAAAGCTGCTTTAATTGTATTTGTCAATGACTCAATCGTAGCACCTGTTGTAACGACATCATCAACAAGGGCTAAATGTACAAAATCATTGGCGATCTTCTGGTCTATTTCAAAAACCCCTTTCACATTATTCCATCTATTATACTTTGAATTCACGGTTTGACTATCCGAAAACACGGTTCGTTTTACAAAACGATTGGAAATAGGGATTCCGGAAATTTTAGAAATACCTTCACAAATTAATTCACTTTGATTGTAGCCCCTAATGTATGATTTTTTAGCGTGCAATGGGATGGGAATAAGCAAGTCAATCGTCTTAAAAAACTCAGATTCACTAAGTACTTCTGCGATATGACTTCCCATTTCAATAGCTAATTTTTTATTGCTTTTGTATTTTATCTGATGCACAATTTCCTGAGTGATCGAATTTTTTTGAAAAAACAAATGTGCATAGGTATGATTAACCTGACACCTCCCCCAAAAAAGTTTATCCATTAAGGTACTTCCTATTGCTGTATTAAAATTAGTCCTATTTAAACTGGAAATACAAACTGAACAAATCGAGGCTTGAGTTACAATTTCATTCAAACAAATTAGACAATGATTCGGAAAAATCAAATGAATTAAATCCGCTTTTATCTTAAATGAAAACAACCTTTTTAAGTTCATGCAAAATTATAAAAATTCAAACAAAATAATGTTGAAATAAAGTGAAAAATAAATTTGTTTCGGGAACAATACCGCTGTAATTTTACATCATTATTCTATAATAAGAATCAACAAGCACTACATTTTTTATAAAAAAATATACACATAAAATAAAACGTTATGTGTATATCTTTTAAGCATGCTAAATTATCAGTAAATAAGCTAATAAAACCAGTGCTTTGCGATAGTAGATTGTTGAAAACGAAATCCTAATGTGGATTTCTTTAATTGTATGAATTAATTTAAATAAGCAATTTTACACTCTAAAAAAAAAGAATCAGCTACGATATTAACTACTCATCAAGATATAATATAAAATAAAAAAAATGGTAAAAACAGAAACAATTTTAGAACCAAACGAAGGGAGATTCGTTTTGTTTCCGATTCAACACAATGACATTTGGTCATTTTACAAAAAAGCAGAAGCAAGTTTCTGGACAGCAGAAGAAATTGATTTATCAGCAGATATAATCGATTGGGAAACGAAATTAAATGAAAATGAAAAGCATTTCATTAAACACATCCTTGCTTTTTTCGCTGCATCTGATGGTATCGTAAATGAAAATTTAGCTGAGAATTTTTTATCTGAGGTTCAGTATACCGAAGCAAAATTCTTTTACGGATTTCAACTTGCGATAGAAAACATCCATTCAGAAACCTATTCTTTACTGATCGATACCTACATCAAGGATACGGAAGAAAAAAAGCATTTATTTAACGCAATCGATACATTAAGCTGTGTTAGAAAGAAAGCGGATTGGGCGCTACGATGGATTGACAAAGGAACTTTTGCACAGCGATTGATCGCATTTGCTGCAGTTGAAGGAATCTTTTTCTCAGGAGCTTTTTGTTCAATTTTCTGGCTTAAAAAGAGAGGTTTAATGCCTGGACTAGGTTTCTCAAACGAACTAATTTCTAGAGACGAAGGATTACATTGCGATTTTGCGTGTCTTCTGTATAAAGATCACGTTGTAAACAAACTATCAAAAGAAGACGTGAATGAAATCATTTTGGACGCAGTTCAAATAGAGAAAGAGTTCATTTTAGATGCGCTTCCTGTAAAACTGATTGGAATGAACAGTGAATTGATGTCACAATACATCGAATTTGTTGCGGATAGACTTTTAGTTGAGCTTGGGAATGAAAAAATATTTAATTCCACTAACCCATTTGACTTCATGGATATGTTGTCTATTCAAGGTAAAACTAATTTCTTTGAAAAAAGAGTTGCAGAATATCAAAAATCTGGAGTAACAAGTGAATCAGACAGTAGAAAGAACTTTAGTTTAAGCGAAGAATTTTAATTGACAATAAAGATAAAATTTCATTATGTACGTAATAAAAAGAGACGGTAAAAAAGAAGCTGTAAAATTTGATAAAATTACAGCTAGAATAATTAAAATGTGTTATGGCCTTGACCCATTGGTGAGCCCAGAAGCTGTTGCAATAAAAGTTATTGAAGGTATTTATGATGGTGTTTCTACTCCAGACTTAGACAATTTAGCAGCTGAAGTAGCAGCTGCTAAAACAATAGATCATCCAGACTATGCCTTACTTGCGTCAAGAATAGCAGTATCGAACCTTCATAAAGAGACGAAGAAATCGTTTTCTGATGTAATGGAAGACCTATATACTTTTATTGACCCGAAAACGAATAAGCCTGCTGCGTTGATCGCGACAGACGTATATGAAATCATCAAGAAAAATAGTGAATTATTAGATTCTGTTCTCATTTATGACCGTGACTTCAAATATGATTACTTTGGATTTAAAACACTTTCTCGTTCTTACCTTTTAAAAATAAATGGAGAAATAGTTGAGCGTCCACAACAAATGTTAATGCGTGTTTCTGTTGGTATTCATAAAGAAGATATTCAATCTGCAATAAAAACATACCACTTAATGTCAGAGGGGTGGTTTACTCATGCAACACCAACATTATTTAATGCAGGAACACCTAAACCGCAAATGTCTTCTTGTTTCTTGTTGACCATGAAAGAAGATAGCATCGAGGGGATTTATGACACACTAAAACAATGTGCTCAAATATCTCAATCTGCTGGAGGAATTGGCTTAGCAATACATAACATAAGAGCAACAGGTTCATACATAAGAGGCACTAATGGTGCTTCTAACGGAATAGTTCCAATGCTACGTGTATTTAACGATACTGCTAGGTATGTAGACCAAGGAGGAGGAAAACGTAAAGGTTCTTTTGCAATGTACATAGAGCCATGGCATGCAGATGTTTTTGACTTTTTGGACATGCGTAAAAATCATGGTAAAGAAGAACAAAGAGCACGCGATTTATTTTATGCACTTTGGATTCCAGATTTATTCATGAAGAGAGTAGAGACTAATGGTACATGGACTTTAATGTGTCCTAACGAATGTCCTGGTCTTTCCGATGTGCACAGTGAAGAATTTGAGGCGTTATATACCAAATACGAACTTGAAGGAAAAGGAAGAAAAACGATAAAAGCACAAGATTTATGGTTTAAAATTCTTGAATCACAAATTGAGACAGGAACTCCATATATGTTGTACAAAGATGCAGCAAACTCAAAATCGAATCAGAAAAACTTAGGCACGATTAAATCTTCGAACCTTTGCACTGAAATTATTGAATATACTGCACCAGATGAAGTAGCTGTATGTAATCTTGCATCTATCGCTTTACCGAAATTTGTGACTGAAGAAGGTGTATTTGATCACGATAAATTATTTGAAGTTACGTACCAAGCAACCGTTAACTTGAATCGTATTATCGACGGAAATTACTACCCAGTAAAAGAGGCGGAAAACTCCAATCTTCGTCATAGACCAATTGGTTTGGGTGTTCAAGGATTAGCAGATGCATTTATCTTAATGAGATTCCCTTTTGAATCTGATGATGCAAAAGATTTAAATAAAGCTATTTTTGAGACCATCTATTATGCTGCAATGACAGCTTCTAAAGATTTAGCGAAAGTAGAAGGCGCGTACTCAACATTTGCTGGATCTCCAACATCAAAAGGCATCTTTCAGTTTGACATGTGGAATGTTACTCCATCAAGCAGGTGGGAATGGGATTTACTTCGATCTGAAGTAATGGAGCATGGTGTAAGAAACTCATTACTTGTAGCGCCAATGCCAACCGCATCAACCGCACAAATCCTAGGTAACAATGAGTGTTTTGAGCCATACACATCTAATATATACACACGTAGGGTATTATCAGGAGAATTTATTGTGGTAAATAAGCATTTATTGAAAGACCTTGTAAAAGAAGGCCTTTGGAATAAAGACATGCGTTCTAAATTAATGATATCGAATGGATCTGTTCAAAACATCACTGAAATTCCATCTCAATTAAAAGAATTATATAAAACAGCTTGGGAAATATCTCAAAAAACAATCTTAGAGCTTGCTGCTGATAGAGGTGCATACATTTGCCAATCTCAATCATTGAATATCTTTATGGAAAATGCAAGTTTCGGTAAATTAACGTCCATGCATTTCTATGGTTGGAAACAAGGGCTTAAAACAGGAATGTATTACCTAAGAACGAAAGCTGCTACGGATGCAATTAAATTCACCGTTGATAAAAACTTCTCCAAAGAACCTGAGAATAAAACGATTGAATCGAAAGTAGCAAATGAAGTATGCTCGACCGATAATTCTGAAAACTGTGAAACCTGCGAAGGATAAACGGTATTTATTTCATACAAAAAAGGGAGCTTAATGCTCCCTTTTTAGTTTTCACGTAATTTATACGTATATTCAACAATTGAAATAATGGGAACACAAATGGATTTATACTCCAAGAAACAAAATTGGAAATTACTTTTTTTAAGTATCGCAATACTTATGATTGCAGCTTCGCTCTATTTTTCAAATTCAATAGTGAAACATGCAAGCAAAAAAGAACAATTTAGAGCAAAACAGTGGGCAGAAAACATAAAGAAAAAAGCAGAATTAATACAATTAACAAATAAAACATTTTCAGAAATCTTTGAGAAAGAGCGTTTCTTGAACCAACTATGGGGCATTTCTGTTATCGAAAATATGACCGGATCGGTAGAGCTAAAAATCCCTGTCATAAATCAAAAATTGTTCTCTTATGAACACGACATGCCCGTAATTCTAATCAATTTAAATGAAAAAGAAATAACGGCAACTAAAAACATTGCTTTTTTAGACAAGGTAGAAAGTAAATTAAATAAAGAAGATGTATTCAAAGATACACTTCTCGAGATCGCAAAATCTTTTCCTTACAAAGACACACTAACCATTCCAAATGCATTTAAAATTGTTTTTGCTTATGGGGATTCAAAAAAACTAGTTCAATTAAAACACGATTACGATTCTATTATCGAATCATTTAACAAAGAACTTATCTCCGAATACAATAATATTCCGGTATTATTGATTGATATAAAAACAAAGAAACCAATTGCTTCCAATCTTCCAAAAAACAAAATTTCACCTTTAAATTTAGCGTCTACAATAGCAGAACTTGCAAAAAACAATACCCCAATTTCAATTTCACTCGGTAATAATAAACATCAATTACTTTATTATGACATGAGTTCTGAGTTGAAACAACTACACTATTTTCCCTACATTCAGTTCGCAATGATTATCCTATTTGTATACATCGGATATGCGATTTTCAACACCTTTAGAAAAGCAGAGCAAAATCAAGTATGGGCAGGAATGGCAAAAGAAACAGCACACCAATTAGGAACCCCACTCTCTTCATTGATTGGCTGGGTTGAATACTTAGAAAATCAGGACGTTGACAAATCAATTCCTGCAGAAATGAAAAAAGATGTCGATCGATTAGTAAAAGTAGCCGATCGATTTTCAAAAATAGGTTCTGAAACACACCTGGAAAATAGTGATCTCCTAATTACAGTGAATTCGGTAATGACATACTTAAGACCTCGCATATCTAAAAAAGTTGAAATATCAGTCAACGCATCACAACATGAAATAATAGTTCCCTACAATAGCTCATTAATCGAATGGGTAATTGAAAACATTGCTAAAAATGCAGTAGATGCGATGGAAAACGTAGGCAAACTAAGTATTCATCTAAGTCAAACAGAAAAAGAAACCATTATTGACTTTACCGATACTGGAAAAGGTGTTGCGGCACAACACTTCCAAAAAATATTTAAACCCGGTTTTACATCAAAAAAAAGAGGATGGGGCCTTGGCTTATCCTTAGTAAAAAGAATTATCAATGTATACCATAAGGGAAATGTATTTGTATTGAAGTCAGAATTAAACAAAGGAACGACAATGCGAATATGCTTAAATAATAATGCAAAGGACTAAAAGCAACTTAAAATTCATTAAAAACCTAACAATGAACAAGCTATTTCAAAAACCATTAAACGTATTTATGATCAGTGTTATGATCAGTTTTCTACTCTTTTTTTTAATACCCCTTAATCTGTTTGAAGGAGAAATAGTATTTCAAGAGGGAGCTAACATATGGAAACAAAAAGCAAACATTAGCTTGTCATACTTTGTGGGAATTGGAGCAGATAAAGAAGCGCTTACCAAAATCGGCGTGAAGGATTTTTACTTACTCCCAAAAGGATATATACTCGCTATAATCGTATTAGTTGGATTGCCTGCACTCATCGCTTTCCGAAATAAAATAAAAAATAGAAAAGTAACCCAATGAGGTTTTTAATCAATACAAACTAGCTAAATCTAATTCGCATGAAGAATCTTCTTTTCCTAATTCTACTTTGTTGTATTAAGTTAACATTTGGGCAAAAACCCATTGAACCGATTGCCTATTCTTGGGAGCAATTAGAACAACTCACTAACGATGGTTTGTATAAAGATGCCTTAAAAATGATGAATCCTTTATTGGAAAAATCAATCCTTGAAAAAAACCTAAGTGATTTTCAGAAATCATTCCTAAAATACACGGACTTAGTAGGTAATTCGATGCTCGAGAGCGACGAAAAAATTGATATACTGGCTTACCTTGAAAAAACAATTGACAAAACCGATTTACCACTTAATAATCTTGGGCATCTTTTTCTTGCGCAACTTTACACACATTATCCTTATCAATGGGAATTGATCAATGAATTTAAAATTAAGATCGGAACAAGCACATTAACCAGCCGAAATCAAGCGATACGCTACCACAACAATCTAGTTTTAAATCAGTTGTCAAAATTAATTCATTATCCCGCAAAAGTGCTTTACCTTAGTAAAAACGACAGTACATTACACCTTTTTAAACCAACTTTACTCGACTTCTGTCTCAACGAAATCAAAAACAACTTCCAAGAAAAAACACAATATCAGGACACGTCACTCTTTGGAACTACTGACAACTTAAAACAATACGAGCATGACACCATTCTTTCGTACTATTATCAACTAGAAAAGTTTCACTCAAAAAACCAAAACGACTATGCTTATGTAGAAACTGTTTTCGATAGATTAGCATATTGCAACTCTAAATACGCGGAAAACAAACTAAATAAGGATATTGCCAAAACAAACTACAATTGGCTACTTGAAAAAGTGAAAACTTCGCCTGCTGCATTGGCAGTATTGCTCAAGCAAGGAGCTATTTTAGACAAGCAAGGAGAAACATACGCATGGAGAAAAAATACAGGTGTAAAACAAAAAAAAGAAGAAGCAGTTAAACTCATCGAGCAAGGATGTATTAGGTATCCTAAATCAGTATACAGTCAAGCTGCTCATGAATTTTTGGCACTCATAAAAAACACATCTCTAGAAGTCAAAATAGAAGGAAATACACTGCTAAATGAAAACAACTTAATCTCATTAAAATATAAAAACCTAGACAGTGCATACTTAAGCATCTATCACATCGAAAAATACAATAAAAACACATCCTCTAACTTCTTAAAAAACCACAGTCTAAAAAAAGTGCATCACGAAAATTTAAGATTGGGGAAAAACGGACTTTACAACCTTCACACCAACGATTTTGTTCTGCCAAAATGGAAACAAACAGGTGATTTTTTAGTCATCGTAACGAAAAATGCGCAAAGTACTGAAACCATTCTTAACAACGATACCCTAAATCCAACAATCAGTTTTTCTTACCTTAATATTAAGGTACACGATTTTACAGTCCGTTATAAAACTGAAAAAGGAAATGGAATAATTCAGGTGGTCGATTTAAAAAAAGGACTTCCAATTGCAAATGCTAAGATTAATCTAAAAGAAGGAGGAATCAATCAAAAAAATAAATCATACACGACACAAAAAAATGGGGAAGTCCTATTTCCAATAAATGATGGGTATATATACTGGACCGCTATACATAACACAGATAGTGTTTCGAACTACATGTATGCTAACTATCCGCAAAACAGTATAGAACCTATCCATTACACTGTCATTACCGATCGTTCTATTTATAGACCAGGACAAACTGTATTTTACAAAATATTTGCATATCAGGGTGTATCTCCGACACATATGGCGGTTTCAAAAAGTCCTGTTTTATTGAGTTTAAGAGATCAAAACGGGAAAATATTAGCAGAATCATCGGACAACAAATTAGCAGGAGAAACAAATGAATTTGGCACATATACAGGGTCAATTACCTTGTCAAAAAATGGATATGCACTAGGAAACATTTCTATTGAAGTAAATAATAAGACGCTAGAAACAATACACGTAGCGGAGTATAAGCGGCCAACATTCAAAATAGAAACACAGTTTAACAAAAAAGAGTATACACATGGAGATACAGTCAGCATTCAAGGAAACGTAATTTCGTATGCTGGTGTTCCAATTACAAATGCAAAAATAGAACTACACATCTCATCCTACTTATATTATAAAGGTCAAGATCAATCAACATTTGTCAAACTTGACACGACACTAATGACAGATAAAGCAGGATTATACAATTACAGCTTCCCAACTCAAAAAAGCACAGGATATGGAACAAATTATGCGTTTGAATCAAACATCACTAGCGAAAATGGAGAAACACAATCACATGTTTCAGAAGTCTTTGTTGGACTTAAAAAACAAGAATGGAACGTTTCCATTCCAAGCGAAGTATTCACAGACGAGAACATAACTATTGATTTTAACTTGGTAGAAAAACAAAAAAATGAAATGCCATTTAAACTAATTGTGCTTAAACAAAACAAAAAAAGAGAAAAAATCAAAGCGGAATACAATGAAAATGAATTTAAATCATTTACAAAAAAAGAATTTGAGAAACTATTCCCAACTAGTTATTATTTTGAAAATACAAAAATAAGCTCTGATTACGACACCGTATTTACGGCTACAAAACAACTTGGAGAACGCATTCCTATTTCAGCCATTACAAAAGGAATAGCAGGGAACTATAAGTTTATCTATCTTTTTATCAACGAACATAAAGATACGATTCAAGGCAGTACAAATAGTATTTGCATTCATAAAAGTTCAGCTAAAAAGCAACACAATGATGAGCTATGGTTGAAAACATTGAATCCTGAGCCTGAGATTGGGGAAAACGTTCAGGTACTAATCGGGACAAATTTTACAAATCAATTTATTCACTATCGCTTATATCGAGATGATGCGCTTATTGAACGTAAATCAATCACAATCAGTAAACGAACACTGATTACACACCTTGTTTCAAAAGAAGATTTACGCGGATTGAGATTAGAAGTTACCCTCTTAAAAGATGCAAAACAATGGACAGAAATGACATTCATTCCAATTTCAAAAAAATCGAAAGAAGTTAAATTACACCTAGAAACAAAACGAGATTATGTGTCCCCAGGACAAAAAGAAAAATGGATTATAAGCTCTGAAAGCACAATCAAAAGTGAGAAAGAACTTGTCGTATCAATGATGGACGCTTCATTAGATCAGTTTCAAGCATCGACCTGGAAATTTGACCTATTTCACAATACCTCATTCACCCCGAATTGGGCCTACTTGTATTTCAACGAATATGGGAATTTTTTTGAAACTGTTATGTCATGGGATAAGGATTATTTTTACATTAGCCCAGCAGGTGAAACCATCACGATTTCACCACAAAACATCTTGTTTAAATCATCATTTAAATCCCTAAGTATGATGAGAGGGAATCAACAACAGCCACTCTATTCCATGATGGTAGCTGACAAATCGGAGAACACTGGCATTTTGGAAGATAGCAAAGAACAGGTGATTACAGCATCATCCATTACAGTTCCTAAAACACGAACCAACTTCAATGAAACTGCCTTCTTTTACCCGAATGTTTACGCGGATAAAGACGGTAAATTCTCCTTCGAATTTACATTGCCAGACGCTCTAACAACTTGGAAATTACGTGCACTTGCTCACGACAAAGAAATGAATTTCGGTCAACTGACAGCATACTTCATCGCACAAAAAGAATTGATGGTTCAGCCAAATGCACCACGCTTTTTTCGTGCAGGCGATGTAATTGAATTTTCTGCCCTAGTATCGAACATTACGGATAAAAACGTACCCACCGCTGTTTCACTTGAATGGTTCAATCCATTTACAAATGAATTACTAACTCCTATGTTCGGAAAAATAGAAACACAAAAATTAAATTTAAATGGTAAACAAAGTAAAATAGTATCTTGGAAATTAAACATCCCTGAAAATGAAATAGACTTAATTGCATACCGCATCAAAGCGAGTTCAGAACTATTTACTGACAGTGAAGAAAAAACATTACCCATATTGAGTAATCGCGTGTTTGTCAATGAGTCCTTACCAATCACAATCGAAGAAAAAGGAACTTTTTCATTTGAATTAGCGAAATTAAGCAAAGTAACTTCTGCCACTCAAGAGCACCAACATCTCGTATTTGATTTTAGCTCAAATCCAATTTGGACTGCCGTAAAAGCCCTTCCTTATGCCAGTAAACTAAATTACTACAGTTCAGATGCTTTATTCAACGCTTACTATGTGACTTTTTTAGGTTCAAAAATTGTAAATACAAATCCTGAAATCAAAAAAATGATTGGCAATTGGAATGTAAATACATCAGAATTAACTGCAAATCCAATGCTAAAATCGGTAGATTTAAATGAAACACCTTGGGTTACTGCTGCGAAAAATGAAACAGAACAACGTAAAGAAATCGCTCTATTTCTAAATGAAAATACCCTCGCCAATAATCAAAAATCAGTGTTAGATCAATTATTTCAACAACGAAATCAAGATGGAGCATGGCCTTGGTTTGCAAGTGGAAAATCAAGCGTTTTCATCACCAATAATATCTTATTTGGCTTTGCACAACTAAACGAAAAACCAATCGAACTCGCATCAAGCATAGCCTTTTTGAATGCCTTTTACCTAAACGAATTTAATAAGCGAAATTCGAATGAAATGCTAAGCAATAGTGAAATTTCTGAAGAACAAATACAATGGTTATTCATCCAAGAAAGCTACCAAATTCCAAAAAATGATTTTACATCACATTTAATCAATAATCTAAGCACTTCATGGAAAAAATTAAACCTAAAACAACAAGCTATTGCAGGAATGTATCTGCTAAAAGCAGGGAATAACACACTCGCTTTAAAAATAGCCGCATCGATCGAAAACAGAGCTACAAAACGAAAAAATACAGGAACCTACTGGAATGAAAAATATCATTCTACATCTGCAGCAATTGAAACACAAGCGTATATTTTACAATTCTTCAAACTATTAAACATAGATGCACTAAAATTAGCTTCCATTCAACTGAGTCTTTTAAATCAAAAACGAGGACAACTTTGGGAAAACAATAGTACTACAGCAACCGTTGTTCATGCAATGCTTTCTATTCCTAACATCAGCTTATCTGGAAAAATAACTTCAAGTATTAACATCGCTTCATCGCCTCTCAAAAAAGAAGCTAACGAACTAGGAGACATTACACAGGTGTGGTCGAAAAAAGAAATAACACCAGCCTTCGGAAAAGTAGAAATCACACAAAAAGAAGATAAAATAAGTTTTGGATCATTATCGTATGCGTATGTTGAAAATATAGAAAAAATAAAAAATAATATAACAGGTCTAAACATTGAAAAAGAAATCTACCTCATCCAAGGTGAAAAAGAAATCTTAATCACTCCAACAACTAAAATTCATATGGGTGACTTATTACGCATTCAAATTAAAGTGAACAGCGATCGAAATTTAGAATATGTTCACATCAAAGACCTAAAAGCAGCAGGAATGGAAAATGTAAACCAACTTTCTACCTATGGCTATGGTAAAAATGTTTCCTACTACAGCACTCCATATGATAACCGCACTTCGTTTTTTATTGAATACCTACCTAAAGG
>CAMDGH010000030.1 GCA_945897755.1 Chryseobacterium gleum | reverse complement strand
CATATCCTGATAATTGCTTGCAGATGAATACTTCCATTGATACCCGCTCCGCTGGATTTGTAATCCTGCGGTTTATTTTAGTCTAAATTGCCAGATAACTACATTGCTGGCTTATTGTGCATGTAATTAATTTTCTCCCAGATAAATTTAGGACTATAGATTTCAATAGCATGATTTCCAACTTGCCAAAATGTATAGTTTTTATGTTTTATGCTTTTTTATGCTTCATCTTCAAATAGTTTTAACATCCATTCGCGTCGACTTTCAGGTTCGTTTTGTATTTGAAACAATATCTTTTTTGATGTAAACTTTTTGAAGTCACGAATCACATCTTTTAATTCAAAAGGTTCGGTTGTATTGACTAACATATGTATATGATTACTCTTTATACAATAAGCGAAAATATGCAACCCTTTTAATTTCTGACAATATTTTAACGATTCTATAATTGCATCACAGTGGTTTTTTCGCGTGAAAACAGCTATCCAATTAACGACTGTAATAGTAATGTAATAGGTCTTATTTTCTTTGATATTTTGTTATACTCCTTGTTCTATTTACTTGAATTTAAAAAAAATATGCTGTAAAAAATAATTTGTAAAAGTATTTCAAGGGAGATTTTGTTGTGCCGTAGGATTACAAATCCAATGGAGCGGTTTTTGTTGTGCCGCAGGATTACAAATCCAGCGGAGCGAGGTGATTTGTATTGTAGATAGGTCATTATAGCTATTTATTTGTATTATTGACCTATTTATAATACATTTGAATATGGAAAATAAATACTACAGTTGTTCTGATAAAGAGTTAATTCGAAAATGGGGTGAAAAAATAAGCTCATTGCGAATAGCTGCTGGATTATCACAAACTGAGTTAGCTTTAAAAACAGGAATGAGTAGAAGTTCAATTGCTGGAATTGAACAAGGTCGAAATTTTTCGATCGCTTCACTCTTATCAATTTCCCGATCACTTGAGTTTTTGGATGAATTTGAATTCTTTTTTAAAAAGGAGGAGTATGAATTAACTCCTATGGAAATTTATGAAAAAGAAAAAAAGAAAAAAGTAAGAGGAGGATATAAAAAATGAAACTATTAGAAGTTATTGCATGGGGAAAACTTGTTGGTGTTCTTGTTTGGGATGAAACAAAGCAAACAAGCACTTTTGAATATGCAGCAAGTTTTATTCGAAATGGGATTCAATTATCTCCCTTAATAAATCCTATGTCAAAAAAAATAATATCGTCCCCTTTTCAGCTTGAATACAGTAGTGAAAGTAGTGTGTTATTTGATACTAATAAAGGGCTACCTCTTTTTATATCGGATTCATTACCAGATAAATTTGGGACTGAATTATTTTCAAAATATCTTGAAAAAGAAGGGCGAAATTATAGAGATCTTACTCCAATAGAAAAATTAGCTTACATAGGTAGTAGAGGAATGGGAGCACTTGAATTTAAACCAGCTAAACAAGAACTATCGAGTACTCAAATATTGAATTTAAAAAAACTAAACGAACTGTCAACATTACTTTTAAATAATGCCCCAGTAGCTAATGTTGATGATATGGCTAATCTCTTTCATATAGGAACATCTCCCGGAGGAGCTCAGCCCAAAGTGCTAATTAATATTGATAATAATACGGGTGACATTTATAGAGGGGATAGCTTAGCGCTCAAGAACCAAGAAAGTTGGATTTTAAAATTCAATAGAGACATAGGTTTAGAATCCGATAAAGAAAGAGGAAAGATTGAATATGCTTATTACCTCATGGCAAAAGAGTCAAATATTATCATGATGGATTCAGTTTTAAAGGAATTTGAAAATGATTATTATTTTATGACGAAAAGGTTTGATCGTGTTAATGGATGTAAAATTCATACTCAAACCTTACATGCATTTGCAGGTATGAATTTCAAATTACCAAATACTTATTCGTATGAGCAAATATTTACGATTTTGAATAAAATAAATTTAGATTACTCTTCAAAAGAGCAATTGTTTAAAATAATGGTTTTCAATGTTATAGGTCGAAATGTAGATGATCACACTAAAAATTTCGGCTTCAGGATGAAAGACAATGGAGATTGGAGTCTATCACCAGCCTATGATTTAACATTTAGTTATAATGAAAATTTTAATAGAATTACGCCACATTTCCTTTCAGTAAATGGTAATAATCAAGATATTACATTAGATGACATTCTTCACGTAGCCAATGAATATTCTATTAAAAACCCTAAAAAAATAATTAATAAAATCAATCAAAGTTTTCTTAACTGGAGTAAAATCGCTCAAGATTTGAATATTTCAAAAAAGTCAATAGATTATATAGCGGAAAAGTTAAAAACCATTCCCTATTAACTAAAATAACTACTGCTAACTTGAATTTACCAATTAGGAAAGAAAATAGAAAACCTGTTCCGCTGGATTTGTAATCCTGCGGTTTATTTAATATTGTAATTCCTGCGGTTTATTTTATATCAAATAAACTTTTGCTTACTAATTACAGTTAATTTGAATCAGTTCTAGTGACTCTGAATTACCCATTAGGTGCGCTTTTTGCCAATCCTGACAAGCACCGTTTTTATCGTTTAACTTAAATTTTGCTTCACCTCGAAACTTTAAAAGCAAAGGGTCTTTTGGGGCTTGTTCGATTGCTAATGTATAGTCAATAATTGATTCAGGGTATAGGGCTAACTTGAATTTTATTAACGCACTCGTTTTAATAATGTCAGGGTTTTTAGGGGATAATTCCATCGCTTTTTTAGCGTCAATCAATGCACCGCGATGATCACCTAATTCCATTCGCATCAATGACCGTTGTATGTATGTCTGGACAAAATTAGGATTTATTTCGAGTGCTTTAGCATAATCATCCTGTGCTCCGGTATAGTTTCTCAACTCTTGTTGTAATTTACCTCTTGAAAAATACACTTTCGAATTTAAGCTATCATACGATAGGGATTTTGTATATAATTCTAACCCTTTATTGGGTTCTCCAGATATGATTTTTAATTCCCCTAAGAAGTAATATGCATCACTAAATGTACTATCGTTTTTGAGCACGAACATAAAATCATGATTTGCTTTATCTAAGTCGCCAGATTTTAAAAATGATTCCCCTCGATTTAAGTATATTTCGAAAGTAATGGAATCTAGTTTTGTTTCTATTGATAGAATTCGAGAATAGTCTTCAATAGCATTCAAGTAGTTACTCATTTCTTTTTTTATATTCGCTCTTGAAAGAATCGCTTGAACATGCTCTTGATCAATATCGATTAAAAAATTCAAATCAGTAATCGCACCAATTTTATCACCCAATTGATATTTTATTTGTGCTCTTTTCAAATAAGCATTTACATTTTTTTTATCTAATTCGAGTACTTTATTGAAATCTAAGGCTGCGCTGTTTATGTTGTTTAATTGTAAGTAGGTATTTGCCCTGTTAGCATACGTATTTGCATTATTAGGGGATAATGTGATAGCAGTGTTAAAATCCTTGAGGGCTTCTTCGTAGCGCGTGATATGTGATAAAAGAACTCCCCTCATGTGGTATGCTTGTTCATAGGTCGAGTCGATTTGAATGCAATTTGTTAATTCTGATATAGCGTCTCTATTAGCCCCAATTTCCGACTTTGCTTGAGCACATTCGAAGAAGGCATCGCGATACAGAGAGTCAATGGATATAGCGATTTCGTAGTCTTCAATTGCGGCTGTGTAATCTCTTATTTTACGTTCTGTATTCCCCCTTAAAAAATAATGTTGTGGGTTTAAACTATCTTTTTGTATTGCTATTGTAAAGTTTGCTATTGCTTTATCGTATGATCCTATTTCGTATTGTGCTTTTCCAAGGTATTTGAAGTAAATCGCTTTACTTGAATCCAATAATATTGAATTACTTAAGTTCTCGATGGCACCTTTGAAATCCTTGGTGTCTAGCTTTAGTTTGCCTTCATTGAAAAGTTCTGAGGCAGTTTGTGCTTTTACGACCGTTGTTAAGAAAAATAATGAAATGAAAAATAATGATTTCATTGAATATGATTATTTATGAGATGTTTCATCAGCAATATAGTAACTTTTTTTTAAAACACATCATTTAATAGGTTATATTCCATAGGTATAAACCATGGGCTGAAACGGAAGTTTTTGCTTTGCTTCTATTTTTTGCTGCTAGAATATGTTTTAAATCTGAAGGTTTTATTTTTTCTTTCCCAATTTCAATAAGTGTGCCAACACTGGCACGCACCATGTTTCTTAAAAATCGATCAGCAATGATTTCGAAATAAAAATTTGTTTCATCTATTTGTGTCCATCCACAATGAGAAACGTTACATATGTTTGTAGCAACATCTGTATGAAGTTTTGATAGGGATGTAAAATCTTGTTGTCCTAGCAAATAAGTGCAAGCTTCATTCATCAGGTTTAGGTTGAGTGGGGTAGGGTGGAAGAGACTTTTATTTGTTTTGAAAGGGTCTTTTTTTGAATGGATAAAATAGCGATATGTTCTTTCTATTGCTGAAAAACGAGCGTGTTGATGTTGGTCTACCGCTTTGGTTTTCAGAATGGCAATGCTTTCCGGGAGAATTTTATTAAGTTTATATGTAATCTCTTCTTCACTCCATTTTAAAGGAAGCTCTACATGAAGGACAAAAAACTTTGCGTGTACACCAGTATCGGTTCTTCCACATCCAACTACGCTAAGTGAACTATTGTTGTAGATTGTTTGAATCGCTATTTCAATGGTTTCTTGAACAGAAATCTCATTTGGTTGTTTTTGCCATCCAAAATAAGGGCTACCGTTATAACTTAATTCAATAAAATAGCGTTGCATTGCAATTAGATTATGTTTACTTCTCTTTCAAGTTCTATGTTGAATTTTTGCTTTATATCCTTAATTATTTCGTTTGATAGGGAATGAATTTCCTCTCCACTTGCATTTCCATAATTTACAATTACAAGTGCTTGTTTTGCATGTACTCCGCAATTTCCTACAATTTTCCCTTTCCATCCTGCTGTTTCGATTAACCATCCTGCAGGAATTTTTGTTTCTAATTCATTTTGAGGAAAGTTAGGGATTGATGGGTGTATTTTTTCTAGTTCCTTAAAAATTGTTTTTTGAATTACTGGATTTTTAAAAAAACTACCGGCATTTCCAAGCTCTTTAGGGTCTGGTAATTTACTTCTTCGGATAGCGATTACAGCATTACTTACATCTTTGATGGTTGGATTCAGTATTTCTTGTGCCTTAAGTTCTTCTTCTATCGACCCGTATTTTGTATTTAAGAGATGTTTTTTGGTCAACTTGAAATACACTGAGGTAATTACAAATTGATTTTTTAATTGATGTTTAAAAACACTCTCTCTGTATCCAAATCGACAATCTTCTGAAGAGAATGTGTGAATAAGTCCTGTTTTTATCTCTACTGCTTCTAGTTTTTCAAAAACATCTTTTATTTCAACTCCATATGCTCCGATATTTTGAATAGGACTTGCTCCTACATTTCCAGGTATTAGAGAAAGGTTTTCGATTCCACCAAATCCGTTTTCTACGGCATATAACACAAATTCATGCCATACTTCGCCTGCACCTACCTTTAAAATCACTTTTTCATCATCATGCATAAAGATATCAATCCCTTTTATATCGTTTTTCAAAACTAATCCAGGGAAATCATGAGTAAAAAGTAAATTACTACCTCCACCTAAAATTAATAAAGGATCGGGTTGGCTTACTAATAGTTTTTTTAATTCATCCACTGAATGAAAGGATGAAAACGTTTTTGCAATTGCGTTTACCCCAAAGGTTGTATGTTTAATTAGGTTTACCTTTTCTTGTATTAATTGCGAGCTCATTGTATTATAATTTTATGTCGAAAGGAAGTCTCATTTGAAGCTTGTCTGTTGTTTGAATTTTATCAAGCGATTTTAGGTGATGTTTTAATTGATTAGATAACGTGACTTTGCTCTCAGACTCGTTTTCGTCTAGCTCACTTAATTGTTCTATGAGCTTGTCTAGGGGTTTTGGATTGTATATCGGAAAGAATTTTATTTTAGGATTTTTTAGTTTGGCTTTTTTAATTGCGTATGCTATTGCGTCTGAAATTCCCCCTAATTCGTCAACAAGACCATGTGTTTTTGCATCCGACCCTGTCCAAACCCTTCCACGCGCAAGACGATGTACTTTTTCGATGGATAAATGTCTGCCGCTTGCTACTTTTGTTAAAAAATCAGAGTATATTAAATCTACTTCAACCTGAATCAGTTGTTTTTCTTCCTCAGAAAGTTTTTGGTTTAAGGAAATAGCTGCAAATTTATTTGTTTTTACATGATCAAAGGTGATTCCTAGTTTTTCTTTCATAAAACTTCCCGTATAAGGAATCATACCAAAAACACCAATAGAGCCAGTAATTGTTGAGGGTTGTGCGAAAATATAAGACGCTGGTGCTGCTATGTAATAACCTCCCGATGCTGCAACATCTCCCATGGAAACGACTACACATTTGCTTTTATTCGCTAAATATACTTCTCTCCAAATGATGTCGCTTGCTAATGCACTTCCTCCAGGACTATTTATTCTTAAAACAATCGTTTTGATATTTTTGTCCGTTCTAGCTTCTCTGATATATCGCGCAACCTTATCAGAGCTTAATTCGTCTCCAGAAACAGCTATTTCCCCATCTGCTATGATGACAGCGAGTGATGGTTTTTGGAGATTGTCTAATTGTTGCTTTTCTTGAAATGATGTTTTTGCATATTTTTCAAAAGAATGAAACGGGATTTCTTCAGTTGCATTGAGACCTGCTTTTGCCCTTAACATCGACAGGATTTCATCATAGTATTTAGAGGCCTTAAAAAAATTAAATTTAACTCCATTTTCAATAGACGAAGCCATTGCTTTATTTGCAATTTGATTTAGTTTTGATGTGTCGTTACTAGTGCTTTGAGAAATCTCAGATAACAATTGATTCCATATAGATTGAGTGAGTTGCGTTGTTTGCGTTTTACTTGAGTCAGACATTTTCGAGTACATAAAGGGCTCTACTGCACTTTTAAAATCATTATCCTTCCCTCGAATAATTTGCATTTCTATCCCTAATTTAGCCATTGCTTCCTTGAAAAAAACGGGACTCGCTGAAAGTCCGAGAAATTCTATCTTAGATCCAGTGAAGGCATATCTTTCCTTAATAGAGGATGCAATGTAAAAATGTTTTTGACTGATGTACTCACCTGTACTGAATGAAATAACAAATTTCCCTGTTTTTTGAAATTTCAATAATGCATTTCTTATTTCTCTTAATGTGGATATACCACATGTAGGATTTTTTAACTCGAGGTAAATGCCTTTAATGTTTTCGTCTCTTGCTGCTTTTTCAAATCCGTTCAACAGGTCAGTGAGTCCAATTGTGTTTTCAATGCTTAGTGAGGATGTGTTTAGTCTTGACATGCTTGATTCTGCAATTTCTCCTTCAAGCGTCAATTTTAAAATTGTTCCTTTGGGAGTTGTTATTTCATTCTCTGAGCCGAATACAGAAACAATACTGCCAATAATTCCAAAAAAAAAGAGACTGGAGATTATGCTGGTGATAATTGTTGAGATTAAAATCGGCCAAAATAATTTCCAAAAACTGATGCGAAAATTTGTCATAAGAAAAAAATGATTTTTAATGGGTTTATACTTACAAAAGTAACCATACAATTTTACTTGTCTTACATATTTATTCTATATTTTTGATCTTTCACTGTTTACAATGTATAGAGTATTTATTGGTATTGGTTCTAATTTAGGAGAAAGGGAATGTAACATCAAATCCGCTATAAAACTCCTTCAGAAAAAATCGTGTGAATTGGTTAGCTTATCTAGTTTCATTGAAACTTCACCTGTAGGCTTCGATTCAGACTCACTTTTCTTAAATGCAGTGGTTGAAATTAAAACGGTTATTCATCCTGAGCAATTACTTCTCCTCCTTCAACAGATTGAAATAGATTTAGGGAGAACAAAAAAATCTAATGTGAATTACGAAAATAGAGTTATTGATCTTGATATTTTAGATGTTGAGAATTTCTCTTGTGTGTTGCCACACTTAATCATACCGCACAAAGAAATTGATAAAAGAATGTTTGTATTGATTCCTTGGGCAGAGATAGCACCTAACTATTTTATTTTATCATTAGGACAAACTATTTCTTCATTATTGATTAAACATCGTTATGAATAATCTTTGCTCTAAGTTTCTTTTGATAGGATTTGTTTGAGATTTATTGTTTAATTTTACCCTTTACTTTATAAATGAACATATATAATACATCATTTAAAGCTAATATTCATAAATTTTAACCTATGAAATTTCAAAATTCAAAAAAAATAAGCTCTTTCTTTTTAATTGGAGCTATTTTAAGTCAGTGTACTATGATGAAAGATGTTACTTATTCAGTAACACCTTCTCCATTAGAAATGCACAATGATTCGATTATCGTAAAAATCAGTGGTACTATTCCGAAAAAAGGGCTACGTAAAAAAGTTTCGTGTGAATTAACACCAATGCTTGGGAATAGTGCGTTAAATTCGGTGAGTATTATCGGACAAAAAGCAACAGGGAATGGTACAACGATTCAGTTCAAACCAGGGGGTCAATTTAATTATGAGGATAAAATACAATATAAGCCAGAGTTCGAGAATTCTGATTTAACTATTACGGGTAGGGTAATGAAAGGGGGTGTTGAGAAATTAGTTTTGCCAGCTAAAAAAATTGCTGAAGGTACAGTTGTAACTCCTTTATTGTTCGAAAAAGACTTCAAAGTTTCCAGCTTGTATGATACTAACCATCAAAGCGTCACAACACATACTTATGTTTCTAAAATTAGATTCCCCAAAGCAAAATCAGAAATTATTCCAGCAGAATTAAATGGAAAAGACATCAAAAATTTAATGAAATGGATTGCTGAGGCTTCAGTTAATCCAAAAATAAAAATTAAGTTGGTAGATGTAGTTGCTTATGCATCTCCAGAGGGTGAAGAAAACTCTAATAATACCCTATCATCCGATAGAGCTACTGTAACTAAATCAAAGTTATTAGAATTGTTTAAAAAAGCTTCTGTTGTTTCCATTTCTGAGTCCACCATTAACAATAAGGGAAATGGAGAAGATTTTGAAGGATTAAAGATCGAAATGGAACGTTCTGCAATGAATGAGGATGATAGAAGGTTAGTAATTAGAGTGCTGGAAATGTATAAAGATCCAATTCAAAGAGAACAAGAGATAAAAAACATGTCTAAAACATTTACATATCTAGAAACTACGATCTTCCCTATTTTACGTCGTTCTGAAATCGTAGTGTCTTATGAAATGACGGCTTATTCAAATGAAGAGTATGCTCTTCTTTCTATTAAATCTCCGGAGAAGCTATCTGTTGATGAATTACTTTATGCTACAAAACTTCATAAGAATGATAAAGATATTGTTAGTGTTTTAAAAGCAGCAGATTCATTGTTTCCGCTTGATCATAGAGCGTCCAATAATTTAGGTGTAATGTGTTTTAATAATAATAATTTGATTGATGCTGAGGCTTTTTTCGTAAAGTCTAATTCAATAAAGTCTAACATTACGTCAACATCAAATCTAGGAGCTCTTTATGGAATCAAAAAAGATTTTGCGAAGGCGTCAGAATTATTTTCTAAATCTAATTCACCTGAAGCAAGATACAACAAAGGAATTCTTCAGATTAAAGAAGGTAAGTATTCTGATGCTGTAGCTAACTTTAGTGAATACAAGACATACAATAAAGCATTGGCTCAGTTATTAGCTATGGAATATGAAAGTGCACTCACTACCCTTTCTGAGTCAAATGAATCAAGCTCTGTGAAGGGTTCTTATTTAAGAGCCATTATTTATACACGCATAGATAAGTTTGATGATGCTTGTGGTCAATTAAAGATTGTATTTGATGGAGATCCATCTTTCAAGGCAATAGCTAAAAAAGACAAAGAGTTTTTAAAGTTAATGGAAAATCCTATTTTTATAGAGTTAGTTAAATAATTCTTTTTTTTATAAATTATAAGCATTTTATTGACGGCATTGAAAAAGTCTAATTGAGATTGAATGTTAATTAAAAGGGGTGAAAGACTAAGGTTTTCACCCTTTTTTTTGTCTTTAATTACGGAAACCATACTCTACATGCTTGTAATATAATACCAAACAAAAAAATAATATATCCCAATTTTGATATTTTTGTTTTATGTTTTTTTTTGGACTATTATATAATAGGTTTAATTGGTACGTGCGAAAATTTTGGTTATTAAGAAAACTGAGAATGATATAAAAAGTTTTATCAAACAATCTATACCTTTTATTGGTCAAAGTGTGTCAGTTTTGCTGATTTTGAAGCAAAACTGAATAACCCTCAAAATGGACTTCAAGGCTATGTTGAACTTAAAGATTGGATTGAAAAAGAATCAGGAAAGATTTTCAATTATAACACACATTCCTTTATTACTGTATCAGATATTTTAAATCAAGTATAAAAGTAGCCCGCAAAATCCATGTCAAAAAAGACTTCGGAAGAATCTGTCAAGAAATAACATTAAATTCATTGGGAGATTTTGACTCAGTAAACTTATATTTTTTAAGTTGAATCGCGTTTTGGTTTGTTTACTCGAAATGGTAAATCAGTTACCGCTATTGGTGTTAAACCGATTTACACTTTTCAATAAGTATTCAAATCAATCTTGCTTTTAGGAGCTTTTTCACCAATAACTGGAGACCATTTTCAATTAATACTTCCGTATTGCAACGCTCATAATTTTCAAGTTTTTCTAAATGATTTTGCTAAAGAAAATCCAAAAGAACTCAAAATAATGGTACTCTATAATGGAATGTTTCATAAGGCTAAAAGATTAATCATTCCTGAAAATATTGTGTTGGTTTTTCTACCCCCATATTCTCCAGAACTTAATCCCGATGAAAAAATATGGGCAAAATACAAAAGAGAGTTTACTAATGAGTTTTATAATTCATTGGAGTATGTAGAAAATTTCATGGCTAATATCGTTAAAGCTACAACAAAGAAAGAGGCAATGAGTATCTGTGGATATAGCTATGTGTTTTTAGATGAGATATGGTCTATAGAATATCATGTGTTTGGCATTAGAATTGTATTTTTTTTTATAGATTATTTTATTAAAGACTGTCTATTCGGTAGTTTTTTTTGCTCAAAACGGAAACAAATCTTTTTCTGTAGTTTTGTATTTATAGAGATTTACTTTTTATAATTTAGGTAGATCTTACGTATTTCCATACAATGCAATAGATTAATAAAAATGACATATAACAAGTTGTTAAGCTCTTGATTTTTTTTTCAAGTTTCTTTTTTATTATACAAAATTAAACACGATAAAAAAGCCATTTTAAATGGAGCTAAAAAAAGCCATTAAGAAAAAGTGCTGTTATATTTATAGAAAACAGCATCTTTTCTTAATGGCTTGAGAGTAGGGAGTTATCACCATTTTTAGATAGGCGATTGTGAAAGCTTATATTTTACGTATAAAAAGTCTTTAAAATTTTAAAGACTTTTTTAGAGCTATCACTTTTACACCTTCTTTGTTACGTAAATTTTAAGTTTAACGCAACTCAATGGTTAGTTATAAATGTATTACTTCACCATAAGCAGCAGCAGCAGCTTCCATAATTGCTTCAGACATCGTAGGGTGAGGGTGTACGGTCTTAATTAAAGCTTCACCTGTTATCTCCAGTTTTCTCACTGCGACAATTTCAGCAATCATTTCTGTTACATTAGCGCCGATCATATGTGCACCAAGTAATTCTCCGTATTTAGCATCAAAAATTAATTTAACGAAACCATCTTTTGTTCCAGCAGCACTCGCTTTTCCCGAAGCTGAAAAAGGAAATTTACCAATTTTAATATCTAACCCTTTTTCTTTAGCGACTTTTTCTGTAATACCTACGGAAGCAATTTCAGGATTTGAATAAGTACATCCTGGAATATTTCCATAATCTAAGGGTTCAGGATGGTGACCAGCAATTTTTTCAATGCATATTATTCCTTCAGCAGATGCAACGTGAGCTAGTGCTGGTCCTGGCACAATGTCTCCAATTGCATAGTATCCAGGTATATTTGTTTGGTAATAATCGTTTACAAGAATTTTACCTTTGTCAGTTACAATCCCAACATCTTCTAATCCAATATTTTCTAGGTTTGTCTCTACTCCAACAGCAGATAAAACGATATCGCATTCGATTGTTTCAATTCCTTTTGCTGTCTTTATTGATACTACACATCCATTTCCAGTTGTGTCTGCGGACTCTACAGATGCATTAGTCATTACTTTAATTCCGGATTTTTTAAAGGATTTTTCTAATTGCTTAGAAACCTCTTCATCTTCTAAAGGAACAATTGAGGGTAAAAATTCTACTAGGGTTACTTCTGTTCCAATTGCATTGTAAAAGTAAGCAAATTCAGAACCGATTGCCCCGGATCCAACAATGATTATTTTTTTTGGTTGAATAGGCAAGGTCATCGCTTCTCGATATCCAATAATTTTTTTACCGTCCTGAGGAAGGTTTGGTAATTTTCTTGATCTAGTTCCCGTTGCTAAAATAATGCCTTTATTTGCAGTGTACTCAGTGATTGTTCCATCTTCCGATGTCACCATTACTTTTTTTCCTTGCGCAATTTTTCCCTGACCGTTAATTACATCAATTTTATTTTTTTTCATTAAAAATTGAATTCCGGTACTCATTCCGTTTGCTACGTTTCTACTTCTTGAAATCATTGCGTCAAAATCTGCAGAAGCTTCCGATACATTAATTCCGTAATCTTTAGCATGTGTCAAATATTCATAAACGTTAGCACTTTTTAATAATGCTTTTGTTGGAATACATCCCCAATTTAAGCAAATACCTCCGAGTGACTCACGTTCTACAATAGCCGTTTTTAATCCAAGTTGAGATGCGCGGATGGCTGTTACGTAACCACCAGGCCCACTTCCAATAACAATTATGTCGTAATTCATAAGTTTCAAATTTTAATATATTCTTGGTGTAAAATTAAGAATATATATTTAATTTGAATGAAGCTATTTATCTTGGGGTGGTATCTTTTTTTCATCACATTGTTAAAATCACTTTTTATACAACTTATCTTAAAGACTTTGTTTTTTATTTACGCTTTTCATTCTTTCTTTTTTATTACTTTTAAATTAAATGTTTTATTATGATTACCTATTCTTTATCTTCTCCTCATCCCTCATCTCAGTTCATTCATATATCAATTTCTTTTGATGTTTTTGAAAATACAACCTGTCTTCAACTTCCTAGTTGGAGGCCTGGACGATATGAACTAGGTGATTTTGCGAAAAACATCCGTTTATTTAAGGTATCTAATGAAATTGGCAATCAATTACCTTTTTTTAAAATTTCAAAAGATTGTTGGTCTATTAATACGGAACATTCTAACCGTATTCATGTTTGCTATGAGTATTATTCCAATGAATTAAACGCTGGGTCTTCTTATGTTGATGAAAATCAATTGTATGTTAATCCTGTAAATTGTTGTGCTTATGTTATTGGTAGGGAAAATGAAGAAATTCTGCTAAAACTAGATATTCCCTCAGATTATAAAGTTGCTATTGCATTACCCAGTTTAGAAAATAACGTTTTCAGAGCTAAGGATTTTGATACCCTTGCTGATTCACCTTTTATTTCTTCCAATTCAATACAACATTCTTCTTACAGTGTAGGTGCTACTTTGTTTCATATTTGGTTTCAAGGTGAGATTATTGTTCCATGGGATATTGTTTGTGCTGATTTTAAGTCTTTTACTGAAAAACAAATTGAAAAGTTTGGAAGCTTTCCCGTATTAGAATATCATTTCTTGAATCAAATAGTTCCTCATAAAGCTTATCATGGTGTCGAACACGCTACTTCTACTGTTATTCTTCTAGGTCCTAGTTATTCTGTTTTTAATGAATCATATATTGATTTGTTAGGGGTGTCCTCTCATGAGTTGTATCATACGTGGAATGTGAAATCCATTCGTCCTATCGAAATGTTCCCATATGACTTTTCAAAAGAGAATTATTCTGAACTTGGATTTATATATGAAGGAGTTACTACTTATATGGGAGATTTGTTTTTATTAAAAAGCAATGTTTTTTCTTGGGAACAATATGTAATTGAATTCAATCTGTATTTAGCTAAACATACCGAAAATGAAGGTAGATTTAATTATTCAGTTGCGGAGTCATCTTTTGACACTTGGTTAGATGGTTACGAACCAGGCGCACCGGGTAGAAAAGTCTCTATTTATACTGAAGGATGCTTACTTGCTTTTATGGCTGATGTTTTGATTCTTCGAGCTACAAATGGGAACTTTGGACTTGATGAGGTGATGCGAAGACTTTACACTGATTATTATTTAGCTCACAAAGGAGTCTCAAAAGAAAACTATCAATTCGTCCTTGAAAATGTATCTGGAATTTCATTTGATTCTTTTTTTAAAGATTATATTTTTGGGAGAAAAGACTATTTACCACTTTTAAAGACCTTGCTAAATGAACTAGGTCTTTCCTTGGTCGAATTTGAAAATCCAAAAAAATCGCTTTCAATAGTTGGAATTAAACTTATTCAATCAGGAAATCACTTTATTGTTAAGTCAATACATTCTAAAAGTCCAGCTTGGAATGCAGGAATGATGCTTGAAGACGAAATTATAGCGATTAATTCATTCGATTGTGCGGGTGATATTGAAAAGTGGATTCGTTATTTTGAAAATGAATTGATTTTTGTTTTTTTAATCAAGAGAAAAGGAGTTTATTTAGCTATTGACGTACATAAAGACCCTTCTGAATTATCATTTTTCCCAATTTATGTTATTCAGCAAAACAATGGTGCTTCACATGCTCAGGAATTATTATTTAAGTCTTGGATTTCATAGTGATATTTGACAAGTAATTTAAATAATTTGATTTCTATCTCAATAGATTTACATGCCCTTTTATGTTGTGAATTCTGTTTTGAATACTATCTTGAAATATTAAACTCCAGACATAAGTTCCATCAGGAGAATTTTTAGAATCGAACATACCATCCCAACCATCATCTATTGAATGAGATTCATAAATTATTTCACCCCAGCGGTTGTATATTAAAAAAGTGTAGTTTGAGGGAGATACGCCACTTGAAAATACAGGTTTAAATACATTGTTTATATTATCCGTATTTGGTGTAAATGTATTTGGAACGTAATAAATTAGTTCATCCCTTACATGAATTGTTTTTGTAATTGAATCGATACATCCTACATCGTTTTTCACATATAGTGTGGTTGAATAATAACCGCTTTTTTCTCCAAAATTTACTGTTTCATTCTTTTTTGTAGAATTTTTTCCATTTTTAAAATCCCATAAATAGGATGAAGCTCCATTGATTGATTGATTATAAAACGATATTGTTGCGTCTAATAATCCAACTGATGTATCACTTACTGTGAAATCTGCAATAGGAGGGGTTGTAACACAAATCAGTGTTTTTAATGAAGCGATAAAATTACATCCATTTTCGGTGACTGTAATTTTTACTGGAAAACATCCAGGATTATTGAATGTATGACTTACTTGACTTTGATCTATTTCAGTAGAATTGTCTCCAAAATCCCAAGTAACTTTCTCCTTCTTATTTGGTGATATATCAAAGAAGTTTACTGTAAAAGGAGTACATCCTTGGAATTGATCTGCAGATATTTTAAGGATTGGTTTAGGTATTACTTTTACTGTTATTGAATCAATTGATGAGCATTTTTTTGTTGTTCCAGTTACCGTGTAGGTTGTTGTTTCAGGAACTTGAAATAGAATACCATTTTTAACTTTTTTATTCCAAACATATGTTGTTGCACCAGATCCATTTAATGTTATAAATTCTTGACCACATAGGGTTGTATCTTTTCCTGCATCAACGATTGGTATAGGGTTGGTATTTATTTGAATCTTTTCTTTTACGACACAAAAACCGTTTTCACCAGTAAATTCATATATTGTTGTACCTTCAACTGGTTTAAATGGCTTGTTGTTTTCAATATTATTTGACCAGGTATACGATGTCCCTTTTTTACCTGTTAATCTTATTGTGTCTCCAAAGCAAATATCGATAATCTTTGGTCCGTCAACTTCCGGTTTTGTGTTCACCGTTATTAACACACTATCTTTTTTAAAGCAGTTTTCTTCTGTTTTTGCAATCACTGTATAATAGTCTGTTTTTTCCGGTTTAAAATCGAAATTATTAATAACACCTTTGTTCCAAACAATGTTATTTGCTCCTGTAGCTTTTACATTTGCTTTATCTCCTTCACACACATTTTTAATCCCTGATATTGTAATTGTTGGAAGTTCGTTTACAGTTATTAATAATGTGTCATATGAAGTACAGTAACTATTATTTGAGCTTTTTACAACATATTTTTTTGATGTTAATGGCTTATAATATGTTTGATTTACAAAACCGTCAAACCAAAGATGAGTGCCAATTCCTAGTGCATTAAATAATATCGAATCTCCTCTACAGATTGATGTGTCTTTTCCTGCAAAAACGATTGGTGAGTCATGAACAATAATTATTGTGCTTTTTGTGATAGAACAATTTGTTAATAAATTAGTGCCAGTCACCGTAAATGTGTCCGTTTTTTGCGGATAAAATTCTTTTCCGTTTATTACCCCTTTATTCCAGATTAGTTGATCATCACTTAGTGCGTTTAAGCTGATTTTTGAACCTTTACAAATAAATGTATCTTTAGTTAATGTGATTAAAGGATTTTTATTTATGGATACTTTAAATTGATTTTCAGAGATACATCCATTTTCTCCCTTTGCATATTGGAAGATTGTTGTGCTTTTTTTAATGGTATCATTCACCTCATACTTTGAGCCTAAACCATTTATCTGAGAGAAATAATTACCTTCTTTAATAGAATCTAAAACATAGAATTCACAAGATTTTTTATCAGATTTTAAATCCAAGGTTGGCTTTGTATAGTTGATTGTAATGAAAATCTTAGAAGAGTCAACACATCCATTTTTTCCTTGTATTGTTAAATTGTAAATTCCTTTTGTTTTAACAATTAGTGAATCAGTTGTGCTTAATTCTATTTCGTCCTTAGACCAAGATATATTTTGACTATCAGTTGATTTTACATTTAATTTTATTATTGAATCATTACAATTTAATTCTTTACTTGTTGATTGTATCTCAACTATTGGTAATTTATCATTTTTATTAATTTTCACCATCGCTGTATCAATACATCCATTATTTGCAGTTACTTTTAATATATAATAACCATCTTTCGATGTCTTAATACTAGACGATCTATTTATAAGCGTAGTGTCAAGAAACCATTCATATGTTCCACCACCTTGACCTTTTAGTTCTGTATTGGGATTCAGGCAGGTAATCATTTTTGTAGATGCAATTATTTTTGCTGTCGGTGTTATTGGTTGAAGATTTATATTTACTAATGTTGGTGTTGATAAACATCCATTATCGATTACATACACTTCATATTCTCCTGGGCTTAATGCAATAAATAAACCCGTTGAATTCGTTACTGGAGATAAAATTGGATTTGTTCCTATTATTTTATAAGTAATCCCTGTTCCATTTAATGGAAACTTTACACTGATAGATCCTTTTGCATCACTACAAGTTGGTTGGTTAGTGCTTAATATTGGTGCTGGAGCTTGTGATCCTGATACTACCCAAGCACAGGTAGTGGTATTGAATGCTGCTGATTCATAACATGCCAATCCTGTTGGTGTAGAAGGCGTAGATAATTGTGTTAGGTTCTTAAATGCAGCAGTAGCCGAAGAAGTACATGTAGCATTAGATGCTGTTAGTGTATAATCGGTATCCAAAGTCATCCCTGTGATTGCTCCACCAGCACCCACTGTAGGACCTGTAGGCAAGAATGTATAAGTTGAGGTAGCACTATAGTTAGAAACAGTACTCGATCCATTAGCTAAACAAGTAGCAGCAGTACTAGAGATTGTTGGTGTAGAAGGCGTAGGTAATTGTGTTACGTTCTTAAATGCAGCAGTAGCCGAAGAGGTACATGTAGCATTAGATGCCGTTAGTGTATAATCGGTATCCAAAGTCATCCCTGTGATTGCTCCCCCAGCGTCCACTGTAGGACCTGTAGGCGAGAATGTATAAGTTGAGGTAGCACTGTAGTTAGAAACAGAACTCGATCCATTAGCTAAACAAGTAGCAGCAGTACTAGAGATTGTTGGTGTTGTTGGACTATTCTCGGTTACTGCTGCACTTCCTTGAGGCCCCCAACAGCCATCGGTAGATTTTGCTCTAAAATAATAGGTGCCAGCTGAGCTTACAGATTGAGAACTAGATGGTGTAGCTATATTCGTTCCACCACTTGTCGTATTCTGCCAATAGATAGTACCATCTGATCCGTTTCCAGCTGATAATGTCAATGAACTTCCTGAACATACTGCACCGCCTCCACTCACTATTACTGCTGATGGCGAAGCATTCACTATAATCGTTCCAGTTGCATTTACAGTTCCACAACCTCCAATAAGCGGTATACTATAATTGAATGGACTTCCTACCGCAGACGTTGGTGTACCACTAATTGTAATCGTGTTACTAGACCAAGTAGCACTTACACCTGCAGGTAAGCCATTTGCACCTGACATACTACTATTTGAAATACCTGTAGCTCCTGTTGTTGCATGCGTAATATTTGTTAATGCAGTATTGACACATAATGAAGGTGAACTTGACGCTGATCCTGCTGTATTTAATGCTGTAGAACTCACGGTTAATTGAGCAAAACTAGTTGTCAATGGATTTGTACAACCAGACCCAGCATCACTTATTACACATTTGTAAAAATTATTAGATGAACCCGCAGCAATATTTCCATTAACAATTAATGTGTTCGTAGTTGTATTAGAGTAAATAGCGTTTGTAGGTGTTCCATTAACAACGTTATTATATGTTCCGCCAGAAGTTGTTGAAAATTTCCATTGGTAGGTAGGATTTACTCCGCCAGTAATGGTAACACTGGGAGAATATGTTCCTCCAAAACAGATACTACCATTAGATGGCTGAACACTTATTAATGGGTCTGCATTGATTGTTAATTGAGCTCCATTTGAATTTACAGTGCTACAACCTGAACCTGGAGAAGATACCACACAACGATAATAATATGCTGACCCAGCAGCAACATTTCCAGATTCACTTAAAGTCGCAGTTGTACCATTTGAGTAGGAAGAATTTGCAGGAGTAGCATTGGTTACATTTCCCCATGTAGCATTATCTGAAGAAAATTGCCATTGGTAACTTTTTGTTACCCCACCTGTAGCAGTAATTGTAGGTGAATATGAACCACCAACACAAATATTACCAGCAGTAGGTTGAACACTAACTTCTGGTACTGCATTAATAGTTAATTGTGAACTAGCCGAAGTTGCATTACCACAACCAGAACCTGCATCACTGACAACGCATCGATAATAATAGGCTGAACCAGCTGCAATATTACCAGACTGAGTTAAAGTGTTAGTCGTACCATTAGTAAAGGTTGAATTTACAGGTGTTCCATCTGCAACACTTCCCCATGAAGCATTATCTGAAGAAAACTGCCATTGGTAGGTTTTAGAAGTACCACCTGTAGCACTGATTGTAGGGGAATATGTTCCTCCAACGCAAATAGTACCTGCTGTAGGATTTACAGTTATAGCTGGGTCTGCATTTACTGTTAATTGAGCATAATTACTAGAAAGACTTGTACAACCAGAACCTGCATCACTAACTACACATTTATAATAATACCCAGATCCTGCAGCTGTTATACCTGAAGCTGTTAACGTATTTGTTGTGGCGTTTGTATACGTTGATCCTGCTGGTGTAGCATTTACAACATTCGCCCCTGCTGCAGCTCCTCCAGTAGTTGAATATTTCCATTGGTAGGTTAAACTTGTACCACCTGTTGCTGTTATTACTGGAGAATAGGTTCCTCCAACACAAATATTACCTACTGTCGGTTGAACAGTAATAGAAGGAACACCATTAATTGTTAATTGAGCACTATTTGAGGTTACACTACTACAACCTGAACCTGCATCACTTACAACACAACGATAATAATACGCAGAACCAGCAGCTATATTTCCCGTTTGAGATAAAGTTGTTGTAGTTCCATTAGTAAAAGTAGAATTTATAGGTGTACCATTGGTAACTGTTCCCCACGCGGCATTATCTGTAGAAAATTGCCATTGATATGTTTTTGCAGTTCCTCCAGTGGCAGTAATTGTAGGTGAATAGGTACCTCCAACACAAATATTTCCTGCTGTAGATTGAACAGTGACAGCAGGTAAAGCATTGATAGTTAATTGAGCACTACTTGAAGTTGCAGTACCACAACCTGAACCTGCATCACTAACAACACAACGGTAATAATATGCATTTCCTGCTGCAATATTTCCTGATTGCGTTAAGGTATTTGTTGTTGCATTGGTAAATGTAGAATTTACAGGTGTGCCATCTGCTACATTTGCCCATGCAGTATTATTAGCAGAAAATTGCCATTGATACGTTTTTGCTGTCCCTCCTGTTGCAGTGATGGTAGGTGCATATGATCCTCCAACACAAATAGTTCCCACTGAAGGCTGAGCACTAATAGCTGGATCGGCATTTATAGTTAATTGCGTAGCATTTGAAGTAACACTTGAACAACCTGAACCTGCATCACTTATAACACATTTATAATAATATCCAGAACCAACTGCGATATTACCAGCTACTGTTAATGTATTTGATGTAGCGTTCGTATAAGTTGAACTCCCAGGAGTTCCATTCGCAACATTCGCATAAGCTCCTCCACTTATAGTAGCATATTTCCATTGATATATTAAACTTGTTCCTCCTGTAACAGTTACGCTAGGTGAAAATGTACCTCCAAAACAGATATTGCCAGCAGTTGGCTGTACACTAATCGTTGGTACAGCATTAATTGTAACTGTTCGTGTACCCGTAACGTCCAAACATCCAGTTCCTGAAACTGTGTATGTCATAACAGAGGTTCCAGCTGATACGGTTGTAATGACTCCAGTACTTGAATTAATTGTAGCCACAGCTTGTGTTGCTGAAGTCCAAACCCCACCCGAAATCGTTGAACTAAATGAAGTTGTCCCTCCATTACAAATCGAATTCGTTCCGCTTAATACACCTGAAGATAATGAAGCTTGTAAAGTTATAGATACTGATTTAGTACATCCTCCTACAAAATATGTTACAGAATAAGTACCCGCTATACTGGAGCCCAAATCGATAACACCTGTTGTTGAATTAATACTCAGCCCTGTAGAACTATTAAAAGTACCTCCAGCAGGTGAAAAAGATGTAGGAGTTAAAGAGCCTGACAAACAAGCTGTGTAAAAAGGATAAACAAGTGTATTTGAACAAGAATTAAAATTAAAAGATGAACAATCACTTCCTGAATAAGTTGGTGTTGTAGGTGTTGTAAATGCTGTTGGCGCAATAGGATTGGATAATGTTGCTCCAGAATTAGCAGGACTACCAGAATTTGAAATAGTAAAAGTACCTCCAGCTTTATAAACATTAAAACCTGAACTAGGGGTAGTAGCGAAAGTTGTATTTGAAACAGTAGTAGTACCGGCGCCGTTCCAAATATCATGTCCTCGATTTGTTAAATTATTATAGAACTTACTATCAGTAATTGTTAAAGTACCCCCATTATTTCCAACAGTACCATAAGTAGTCCCATCATTGTTAGTATGATTCTGAACAAGAACCCTAGTAAAGTTAACGTTACCACTAGCAATATAAACAGCAGCTCCTTTTGCAGGTCCTGATCCAGAAAACAGAGTGTTTTTTTCAAATATACAGTCAGTTACGTTTAATGTTGCTCCACTACACGATGAAAAACCTCCTATATTCATTGCAGCTCCATTAGTTCCTGAAGATCCAGGTTGATTGTTGTAGGCGAAAATACTGTTCGTTATGTTCACGGTAGTTGTTGCATTTGCACCATTCATTGAAAAACCTCCTCCATAATATTTTGGGGCATCTTTAAGATTTCCAACAAATAAAAAATTTGTAATATTTGCTGTAATTGAAGTGCCTAAGACATCAACAGAACCTCCTGACACACCTGTTGAAGCCTTTCCATTGCAAGTTTGACCACCACCGTCAATATTTACTTTTGAATTGGACTTTATGTAAATAGGAGCTATTGAATTTGCAGTACCAACTCCGTTATAATTTGTAAGAACTCTGTTAATATAAACAGTTTGTCCACCTGTATCATGTATGTCAAATACATGCCCAACACTTCCATCCGAGTGATAATTAATGAATTGCATATCATTGAATGTTACCCCAGAGATTATATTTGCAAAATGATAATCTCCTGAAGCATCACCATTTGTTCCATTAAAAATTGTATTATCTTTTCCTGCACCTTGAAAGGTACAGGAAACATTAAAAGTGAAATTATATTGTTCAGTATATGTCCCTGCATCAATATAAACAACATCTGCTGCTGTTAAAGTATAAGAAGCTAATAACGTTGAGATTGAAGATTTTGGACTTGAAGGTGTAAGGCCGGTATTTACTCCAGAACCAATAGCCGTGCAAAATACATCTCCCGTCAAAGAGTTATCATTCACATAATAATTCGTCGCCAACACCTCTCCACTCCAAAAAAACAGAAAACCTAGTAGAAAAAATAGCTTAAAAAAATTAATCATAACTATTTTTACATCAGTCGGTTATAGCTATAGGCCTAGGGGTGAGTAATATAGTTTCTTTAGTTAGAGTAACTTTAGAAGGGGGTAAGATTCTAAATGAGTTGAAATAATTAATAGAATAAAAAAGCACTGCTCCAAAAAGAATATTGTGACTTAAAGTATGTGTGTATATATGAAACATGATTAAATATGAATTTGCAAAGATACTATTTGGAGAGTATATTTTTATTGTTTTTTACTGTTTTCATTGTTTTTTATTAGTTATGTTTATATTAGACGATGGTATTGTTAATTGGTTGTCTATTAAATTAAATTAAATGTCTCGTTTTTATTATTTCATTTTATTTGTATTTCTTTATTCGTGTGATAAACAAATTGTTGTTAAGCCGAAAGCAAAGGATATTTATTCCTACATAAAGGATAAAAATGGCAATTCCTATAAAACAATTAAAATAGGAAATCAAACTTGGATGGTTGAAAATTTAAAATCTACAAAGTGTGTTTATAAAGAGGGATATATGAAACAAGAAAAAGATGATATTAGAACACTTTTACCATCTGATACATCGATGATGTATTTTATTGATACAAATAAATACGCTCCATATTCTCTCCAATGGCCTTATAATGGAGTTGATACGTTTTCAAAAACATATGGAAGATTGTATACTTGGCCTGCAGTAAAAGATCAACGAAACATCTGTCCTTCAGGATGGAGGATTCCTTCCGTTCAGGATTGGGAAAAAATAATCTCTTTTTTGGGTGGGTATGAACTTGCTGGAGGTAAGATGAAAGAAGTTTCATCTTATTGGTCTAAACCGAATACTGATGCTTCTAATACTTCTTTTTTTTCAGCGAGAGGGGGAGCTTATAGGAATGAATATGGTTATTTTACACCTCTGTTGAAAAGTGGTTATTGGTGGACTTCTACCGAAGATGATGAGGATACGTCAAGTGCTTTTGCGTATAGTCTGAATGCTTCTTCTGGGAAAATATTCAAAGTATCCAAATTAAAAAAACAAGCACTATCTGTAAGGTGTATATTGTGATTTAGTTAATCAGATTCAAGTGACCAGACATTTGTTTCTTTTTTAATGACTTTTCTTTGTATTCAACTTTCCAGATATAAACTCCTGATTCACATAATTTATTTCCATAAGAACCATCCCAGCCATAGTCTTTGTTATGGGATTCAAATAGTAATTCCCCCCATCTATTATAGATATAGAATGCGAAAAATTGAGGATCTATTCCCCCGTTTGCAATAGGAAGAAAAACGTTATTTATTTCATCTCCGTTTGGAGTAAATGAATTCGGCACATAAAAAAATGGATCTTCAGTAATGCTGAATGAGATTGTTTTAGAGTCGCTGCATTTGGGAGTAGAGAATACGGTTAATTTTACCGAGTAATTATTCGGTTCTTGAGGATAGGTGTGGGTTGGGTTTTTTTCTGTTGATGTTTTCGAATCACCAAAATTCCAGATAATGTTATTTCCTTTTGAATTATTGTAAAATTGAAGGGTGGTAAATAATTGACTCAATTTTGATGTGTCAACTGAAAAGTCTGCTTTGGGACTTTGGTCTACGTGTATATAATTATCTTTCTTTTTTTCATTTGTACACCCATTTTGTGTGGTTGTTAGTTTCACAGAATAATTCCCAAAGTCTTTGTAGGTGTGAACGTGTTGAATGGAGTCTCCAAAAGTTCCATCACCAAAATCCCAGTTGTAGGTAGAATTTAAATCCGTTGAATTGTTGAAGAATTTTAATGAATAGGGAGCACATCCCGATGAGTCGCTTACTAAAAAATCGATAATAGGTGTTTTATTTACACGTATGTTAATTGATTTTGCACCAGGGCATTTCCCTGAAGATGTGTATTTTACAATTACATCTCCTTCTTGCACTTTTGTTGGTGAAAATTTCCCGAGAGTTGCATCTGTGATCCCGTTTCCAGACCATTGTCCCCCTATAGGTATAGCCATTAAATAGACGGAAGAATCATTAGTGCATAAATCAGCTTGACTCTTAATGGTAAGAACATCTAGTGGGGCTACCTTTAATAAAAACAAGGCACTGTTTTCACATGAAAAAGCATCGGTAACTATTACCGTATATGTCCCTGACATTGTCGGTTTTGATGCATTTATAACAGGAGATTGAAGTGTTGAAGAGAAGTTTAGAGGTCCACTCCAGGCATATGTATTTCCTATTACTGACGAACTTGTGAGCTGAATGGATGAATTTTCACAGATGGATGAATCACTTAGTGTTGTAATAGTTGGTAAATCCTTAATTTCAATTGCGAATTTAGACGAGTCTTTTTTACCACAGCCATTTGTTTCAGCGATGTAGGTAATTTCAAAATTGCCGATAGAATTTGCTAAATTAATTTCTCCTGAAGCAGGGTTTACGTTTAAATTACCTGTTGATTTAAAAACACCACCACTTGTAAAGCCTGCAACTTTTTTTGGAACTGGATTTTGATTGTTTTTACAGTAAATACTGTTGTATGTGAAAACGGTTACGGGAGCATCAATTGAATTTATTATTGTAGTCGTCGAAATGTTTTTTGATGGACATGAACCCGAACTTGGTATTTCATAATTAATCGTATAATTTCCAGGAGTTGAAGCTGCTAGATTTATTTCTCCAGTATTAGTAGAAATAACTAATCCACTATTTCCAGAAAACAAGCCTGAATTATTTCCTGAAATTGATACTGTTTGAGTTAAGTTATTAGGACAAAGGAAAGCAGGATAGCTTATTGTTGCAGTGTTTGGTATATCTATGCTTATATTTTGTGAGAATGATGCTGTAGGATTACAGTTGTCATCCAGAACCTTATAGGTAATAAGATAGTTTCCAGAAGTTGCTGTTGCTAAATTAATTTCTCCAGTAGCACTGTTTATGGGAAGTGAATTGGTTCCGCTAAATTTGCCAATAGTAGAAAACCCTGTTGATTTTGAAGGGATTGGGTTTAATTCTGACGTACAATAAGCATTTTTATAATTAAACTGAACAATAGGGGTGGTGGGTTGATTGATTTTAACCGATGTTGATGTTGAAAACGCATCACAATTTTTAATCGGCAAAATGGAATAAGTAACTAAATAATCTCCTGGAGTACTAATTGCTAAATTAAGTTGTCCAGTCGTTGGATTTATTTCTAATCCTGATGTACTAGAAAATATCCCTCCTGTTGTTCCAGTAATTGAAACCTCTTTAGTACCAGTTGGGCATAGGGGTTGATTATCGTAGTTTATTGACGCTGACGCAGGGGTGCTTAATTCAATTTGAATTGTTTTTTTTCCTAGTGGTCCACATGAAGTAGCGTTTTTTGTGTAGGTAACAAAATGTTCCCCTTTAGGTGATTTCGAAAGGTCTATTTCACCTGTTACATTGTTAATAAATAGGCCTGTAGAACTCGTGTAATTACCTCCTGAAGTAAACTGAGCATCCAAACTAGGTAAAGGGTTTGATTTATTCAGACAGATTGGTGATGCGAATGAAAAGTTCGTGTTTGGTTCAGTGGATGGATTTATTTCAAGTTCAAAGGTGCTATTCATTGTTTTTGAACAACCAGGTAGTTTGACTGTATATTTTATTGTGTATTTTCCAGTGATCATTTTGGAGAGATCTATTTCTCCAGAAATGGAATTTAAAGCTTGCGCGCTAATTCCTTCGTATATTCCTCCTGTTGTAAAACCTGCACCAGAAAATGGCAATGGGTTTTTCGAGGTGTCACAGATAGGGGAATTATACGCAAAACTTGATATCGGAGTTTGTACAGGCAATATTACCAGATCAGTAAATGTTGATACGCTTGGACAATTTCCATTTTTAGCAATTGTATATGTTATTCTGTGAGCTCCGCTTGAACTAGAGCTTAAATTAATTTCTCCCAATTGGTTTAATGTAAGGCCAGCAGTACCGCTAAATGTTCCCCCTTGTGTTCCGGTAATTGTTGCTGTAGTTGTTAGGGTAGATTCAGGACAAAACGGACTTCCGACCAAACTAAAGTCAGCTTTGGATGGATTTGCACTAACGATTACTTCGATGATACTGCGTGTACTTTCACATCCATTAACAGTTTGACTTACATAATAGCTCGTTTTTCCTACAGCGCTTGTTGATGGTGTTGGTGTTTGGATGCTGTTTGTTCCACTTTCTGAATCATACCATTTTAAGTTGACACCTGTTGCCGATAAAGAAGCGCTTTCACCTTGCTGACAATAATTTATTGGACTAGTCACAGCAGGTGGAAGAGGTCCGTTTGTATTATTTGGAACTTCCACTGTTCGTTTTAACAAACAATTACTACTACCCTCATCTTTCACAACGATGATATAGCTACCATGATTTAAATTGTTAAATGTGAATGAAGAAACAAAGGTAACACCATTGTCTTTGCTATATTTGAATGGCCCTGTTCCTGACGCTGTAACCTGAATACTTCCAGTTGGATTAACACAGTCTGTATTTCCTGTTACTACTGTTGAAAAATCAGAAACCTTTATTGTGATTTCTTCTTGACAACTTTTAGTCCCATCAGATATAGTGGCCCTATAAGTAGTTGTTTCTTTGGGTGTTTCTGTAATCTTAAATGGAGAATTCTGTGAACTATTTATATCTTGATTTTTTGTCACATTCTTCCATGTAATTGTAGTTGGATTTGGCACTGTGATTAATATGTTATCTAAGCCCCAGTTATCAGTACTAGCACTAGTGCAAATTTCTTGTATCCATCTAAATTTAGTTGCTGAAGATTTAGCTTCAGCAGGAATTGGGTATGTCATTTTTGACCATCCTTTCACATAATTTCCACATCCATTGTAACTGTCCGAATTTGAATGTGGAAAGATATATTTGAATGTATTCCAAGTAAGGCCACCATCTATTGTATATTGAAGGTAAATCCCCTCTGGTTTTGAAGCTTGAAGGTCAGGGGCTTCACAGGGAGATGCTCCACTTGGGGTTTCGCCAATACCATTATAAGTTGCTTGTCGATATTCAAAACTAATTACACCCCCATTATTTGTATTGATTGAATTTGTCGATAATATTCTTGGACATACTTGATTTTGCATCCATAAATATACTGTGTTATCAATGCTTGGTGTTGCACATACATTAGACACAAAGTTTGCAGAAGTAGTACTTTCCCATCCGTTTCCTAGTGTAGAATTATTGAAATTATTGTCAATAGAAGGGCTTATGATTTTTGCTTCTACAGATAGCGTGACAGATTCTCCGATACAAATGGATGATTTATCCGCTGAAGTGATAATTGAACAACCTGGAGTTTGATTTAGTTGGTATGTTTTTATTTTACCTACAAATCCGGGGCTTGTTTCAGAACTAAAATTGGTAAATACAATTGTAAGTGCCCCATCATTGTTTGTTGAACAAAAAATGGTTGGGCTTAAAACAGCTGATTGACTGTTTATAGAAGGGATTCCAACAGGGTATGGTAAACTAGAGTTATTATATTTTAGGCCATAGTTTCCAGATAAAACACCAATGTTATTTGTTGAAGTCGATAATCCATCGTAAATGGTTAATCTATCTGAGCTTGATATTGTTCCATTATAATATGAATTGAAAGAACTAAAGTCGATGCACACCGCTTCACCTATTTTAGCTGGCTTTAGTGTAATTGTGTGATTTGTATTTCCATCATTTCCTATTGCGCCGCCTGCATCATAAAAAAGCTCTCCTCCATTAACTAATACGGTTCCACCATTGCTTATTAAAATATCTTGACCTACAATATGACTATAAGATATCAATGTAAGAATGATAAATAATAGGTAATTTATAGCTTTGTTTTTCATCCGAATTTAAAATTAAAAATAAATAGCCATTAATCCTATATATTCATCACTTAACCAAGTTCACATGCCCTGTTTTTAGGTGTTCTTTATCTGCCATTTTTTCTTTGAATTGCAATTTCCAGGTATAAGTATCATTTTGTGAAAGTTTGTTTCTGTATGTACCGTCCCACCCGATTTCGGTATTGT
>CAMDGH010000029.1 GCA_945897755.1 Chryseobacterium gleum | reverse complement strand
CTAAACACTCTACTTCTTTTTTTATCTTTTTTTAGTGTAGTATATTACTATGCTCAACCTCCAGCTTTTAATTCATCCAAAAACTGGCGTAAAAATAAAAAAGAAGTTGTTTTATCCTTTGGTTCAACTGGATTTCTTGGAGAATTAGGGGGTAGGGATATGATTGGGACAGAATACAGTTTGCTCGATTTAGACCTTAAATCTTCAGCCATAAATTTTGGATTGTCTTATCGTTTTCGATTTTCACCTTTTTTTGCTACAAGTACAGTAATTTCTTACGGTGTAATTAAAGGAGATGATGCCTTGACACTAGAGCCGATTCGGAATGCGAGAAACTTGCGTTTTAAATCCCCTATCTTTTCTGCTTATCAACGCATAGAAGCCATTGTTTATGTTAAAGAGTCTGTCGGACATAAGTTTACAATCAAAAAAATAAAAGGTAAAAAAAATCATGCCGAACAAGTCTATTTGTTTACTGGAATCGGCTTAACTTATTTTAATCCCAAGGGACTCTATAATGGTGCATGGGTTCCATTACGTCCTTTGCACACGGAAGGGCAGGGAGAGCCTGGCCGACCAAAAGAATATCTCCCTATTACACCAATAATCCCTTTTGGAATTGGATTTCGCACAGGTTTAGATCGTTTATGGAGAGTTGGTTTTGAATTGACCGTTTTTAAAACATTCACAGATTATATGGATGATGTTTCAACAACTGGATACGATACGGATTTACTTTTAGAGAAATATGGTCCAGAATCTGCTTTTTTAAGTAATCCTGCTTTAACGGAAGAACACAAAGGTTGGTTTTCTAAAGGTCAACAACGAGGTGATGTAAAAAATAAGGATTCTTACATCTTTGCTAATGTCTCTTTAATTAGAAATATAACGTATAAAACTGCGAGGCCTAGAAGACCTCAACTGAAATGGAAAGGAATGCGTGCTAAATTCTAACATGTTTTTGTTTTTAAGCTAATTTTTTTCGATGTATTCAATTGTTCGTTTTTTTTTATTCTTAGTAGGTCCTGAAAAAGCACATCATCTTAGTGTGTTTAGTTTAAATATTTTGCTGTCAATTCCTGGTATTGCTTCTATTTGGAAAAAGATATTCTTAGTTGAACACCCTTCATTGAATAGGGTAGTGGGTGGTATACATTTCCCTAACCCTGTAGGTCTTGCTGCTGGTTTTGATAAAGATGCTAAAATGATTAAATCTATGGAATCATGTGGTTTTGGTTTTGTGGAAATCGGAACTGTAACTCCAAAACCACAAGTTGGAAACCCTTTACCTAGATTGTTTCGACTCAAAAAAGATAAAGCGATCATCAATCGAATGGGATTTAATAACGAGGGGGTGGATGCAGCGGTTAAAAGGCTTAAAAATAGAAAAACAAAAATCATTGTCGGTGGTAATATTGGTAAAAATAAAGTAACTGAGAATAACGATGCAGTGAACGATTATATGTATTCCTTCGAAAAGTTATTTGATGTGGTCGACTACTTTGTTGTCAATGTTTCGTCTCCCAATACTCCTGGATTAAGAGAATTACAAGAGAAAGAGCCTTTAATGAAACTTTTAAGTGATTTAATGAATGTGAACATTAAAAAAAAATCACCTAAACCTATTTTTTTAAAGATTGCACCCGATCTTACAGATTCTCAATTAGATGATATTATTGATATTGTTAATTCTACGGGTATTGTTGGAGTAATTGCTACGAACACTACGATAGATAGGAGTGGTTTGCAAACCACTGATGTGCTTATTAATGAAATTGGTGCTGGTGGCTTGTCGGGTAAACCACTAACTAAACGATCTACGGAGGTTATACGTTATCTAGCTCAAAAATCGAATAAGTCCTTTTCGATTATTGGTGTTGGTGGAATTCATTCTGAGCAAGATGCGTTAGATAAAATTGCTGCTGGTGCCGATTTGATCCAATTGTATACTGGGTTTATTTACGAAGGTCCAGGTTTAGTTAAGCGAATTAATAATGCATTGAAAAATGATTCAATCGCATAGGTATGGAACAGGTTAGAATTATTGAATGTCCAAGAGATGCGATGCAAGGGATGACTAAGTTTATTCCAACTCAAGTTAAAATTGAGTACTTAAATCGTCTTTTAATCTGTGGCTTTGATGTCTTGGATTTTGGAAGCTTTGTTTCACCTAAAGCAATTCCCCAATTAAGAGATACCAAAGAAGTGCTTGCTGATCTTATTGAATCTCCGACTAAATTACTAGCTATAGTTGCAAATGAACGTGGAGTCGATGAAGCTTTACTTCATGACAGGATTTCCTATATTGGTTATCCTTTGTCTATATCAGATACCTTTCAAATTAGAAATACACATAAATCGATTTCTGATTCGTGGTCAACGTTACGGTATATTCAGGATGCCGTTTTGACTAAAAATAAAGAAATGGTTGTGTATTTATCAATGGGATTCGGTAATCCGTATGGTGATGAATGGAATGCATCTATTTTGTCTGATTTTTCATTTGAATTAGCGAAAATTGGTGTAAAAAAAATTGCGTTGTCTGATACGATTGGTTGTGCAACTCCCTTGTTAGTTAAAGAGTTGTTTTTAACACTTAGGAAGGAATTACCTGAGCTTATCTTTTCTGCTCATCTTCACACAAATGAGTTGAACGCAAGTTCTTTAGTAGAGGCTGCACTTAATGGGGGGTGTCGGGATTTTGATGCTGCAATTAAAGGGTTTGGAGGATGCCCTTTTGCTTCCGATAAACTTACAGGAAATATGCCGACAGAATTACTTATACAAACGATTGAATCACTTGGATTGAATCACTCATTAAATATTAATCATTTTAAAAATGCGTATGAATATTCAAGTGAAGTTTTTTCAGTACAATAAAACAAAATGGATTGCACTTTGCACGCTTTTGTTTTTGATATCCTTCAAGGGATTTTCATCTGATACTATTTTCAAAGTATTACCTGAGTTTTCTAAATTGAAAATTCAAGGTCGATTGGTTGTTATTTTAGAAATAGGAACAGACTATAAAGCTGAATTAAGAGCATCTTCTGCTGAGGTAGATTTGAACAAAGTTGCATTTAATAATAAAGGAGATGAAATGCTTGTTAAATACAGTGGTCTAACCCTTAAAGGGCCCGGTGTTCAACTCGTAATAACCGTTCCGTCTTTGAATCAGATTGATGTTTCTATGGGGGCAAAGGTGAGTGTTCAGTCTAGACATATTTTAAAAACGGCAACATTAGAGTTAAATGTTTCTGGGGGAGGTGTCATTATTGGTGCCTTAGATGTAGAATTGTTAACAGCTTCAATTGATGGTGGTGGTGATGTGATTTTGTCAGGCGCTACGAAGCAACTTATTGCAAGTGTATTGACTGGTGGTACGATAGATGGGTTTAATTTAATTACGAATAATGCCTCAGCTAAAGTGAAGTTAGGGGGTAATGTAAATGTAAATGTAAAAGAAACATTGAACGCTTCTGTGTTTAGTGGAGGGATAATCTCTTATAAAGGTTCACCTGCATTAACTCAGAAGGTTAGTTTAGGAGGTTTAATTCAAAAAGTGAATGATGTTAAAACTAAAAAATAGTTTTTTTTTACTGGTAGTTATATTTTTTTTTTCATGTAAGAATGAAACAAACAAAACAATAGTTAAAAAGGGTTCAATACAAAATAAGGATTTTGAAAATATTGAAACACTCTTTGATGAGAAATCGTTTAATTCATCGGTTGAGATAGATTTACTTAATGAATTGAACTTGTGTGACTTAAAACAAAAAGACTTGACTGATCATATTCAAGTTGCTTGTAATCCAAAGTTTTTTAAATTCTTTCCATTTATTAAAAATAAAAGTGTGAAAGATGCTTTTTTAATTCAAGTTAAAGCGAGGGTGGGTGGATTTCCTTTACGTAGGTTGATCGTTTATGAAAGAGAAAATAATGTGTTAATTAAGGTAAATGAGTTTTATGCCAACTTAATTAAAATTCATTATTCGGGTAACGAAAAGCATGCGGATTTAGTACTTAGATTTACGGATAATATAAAAGACGACTTGGTTTTTTATAATTGTTTGTTTGTATGGATTGATAATCACTATCATTTTCAAGAAGTGCTAGCCATTGATGATTACCCGGTAAAAAAGAAGTATAAAGATTCAATGGATATTGTGATTGAATCGATTATAAATAAAAATAGAATGGTTTTCTAATGCGATTTTTATTCATTTTTTCGCTTGGTTTTTTAGTCTCAAATTGCACATTCAATCTACCTATGAAACCGGTCAATTTAGACCTTGTTTTTCACGATAATGGGAGTAAAGCATGGATGATTAATCGTGTTTGGAATAAGCAAGGCAGGTTAAGTAAACCTAAAAAAACAATGGTTTTGTTTGTTGAAAATGGTAAGTGCGTAATTCATGAACGCGAATCAGATTGCAATACGAATGTTAAACGGTTGTCGTATGACCTCAGTGTAAAAAATGAATTATCTGTTTATAATTTTAACACTGAATGGAAGTATAGAATAATTTCATTAGATGATAATCTTATTAAGTTGGAACCTATCTTAGGCGGAGATTCATTATTTACCTTAGAGTTAATTCCTTTGAATGAGTCTTTTTTTTAATCCATTAATTGAATTAAAATTTCACTATACATGTCGTAAAACTGATCAAATTGAATCAGGTGTTCTTTAAAGAAATCATAAATTTTAGGTCTGTCCCCTTCATTTAGGTAATTTACATTTTCGAGTCTCCATGAAATTCTACAGAAATTAGGATTTGATTCAGATGCTAGATGAGATTCCCAAATGGCTTTTGATTGCATTGAATTATTTAATAACATGCTCAATTCACCCATTTGCTCCCATACGATTTCTCTTATACTAGCATCTTTCATTTGTATGTCAAAACATAAGGCTACTGCTGTTTTCTCAGTTGTTAATCTTAAGTATACATTTTTTAAATGGGTATTGTAGTTTACCCAATTGATTCTTCTGTCTGATGCGTTTCGAATGGGTTTCATGATTTTTTTGAAATCATCCCAAAATAAGGTGTTGATTTGGGAAAGTTCTTCTTTACTATACATGGTTGATTTTTTTTTTTCAAAGATACAAAACACTCTCTAAGACCGATGCAAAACCCTTGACTCATCGTTGAATCAAAAAATTAATATCCTCATTTACAATAGTAAGGTCCGGTATTAAATTTTTAATCCGCCTCGATTTATAACTTATGCTACGGTCTTTCTTTTTGATACGAGCAGCTTGTTTTTCACTTTTTAATCTATTGAGATCAAAAAAGAGGTTTCGTTTTATCCTTACCATTTTTAGTTTTAAGACTTTGATTACATACTTATTTAGATTTGATTTTGAATTTTATCATCATTAACTTGTTATAAAGGATTATAAAACGTAAATTTGAAAAATTATTATTAACAGGGGTTTTGTACCTCAACTTATAAACAGAATATGGCAACAAGAATTAGATTGCAAAGACATGGGAAAAAATCGAAAGCATTTTTTCATTTAGTAGTAGCTGACTCAAGAGCGAAAAGAGATGGTAAATTCATTGAGAAATTAGGTACGTACAATCCAAACACAAATCCTGCAACAATCGATATCAATTTTGATAGTGCGTTAACGTGGTTGAGAACTGGTGCTGAAATGTCTGATACTGCTCGTGCAATTTTGTCTTACAAAGGTGTTTTGTTCAAAAACCATTTATTAAATGGCGTGAAAAAAGGTGCTTTGACTGAAGCAGATGTTGAAACTAGATTTGAATCTTGGTTGTCTCAAAAAGACTCTAAAATCACATCTAAAAAAGATGGATTACAATCTACTTCAGAGAAAGCAAAAGTTGACGCTTTAGCTGCTGAATCTGTTGCTAAAGAGGCAAAAGCAAAAGCGATTGAAATTAAAAATACACCAGTAGTAGAAGAAGAAGTTACCGAAGAGGTTGCTGCTTCAGAAGAAAATAATGAAGATTCCTCTAGCGAAGATACTTCAGCAGAATAATTATCATAAATGCAAAAAGCGGATTGCTTTCATTTAGGTTATGTAGCGAAACTTCACGGATTTAAAGGTGAAGTTTCGCTATTTTTAGACGTTACTGATCACACAGAATACGAGGGCTTGAAACAATTGTATATTGATGTCAATGGCTTTCTCACTCCTTTTTTTATAAAAAGTCTAACCATCAGACCAAAAAGCGTTATTACAGTTCGATTTGAAGGTGTTGATACAGAAAATGATGCGCTGGCTTTAGTTCGAAATTCATTGTATCTTCCTCTATCTGAGCTTCCTGAGTTAACAGGTAAACAATTTTATGATCATGAAGTAGTTGGCTTTACTGTTGTTGATATTTCTTACGGTGAGGTAGGCCAGATTTTACAAATCATTGATCTACCTGTTAATCCGCTTATCCAAGTGGATTCAAAGGGTAGAGAGGTTTTGATTCCTTTTGTGAAAGATTTAATTCAAGAAGTAGATAGAACAAATCGCATCTTAAAAGTGAAAGCACCAGAGGGTCTTATTGCGATTTATCTGGATTAATGTCCGTTTTTCAGTTTAAAAGATTTACGTTAAAACAAAATTCCTCTGCCATGAAATTTGGCACTGACTCCATGTTACTTGGTTCTCTAATAGATGTTAAAGGAAAGGTTTTTTCTTTAGACGTAGGGACGGGGACAGGTGTTTTATCACTTATGTTGGCTCAACGTAATGAAGCGATGATGATCGATGCGATCGAAATTGAATCAGATGCATTTGTTGAAGCTAAGGAAAATGTTTCTTTATCCCTTTTCAGTTCTCAAATATCTTTAATATTAGGTGATTTTTATAAGTTTGAGTCACTGCACGTCTACGATCTCATTTTTTCAAACCCGCCTTTTTTTTACAACTCGTTGAAAAATAAAGACGATAATAAAAGTATCGCAAGACATACTTTGCGTTCTTCGATTGTTGATTTTGTGGAAAAAGTTAATTTATTATTGTCAAATTTTGGTCATGTTTGGGTGATTATTCCATACTTATCTCTCGTTGAATGGGGAAAAGTGATTGCAGCAAATGGGTTTTTTATTCATAAGATGATATCTGTTTATAGTAAGCCAGGAATTAAGGTGCGAATTATTGTCTGTTTTTCTAAGGTTCCGACTCCGTTTTTGGAAGAGGTAGACATTTTAATAAGGGATGAATTTGGTTTTTATACACAAGAGTATGTAGAATTAACAAAAGAATATCACCTAAACACGCCACTTAAATAGTATGTTTAGCCAATGATTTGTTATTTGATTGCTCACTTTTACTATTAATACATTCTTATTTTGTAAATTTGATTGTAAAAAACATAAAAAAAATGGTTAAGTCAACTATTTATTTTTCTTTTATTGCATTTGTTTTTTTTATATCCTCATGTAAAAAAAAGAAAATTGTCATAAACACTTCTCCCATAACCGAGATTTCTGCAACCGGAGCGCAATCTGGAGGTACAATTTCTGATGATGGGGGCTCTGAAATAATGGCTCGTGGAGTATGTTGGTCTTTTTCTCAAAATCCAATTCTTTCAAGTGATAATTTTACTGTTAATGGTTCTGGTATAGGTACTTATGTGAGTGTCATTGAGGATTTAAAGCCAAATAGTTTTTATTATTTAAGATCCTACGCTACCAATAATGTAGGTACGTCGTATGGAAATGAATTTTCATTTAAAACGAGCCCTTTAATATCTACCACTATTCCAATTGTTTTTACCTATCCTGTTTCTAAAATTGATTCTAATAAACGCCTAATTCAACTGAATGGAGAGGTAATGAGTATCGGAGGGGCTAGTTTGACAGAAAGAGGTTTTGTTTGGGGATATAAATCCGGACCTTCAATTACAGATAATAAAATAAATACAGGAAATACATTAGGTGTTTTTTCATCAAGTTTTATGTTTGAATTGAGTAATTCCTATTACATTCGAACGTATGCTCAAAATTCATTTGGTGTAGCTTACGGTAAAGAGTATAAATTTAGGGTTAATCGATCGAAACCTGTTGTAACGACATTAAGTATGTCTAAGATTGATTCTACTTCTGCTTTTTGCGGAGGTGATGTGCTTTCCTCAGGCGGTTTACCAATAACCGATAGGGGTCTTTGTTGGAGTAAATTTCCAGAACCAACTATTGTTGATGATAAAGAAAGTGCTGGTTCTGGTCTTGGTCCTTTTTCGATTCAAATGAAAGGCTTGGAGCCAATTACTACTTATTATTATCGTTCTTATGCAGTAAATGATGAGGGTATTTCATATGGAAAAGAATTTAGTTTTAAAACAATCGAATCTGTTCTGTACATAGGGATGTTTTATAAAGGAGGAATTATTTTTTATTTAGACAATTATAAAAAAGGGGGCTTAATTATTTCTGATAATGACGTTGTGGCTGGAGGTGCTCCATGGGGATGCGCTGGAGTAGATGTTGGAAAAACGTTTTTAGATGTTGGAAAAGGAGACTCAAATTCGATCATCATTTTATCAAAATGTTCAGGAGCGAGTGCTGTTAAGTTATGTAATGATTACGTTATAAATTCGAATGGTTATGTCTATGACGATTGGTTTTTACCCTCGTTTAATGAATTAGCCTTATTGTATTATAATTTAAAAATATCAGATAAGGAGACTTTTTCTATCGGATATTATTGGTCATCCAATCAAAAAGACGCAAGCATAGCTATGCGTTATGGTTTTTATGGGGGTAATTCAGGTGAGTCTGATAAAAGCTCAAAACAATTTATAAGGGCAGCTCGAAAGTTCTAGACATAAAAACAGGTATTATAATTTAGTATTGGTGTTATCCAATACTGAATTATAATACCTGATAAGTCTTATTTTTCTCCAAACTCTTGAATAATCAGATTAGCTAATTCAAGACCAATTCGATCTTGTGCTTCAAGCGTTGCGGCCCCTATGTGAGGTGTGCAAGCAATTTGAGGATGAGTTAAAAGTGCCTTTAAAGGAGTAGGTTCATTTTCAAAAACATCTAGCGCCGCCGCCGCAACAATTCCCTTGTTAATTGCTTCAATTAAATCGTTTTCATTGATCACTCCACCTCGAGCAGCATTGATAATACGAACCCCTTTTTTCATTTGATTAAACTCATTACTTGTAATAACGGCCTCTCCATTTGCTTGTTTTGGAATGTGAATGGATATGTAGTCACATTTAGGAAGTACCTTTGACCAATCAGATTCTACGTTTATTTTTACCGATGGTTTACCAGGTATTTGTTCTAATACAACTTCAATTTCTCTTGCTTCGATTTCGATACCGATAACGTCCATTCCAACACCTAATGCGTAGGATGCCAAAGATTGTCCAATTCTGCCAAAACCAATAATCCCAAGTGTTTTACCCCTTAGTTCTACCCCTTTTGCATAGTTTTTTTTCAAGGTGTTAAAATCACCTGATTCAATATTTTTATAAGAGTCATTGAGAAATCGAGAAATAGAAAATAGTTGTCCCATTACGAGTTCTGCTACAGATTGAGACGATGATGCAGGTGTATTAATTACAATCCGACCACAATCTCGCGCATAAGCAACATCTATATTATCCATTCCAACACCACCACGTCCAATGAGTTTTAACCCAGGACATGCGTCGATAACCTCTTTTCTAACTGTTGTCGCACTGCGTACAAGTACGATTTCGATATTTTCTGCATTCACCGTTTCGCTTAGGTCTGCTTGTGCTACTTTGTCAGTGATTACTGTATACCCTGCATTTTCTAATGCTGTTTTTCCTTGTTCGGAAATTCCGTCGTTTGCTAATATTTTCATTTTTATCCGTGTATTTTAGAGAAATTATTCATCACATCCACTAGTACTTGTACACTCGATAATGGCAATGCATTATAAAGAGATGCTCTATAGCCACCTGTTGATCGGTGTCCGGGTAAGCCAACAATTCCTGCCGCTTTCCATGCGATATCAAATGCTGTTGCCAAGTTTTCATTATGAAGTTTAAAAGTAACATTCATTTCAGAACGGTCTTCTTTTTCCACTGTACCAAAGAATAATGGATTTGCATCAATTTCAGTATAAAGTAAAGCAGCTTTGGCGTTATTTTCTTTTTCTTTTTCTTTAATACCTCCATTTTCTATTAGGTGACGCAGATTCAATAGTGCTACATAGATAGAGAATACAGGCGGTGTATTCAACATAGATTCTTTTTCTACATGTTGTTTTAAATCTAAGTAAGTCGGTAAGAATGGAGAGGAAGACTTACCTAAGACGTCATCTTTAACAATATAGAGAGTCGCTCCAGCAGGCCCAAGATTTTTTTGAGCTCCAGCATAGATTAAATCAAAATCAGATACATTAATTTCTTTCGAAAATATATCTGATGACATGTCACATACCAATGGGATATTACGGGTAGGAACTGATTTGAACTGAGTCCCGAAGATTGTATTATTTGATGTGTAATGAATGAAATCTAACTCTGTTGGAATGTCAAATCCCTTTGGTATAAAGCTGAAATTTTTATCTTCAGATGATGCAAGTGTAATAACATCTATTCCGATTTTTTTCGCTTCTTTGATTGCGCCAGTTGCCCAAGTTCCTGTATTCAAATAGCCTGCCCTTTTATGATTTCGCATCATAGTAAGTGCGCTGATAGTGAAACCCAAGGATGCTCCCCCTTGAAGAAAAGCAACAGAATACCCTTTGGGAACATTTAATACTTGTTTTACTAATTCGATAGCCTCATCCATCACAGCAACAAAATCTTTATGTCTGTGTGAGACTTCTAAAATAGATAATCCATTAAAGTCAATAACTGCATTAGCAGCTTTTTTGAAAACTTCTTGAGGTAAGATACATGGTCCAGCGCCAAAATTATGTTTCATAAGGGTGTGATTTAGGTTAAAATAAAAAAATCGATGATTATAGAATATGGTTTAATTCACGTTTTTTATTGATATATTAAATATAAGTATTGAATTAGGTGGTATTGCATCTAAGTCGTAATCGCCATATCCCAGTTGTGGAGGGACAATAAAAGTAGCACTTCCACCTTTTTTGAGGTAAAGCATTCCTTCTTTCCAACCTTCAATAAGTTCGATTACAGGAAATGAAACGGGCTTCTTTTGATGTTCTCCGTCGAATAATTGGCCGTTAATGAGTTTTCCAACGTATGTAAAACTCACATTGTCAGTTAGTTTTATGTAGTCTCCAGTTCCTTCTTTTTTTACATAATAATAAAGGCCAGATTCTGAATGTTTGTATTTGGTAAGTTTGTGTTTTTTTAGAAATTTTTCAATTTTTTGATTGAATGAGTTTTTATCATCTTTAGAATAGGTTTTACAACCACTGCTTATTAAAAAAGAGGATATTAAAAGGGATAAGATTAGAATGGTTTTTTTCATCAAGTCAGTGTTATCTCAGCGAGGTAATTATCCTCTTTTTCTATGATTCGTTTAGCGAATAAACCTACATTTTTTGAAGCCTTAAATAAATTATCAAAGTCAACATAAAGCCAATCAAACCAAGGACCTGTTTCTTTTTTGTACTTCATTTGAAAGCGGAAATTTCCATAATATTCCGTATTTAAGTCAACCCATAATGCACCATCCTCATCTTCGTAAAGGTATTTTATATCGATAGAGTCACAGAGTATTTTTCCGCCAGGATTTAGTAAGGATTTAGCGTGGAGCAATGTTTTTTCTAGATTCGCTAATGTGCCAGCTACTCCAATTCCATTCATTAACATTAAAATGGTGTCAAATCGCTCGTTTTTTAATTCAAAGAAATTTTTCTCATAAGCATCAATTCCAATACTTTTCATGTAGCTTACTGCACCTTCTGAGATATCAATTGCTGTAACTTTTTTTCCTGATTCTTGAAGATAGATAGCGTGTGTTCCAGCCCCAGCTCCGACATCTAAAACATGTCCATAGGATTTATTAAGAGCGATTAACTCTAATTCGGGCATTTCGTTTTCATTTCTAAAAAGTACTTCAACGGGAATGAGATCATCTTCACAAATATCAGAGCAAACAATAATGTCGTCTGGTTTTCTAGTTTTTGAAAAATCAATAATTGCTTTTCCAATTGGGTCACCTGCTTTACTCATATCTTTTAATCGTAGTCGTTGTAGTTTCCAAGTTGATCATCATATCCATCCTCATAATCGTTAAAACCGAAGTCATCGTCATCTTTATCTTCATCATCAATGTATTCTTCTTCGTGAATAAACGAATCATCCTCTAACTCAATATCACTTAATTTTGAGTCTTCTGGTGGAGCCATACCAATCGCTAAAACAACTTCTGGAAGAAATATCGTGTCTTGTTTAATTTCAATTAATTCGATTAAAAAAATCCACATTTTCAAAAAATCATAGACTAAAATAATTTTTTGGTTATCTGATTCAATAAAGTCTTTTATGTTTGCGTTAGACATTACGGATGCTTTTTCATCGATAGACTCATCTCCGTAATTCATATCCATTAGACTAATTTCATGTCCTTTATCCCAATCGTTGTTTGAAATATAAAACGAAGCCATTTGATTTCCTTCAAATCGAAAAGAAGAGATAATGGCATTGTAGAAATTCTCAAAATTATCATTTACATCAATAAGAATATCTCGAAAGATTTCACTCTCTTTTTCGGTATCTAAAAGAATTCTGAACTTGTAAGCACTCATTGTGATTCGTGTTTATGATTACAAAATAAAATCATGTTATAAAGTTAGTTATTAATCTTCGAAAGTCCAATTTCTGATGCGATATCTAACATAAATTTAAAAGCTGCATTATATTCATTTTCGATTACACCTTCTAGGATTGCATCTTTAATTCGTGTTTTTAATATGCCTATCTCAGCACAAGGACCCAAGTTGAATGTTTGCATGATGATTTCACCTGACACTGGTGGTTGGAAGTTTCGGATTTTATCTTTTTCTTCAACTGCTTTTAATTTTTCGCTAACTAATTCAAAGTTTTTCTTGTATTTAAGTACTTTAAAGTCGTTTTTAGAAGTAATGTCTGCATTACATAGTGTCATTAAATCATCGATGTCATCCCCAGCTTCAAATAAGAGTCTTCTGATTGCTGAATCAGTAACGTGACCTTTTATCAATGAGATTGGTCTGAGATGCAGCCGAACAAGCTTTTGAACATAGCGCATTTTGGAGTCAAGTGGTTGTTTTAATTTTTTGAATATTTTAACAACCATTTTTGATCCAAGATCTTCGTGACCATGAAATGTCCAGCCAACAATTGGGTCAAATCTTTTTGTGTTTGGTTTAGCAATATCATGTAATATTGCTGCCCAACGTAACCAGAGGTTGTTTGTGTTTTCGGAGATATTGTCAAGTACTTCTAATGTATGTAGGAAGTTGTCTTTATGTGATTTATTATTGATTGTTTCAATCCCTTTTAATAATGTCATTTCAGGGAAGAATTTAACTAATAACTGAGTGCTTTCTAGTAGTTTAAATCCCCGAGAAGGTGTTTTAGATAAAATTATTTTGTTAAGTTCATCGGAAATTCGTTCTTGAGAGATGATTGTTAAACGATCGGCATTTGAAAGTATTGCTTCTAAACTTGATTTTTGGATTTTAAAATCCAGTTGTGTGGCAAAGCGTATCGCACGAAGCATTCGAAGTGGGTCATCAGAATAGGTTTTATTTGGGTCCAGTGGTGTTCGAATGACTCCATTTTCTAAATCTTTTACACCATCAAAAGGGTCAATTAATGTCCCGAAATTATGTTTTTGAAGACTTATGGCTAGTGTATTTATTGTAAAGTCTCTCCTTAGTTGATCGTCTGTTATCGTACCTTCTTCAACGAAAGGATTGCGTGAGTTTTCAGCGTATGATTCTTTTCGCGCGCCTACAAATTCGACATCTAAATTTTTGTATCGGAAATGTGCTGTTCCATAATTTTTGAACACAGAAACGTTTTTCACTCTCAGTACCTTTGCGCTTTTTTCTGCTAACTCGATACCACTTCCTACAACGACGATATCAATGTCTATTGAAGGTCTTTCTAATATTAAATCACGCACAAATCCACCAATTACGTATGCTTCTAATTTATTTTCTTCACAAATCTGAGATACAACTTTGAAAACGGGATGTTTGAGGTGTTGGGCTAAATTCATCGTTTTTATGATAGTTACAAATATACTAATGATTTATTGAAGTAAGAAAAGTGGAACAGGGAAGCAGTTTTTTTAAATTCAAAATAGGGAAAAAGCTTAAGTTCAAGTAATAAACTGACTATTTTAAATTAAATGATAATCTTATTTATTATGAATAAGATTATCATTTAATTAATATCAAAATAAATGTTTAAAATAGACCGTTTGGGTACGTTTTAGTGTTTGAAAAGTGGAAATTCAACCATCATTTTGTTTACACTTGATTTAATCTCAGAAAGTAAGTTTTCGTTTGTCGAATTTGTAATTACTTTATCAATTAATTGAACTATGGATATCACTTCTTGTTCATTAAGTCCACGTGTTGTAACAGCAGCTGTTCCGATCCGAATTCCTGAAGTTACAAATGGTGATTCTGTATCAAAAGGGACCATGTTTTTATTTACAGTGATAGAAGCTTTTCCAAGTGCAATTTCTGCATCTTTTCCATTTACACCTTTCGATCTTAAGTCAATTAACATGCTATGATTGATTGTTCCACCTGAAATTACGGCATATCCCAATCTAACAAATTCCTTAGCCATTGCATCAGCATTTTTTTGAACTTGATGCATGTATATTTTATAAGAAGGGTCAAGTGCCTCTCCGAAAGCAATTGCTTTAGCTGCAATTATGTGCTCCAAAGGTCCTCCTTGAATACCAGGAAATACGGCAGCGTCTAACAATGCCCCCATGGATTTTAAATTTCCATTATTCCATTTTAATCCAAATGGATTTTCAATATTATGACGCATCATTATGATTCCACCTCGAGGTCCTCTCAATGTTTTGTGGGTGGTTGATGTTACGATATGACAATGTTCAAGAGGATCGTTTAAGATACCTGCAGCAATTAGTCCGGCAGGATGCGATATGTCTGCTAATAAAAGAGCTCCAATTTCATCAGCGACGCTTCTAATGCGAGCATAGTCCCAATCACGACTGTATGCAGAAGCACCGCAAATAATCATTTTTGGTTTTTCTTTACGGGCAACTTCTTCTAATATGTTATAATCAACTAGTCCTGTCTCTTTTGATACCCCATAGAAAAATGGTTTGTATAGTTTTCCAGAGAAATTTACCGGTGAACCATGGGTTAAGTGACCACCGTGTGATAAATCAAATCCTAAAATTTTATCCCCTGGATTGAGGCAAGCTAAAAATACAGCAGCATTGGCTTGAGCACCTGAATGTGGTTGAACGTTAGCCCAAGTTGCCCCGAATAATTTACACAAGCGATCAATGGCTAATTGTTCAACTTTATCAACAACTTCACAGCCACCATAATATCGTTTTCCAGGTAAGCCTTCTGCGTATTTGTTAGTCAGAACCGACCCCATAGCTTCCATGACTTGTTCGCTGACGAAATTTTCAGAAGCGATAAGTTCTATACCATGTAACTGTCTGTTTTTTTCCTCATCGATAAGATTGAAAACGGTAGTATCTCTTTCCATTGTGTGTTTTTTTTTTGTGATTTATTCGGGTAATTTTCACAAATATAAATATTATATTCGTTTGATTTGATACAGTGCGTGAGAGTAGGAATTAGTTTCGTTGTTAAATATTCCTTTTGCATCCAATAGGTCTATTCGAACTCTTCCACTGGCATGTATTATTTTATTTTTTTCGATTATTATTCCTACGTGTATTACCTTTCCAATTGTGTTTTTGAAAAAAGCTAAATCTCCTTTTTTATGTTTATTGTATTCAATTAGTTTTCCAGTGTTAACTTGTTGTGATGCATCTCGTTGTAGAGGTATATTTTTGAGTTTAAAATAAAGTTGTGATAAACCTGAGCAATCGATTCCGGATTCAGTTTTTCCTCCCCATAAGTAAGGTGCATTTACGTATTTTTTTATGTTTGATATTGGGGAGAGTTTATTCTCTAATCCCTTACCACTTAACTCAAAAATACGTGTACCTATTTTAAATTTATTTTCCGCACCTATAAATGATCCTCCATAAATCAGCTGTTTTCCGATAGCACTATTTATTTCTAAACGTTGCTTTTGTTGAAGTACGAAGGATGAGCACCAACTTGTGAATTCAGATTGTGAAAGGTATGAGATTTGTTTTTCATCAACCCATCCAGAGTAGTTGTCGAAATGTGATGTAATGAAAATCCAATTGCTAGACTTATTACTGATTGTGATCGGTTCACCGAATAAAAGTTGTGAAATCATTTCTGAATCGTCAGCGTGCTGTTTTCTTACAGGACTGATTGATACGGAACAATAAGCAAAAGAGTTGTTCATTTATTTAACAGGAAAAGCACGGTGTTTCATTAGGTTGATTACTTGTTGAACGTGTCGTTCGTTATGATAAGTTATCAATAGTAATGTATCTCCTAATCGTAATCGGATGAATTTTGATATTGAAATAGGAATTTTAACGCGTTGAAGATTAACGCATGCTGATAGATCAATTATTTTTAAAAGCTCAATTTGATTTTCTTCAAATGAAAGGTGGTCTGATCCAGAAATTAATTGTGGAATTGAACTCGGATTAAATTCTTTTGGAGATTTGAATTTCCGTTTTACGTTATTTAATGAACCGAGTTTCATTGCTTTCCATGCTGATTTACCCAAGGGAGATGAAATAAAGTTTGGTTTTGGCTCCTTATATTTTGTTGAATCTATTTTTGACTTAAATACGTTGTGGTAAAAACGTGCGTATTCATTTAGGTGTGCGAATATTTCCAAGATACTCCATGATTGCTCATTAGGTCTCCATTTTAATTGTTGTGAAGATAATAAGCGTATTTTTTTTCGAAGGAAGTCTATATTTGATTGCGTTATGGACTTAGTTTCGTTGATGAGTTCTTGGGTAGTCATGTGTTAGGTTTGTTTGGAGTTCAAAAGTACACCCTTTTAAAAAAGAATTCAAAAAGAATTCAAAAAGAATTCAAAAAAAAGTCTAAAAATGTATAGGTCCGTTTTTAAAAATTGGTTTATTAAAAAAAATCAGGGAATGTAAATGTAAATCGGCTTGATTCAATGTCGATTAATACGTTTCCGTTTAGTTGACTTGTTAGTGTTTGTATCAGTTCGATTCCAAAGGCGTTTTTATTCGATTTTTCTTTCCATTTTCCAGAATCGCTGAATACCATTATTAATTCGTTTTTCACTTTTGATGTGAATTGAATTGAAATCGTAAGTTCTTTTCCATCGCTATGTTTGGTTGAGTTTGAAACTAATTCGTTAATTATTAGTGCTAAAGGGATGGTTGAGTTAAATTGAGCTGTTTTTATTGTCTCGTCAAAATAGAGCGAGAAATCAATTTTATGTTGATGATGAATTAATTCATGAATTAATTCAGTAAAATAATTTTCTTGATTAATACGCGATAAATCATTTGATTGATACAATTTTTCATGTATCGATGAGATTGCGATTATCCGATTTATCGTTTCATTGAATTCAATATCAATCGCTTTTGATTTAGCATCTTTTGCTTGAAGTCGTAAAATACTTATTATAAGCTGTAAGTTGTTTTTCACCCTATGGTGTATTTCTTTCAACATGATTGATTTTTCGATATGTTGGGTTTCTATAATATGATATTGTTCTTTCAGTTTTATTGATGATTCTATTATTTTTTTTGAGGCCTCTTTTTTAATGAGGATATTTAGCCAATTAAAATAAATGAAAACGATAAATGCGATTGATGCGTTCGTAATTATGTCAATTTTATCCTTTAATGAAAAGAGGTGGTATTTTAAATAATGCAGTTCTAAATCAAAATACAGATAATAAAATACAGATAATCCCGTAACGTAAATTAAAATTAAAGCGATTACATACTTGAAATCGAGGGTTAGAAAACACAATGTCAAGTTATTTATAATCCATAATAATTCGATAATGTGGAAGTGGTTAGAATTCCCGAAATAAGCACTGAAGCATAAACTACAGCAACTTAAATTATAAATTATAAAAATAAGCTTGTGATTTTTTCTTTTTTTTAATGATATAAATAGAAATGTTGAAATAATTAAAGAGAAGAATGCAAATGCACTGTTTTTATTTTCTCCGATAATTAAAAAAAATACTGAAAGGATGATGTTTATTGCAATGATTGATAAAAGAAAATGGAAAGCGATGTTGAAACGGCCTATTTCATCTTGATTATCAGATTCGAAAACAGGAATTTTAATTTCTTTTTTTAATTGTACGAATAATTCACGAAACATAAGTCGTCTTTTTTGTTTATTAGATTAGTTAATCGAGTTGATTCTGTAGTTTAATTAAGTTTGAGTTTTCAAGTTAATCAACTATATTTGCCTTGCTAAAATTAATAAACATTAATTTTAGCTTTTACAAATTTATCACAAGTTTGATTATATGGTTACTACGGAAAGAAAAACAACTTCTGAATTAATGGGTTTAGAAGATCAATACGGTGCTCACAATTATCATCCACTACCTGTAGTATTATCCCGCGGAGAAGGTGTTTTCCTATGGGATGTTGATGGTAAAAAGTATTACGATTTTTTATCTGCATATTCTGCGGTTAATCAAGGCCATTGTCATCCTAAAATCATCAATGCTTTAATTGAGCAAGCTAAAACATTGACTTTAACATCGAGGGCTTTTTACAATGATTCATTGGGTGATTACGAGCAATTTATAACTGAGTATTTTGGTTTTGATAAAGTTTTGCCAATGAATACAGGGGCTGAAGCTGTTGAGACTGCTATAAAAATTTGTAGAAAATGGGGATACGAGAAAAGAGGAATATCTGAAAATAAAGCTCAAATCATTGTATGTGAAAATAATTTTCACGGAAGAACTACTACAATTGTTTCTTTTTCAACTGATCCTGATGCTCAAAATAATTTTGGTCCATTTACACCTGGTTTTATTCGAATTCCATTTAATGATGTTCCTGCATTAAAAAAAGCATTGAAAGAGCCAAATGTAGTAGGGTTTTTAGTTGAACCTATTCAAGGTGAGGCTGGTGTTATTGTCCCAGAAATAGATTATTTAACGCAAGCGAAAGCTTTATGTGTTGATGCTTCCGTATTATTTATTGCAGATGAAATTCAAACAGGGATCGCTAGAACAGGAAGTTTATTAGCTGTTTGTGGCAATTGTACGTGCGAAAAAGAATGCGAAAAGCAAGATTCGTTCAATCAACCCGATATTTTGATTCTTGGAAAAGCATTGTCTGGTGGAGTTTATCCTGTTTCTGCTGTACTTGCCAATAATGATATTATGATGGTTATAAAGCCTGGTCAACATGGTTCTACGTTTGGAGGTAATCCCTTGGCTGCCAAGGTAGCTATGGCTGCACTTTCTGTTGTAAAAGATGAACATTTAGCGCAAAATGCACGCGTATTAGGCCGCTTGTTTCGTTCAGAAATGAATAGGATAATTAAAAACTCAAACTTAATTGTATCTGTTCGCGGTAAAGGCTTGTTAAATGCCATAATTGTTAATGATACACCGGATAGCTCTACTGCTTGGGATTTTTGTGTCGCTTTAAAAGAGAATGGTTTGTTAGCAAAACCTACTCATGGAAATATCATTCGATTTGCACCTCCATTGGTAATTACTGAAGATCAGTTGATGGAATGTGTTTCAATTATAGAAAATACCCTACTTCAATTTAAAAAAAAATAAGCATTTCTTTTGGTGAAAAAAATTAAATTCGGAACAGACGGTTGGAGAGCAATAATAGCGCAGGAATTTACCGTTGACAATGTAGCTCGAGTAGCTTTGGCTACAGCAAAATGGGCTAAAATTAAACAACCTATAAACACTTCTATTATCATAGGGCATGACTGTCGTTTTGGTGGAGAATTATTTGTTGAAACTGCTGTAAAAGTGTTTCTAATGGAGGGTGTTCAAGTGAAAATGTCGGAGGGTTTTGTTTCTACTCCGATGATTTCTTTGGGTGCCATGAAATATGAAACTACCTTAGGAGTAATTATTACTGCGAGTCATAATCCTGCTTCATATAATGGGTATAAATTGAAAGCAAATTTTGGTGGTCCTTTGGCCCCTGAAGATGTTCAGGATTTAGAAGATATGATTCCTGATTCCATTGTTTTGGGTTATGAAGGTATTGATATATTGGAAGCTAAGGCTTCAGGTTTGGTTGAGGTGATTGATTTAGAAGGAGATTATGTTTCACACGTTGAGGCTAATTTTGATTTGGATGCGATTCGTAATTCCGGTTTAAATTTTGTTTATGATGCAATGTACGGTGCTGGTCAACGTGTAATGCCTCGAATTCTTCCTTCGGTTACATTGTTACATTGTGAACATAATCCATCTTTTTATGGTCAGGCACCAGAACCTATTGCGAAGAATTTAAAAGAGTTAGAATCCCATATAAAAACAAATCAGAACGTTCACTGCGGTTTGGCTACGGATGGAGATGCGGATCGAATTGGATTATATAACTCAAAAGGAGAATTTGTCGATTCTCATCATATTATCCTCTTGTTGATTAATTACTTAGTTAATCATAAAAAGATGTCAGGGAAAGTGGTTACTGCTTTTAGTGTTACTCCTCGTGTTGAAAGAATGGCATCTCATTTTCAGTTAGAGCACCAAACGACCAAGATTGGGTTTAAGGAAATTGCATCTAAAATGGTTTTGGAAGACGTGCTTATAGGTGGTGAAGAGTCTGGAGGTATTGCTGTTAAAGGTCATATTCCTGAGCGTGATGGAATTTGGATGGGGTTAATTATTTGGGAGTTTATGGCAAAGTCCGGGAAGACGCTAGAACAATTAATCGATGAGGTTTACTCCTTAGTAGGAACGTTTAAATTTGAACGTAATGACTTACATATTACGGAGGTTTTAAAGCAAAAAATCATAGCTAAGTGCAAAGAAAATGCCTTTACTCATTTTGGACCTTACGAAGTGAAAGAGGTGAAAACCACAGATGGTTGGAAATACTTTTTTGATGATGAGCGTTGGATGATGATTCGTGCTTCTGGAACAGAACCTGTGTTGAGAACTTACGCAGAAGCCCCTACATTAGAAGAGGTTAGGGAAATTCTAAGACTAACGGAGGAAACGATTTGTAAATAATGGCTGGCTCATCAATTGGGAAACTTCTTTGTTTAACCACGTTTGGTGAGTCTCATGGTACTGCTATTGGAGGTGTTCTCGATGGTTATCCTTCTGATGTTGAAATTAATTTAGTTTCATTGCAAAATGAATTAAATAAAAGAAGGCCAGGCCAGTCATCTATTGTTAGCCAACGAGATGAAAAAGATCATGTTGAGTTTTTGTCTGGTGTTTTTGAAGGAAGAACTACAGGTACTCCAATTGCATTTATTGTTCGTAATAATGATGCAAAATCGAAAGATTATGATCATTTAGCTTCTGTTTTTAGACCTTCTCATGCAGATTTCACCTACCATAAAAAATACGGTCATCGCGATTATAATGGCGGTGGTAGGTCTAGTGCTAGAGAAACAATATCTAGGGTTGTAGCGGGTGCGTTGGCAAAACAATTTTTAGAAAAAAAAGGAATTTTTATTTCTGCTTTTGTAGATCAAATAGGAGATGTGAAAATGTCTGAGTTGGAGTATCAGCAGGTAAATGTGCATTTAATTGAAGATTCGATTGTTCGTTGTCCGATTAAAATGAAGTCTGATCAAATGGAGAAATTGATTCGCTCAGTAAGAAAGGAAGGGGATACGATTGGTGGAAGTATTTATTGTAATGTAACAGGTGTTCCTGCGGGTCTGGGGGAACCTGTTTTTGACAAACTTCATGCTGATATAGGTAAAGGAATGCTCTCTATAAATGCCGTAAAAGGGTTCGAAATTGGAGCTGGATTTTCAGCAATTACAATGAAGGGAAGTCAGCATAATGATTTGTTTGCAACAGATGGCTCCACTCTTACGAATCACAGTGGTGGAATACAAGGTGGTATTAGTAATGGGATGCCGATTCATTTTCGAGTTGCATTTAAACCTGTTGCAACATTATTAATTTCACAGGATAGTATTTCAGATAAAGGGGAACATGTTCTATTGAAAGGAAAGGGAAGGCATGACGCATGCGTTGTTCCCAGAGCAGTTGTAATTGTGGAGGCGATGACAGCATTAATCTTAATGGATTTTTATTTACTTAGACAAGCATATAAATAAAAAAGTGAATTAAGTGAAATTTCCGATTTTTTAGCGATAACAAAATTAAATGATGTATTTTAGCTTTCGTATATTTTGATTTATGAAAATTAAGGTCTTTTTTGTTGTTTATTTTTGCTTTGCTACCTGTTTACTTTCCCAAAGTAAAAAGCAACAAATTAGTCAGCTGACGAAACAAAGAGATAGTTTAGTCCTTATTTCTTCGTTGAAGGATGTTCAATTAAGTGATTTGAATCTTAAGTTGGATAGCACTATAGCTTTGTATTCTAAAGAGATTTTTGATTTAAAATCGAAGATTTTTTCACTTGAAGAAAAGTTAAATAATAAGTCTATTCCTCATAAAAATGGAGGAGGGAATATGACCAATGAAAAAATCAAAAAGATTCAAAACGAATTAAACCGCACTAAAAAAACACTAGACTCCTTATTAAATTCAGGTAACAAGTTTGTAACTGGAAGAACTTTTTTATTAAAGAATCCAATTAGGCCTTCCATTGAGTTGATAGAAATCAAAGGGGCTGTTTTTGAGTTAGGTAGCCCTTTGAAAGAAAAAAACAGAAAAACAGATGAGTTACTTCATAAAGTAAGTTTGAGCGATTATCGGATTAGTAAGTTTGAAGTTACCTTTGATATGTATGATGCTTATTGTGATTCAATAGGACTTGATAAGCCAGATGATGAAGGTTGGGGGAGAGGAAATAGACCGGTTATAAATGTTAGCTGGAGAGAAGCTTATAATTTTGCGAGATGGATGGGTGGACGTTTGCCTACCGAAGCAGAATGGGAATTTGCTGCAAGATCAGGGTCCAAATTACCTTTTGGGAGAGAGTCTTGTTTATCAAGAAAAACAGCAAATTATGATGCTGACAATGATTTAATGCGTTGTACTGATTTTGAATCAGCTAAGAAAACTCTTCCTGTAGGTTCACTTGCTCCAAATGCATATGGTTTGCATGATATGTTTGGAAATGTCTATGAATGGTGTCAAGATTGGTATGCATCTTATTCTCCAGGTATGCATTTAGACCCTTTAGGCCCATCATCAGGAAAAGTAAAAGTAAATAGAGGTGGAAGCTGGTCAAATTATGCCATGTCTTGTAGAGCAGCTGCAAGAGAATCTGGTCAAATGGATTTTAGAGGGAATAGAATCGGTTTTCGAATTGCGTATTCTCGTGATTAATTTATTTTTTTCTCAGTAATTTATTGATACACTCAGATTAATTAATTTAATGTGTAATAAAATAAGAATAAATAGAGTGGTGTATTGTGAAAATAATTACGCGCTTTTTTTACTGGCTTAACCCCTTATTACAATAAATTAGGAAATAAGCATAAGTCATCCGTTATAAAAATTATATATCTTTGTTTCCAAAATTTATTATTTATGATACAAAGAATTCAATCGCTTTATTGGTTAGGAGCAATTATTTGTTTAAGTTTTTTAAATTTTGGAGCTACAATTTTTGAGTTTAAAATGAAAAATTCAACGATTTTTTATAGTGTTTTCAAAATTGAAGAAATTATTAATGGTAAAATAATAAGTTCTAACCCAAAGTATTATTATTTAGTATTTATTGCATTTACAGTCCTTACTCTTTTTTCTATATTCTCATTTAAGAATAGGAAACGACAAATAAGAATTGGTACCTGGGTAAATACGTTGTTAATTTCGAATCTCTTAGTTTTTACAACCTTTGGATTCACGGATGGTTTTATAGTAACTGATGCAAAATTTATATTCCCTGGAGTAGCTTATTATATGTTAATTTGTGCTATTATATTCAATTTTCTAGCATTACAAGCTGTTAAAAAAGACAAAAAACTACTTGATTCCGTAGACCGTATCCGTTAATTAATTAAAAAGTAGGGTACCTTTTAAAAATTTGGTATTTTGAGGCAAGCCATACCTTAAATCAAAAGTATACTTATTATACGATGAGTATAATTGAAGTTGAATGAAGAAAAAGCAATTTATAGAAGACATATTATGAACTATCTTTCAGTTGAGAATCTTACGAAATCCTTCGGGGATCGTATGTTATTTTCCGATATTACCTTTGGAATAGACCAAGGTCAAAAAGTTGCTATTGTTGCTAAAAATGGTAGCGGAAAAACAACCATGCTTCGTTGTTTAATGGAGAAAGAACAATTTGACTCCGGGCGTGTGGTTTACAGAAATGATATTCGTGTTGCTTTTATGGAGCAAAGTGAAAACATGAACGACGAAATGACGATCATGGAGGCTGTATTTAATCATGATTTACCAGAGATTCAAGCGGTGAAAAAATACAATTTAGCAATGAAAAATCAAGATGATGAAATGCTAAATGAATGTTTTCAAGAACTTACGGATTTAAATGCTTGGGATATTGAAGTTAAGGTTGCTCAGATTCTATCGATTCTAAAATTAGACAATACGGATGTGCTTGTTGGAAGTTTGTCAGGAGGTCAAAAGAAACGAGTTAATCTGGCTAAGGTACTGGTTTCAGAAGCTGATTTTTTGATTTTAGATGAGCCTACGAATCACTTGGACTTAGACATGATTGAATGGTTGGAAGAATACCTTTCTAAATCGAAATCAACGATTTTAATGGTGACTCACGACCGTTATTTCTTAGAGGTAGTTTGTGACACAATTCTTGAACTCGAAGACAAAACCTTGTACAGATACAAAGGGAATTTTTCTTATTTCTTAGAGAAAAAATCGGAGCGTCAAGAACAATTACAATCAACAATTGATAAAGCTAAAAATACGTTTAAAAAAGAATTAGATTGGATTCGAAAACAACCAAAAGCAAGAGGTGTAAAACAAAAAGCGCGTGTTGATTCATTTCAAGATGTTAAAAGTATTGCTCAACAACGTATTGACGATAGTGAGGTTGAAATCCCTGTTAAAATGGAGCGTTTGGGAACTAAAATCCTAGAACTTCATAAAATTAGTAAGGCTTGGCCTTCAAAGGTTATTTTAGATAATTTAACGTATAATTTTAAACGGAAAGAACGTCTAGGTATTGTTGGGAATAATGGTACGGGTAAATCTACTTTTTTGAATATGATTCAAGAACTAGAACCTGTAGATAAGGGAAGTGTTTCTATCGGCGAAACTGTTGTTTTTGGCTATTATAATCAACAATTAATTAATGTTGATGATGATAAAAAAGTGATTGATGTCATTCGTGATATTGCAGAATACATTCCCTTAGAAAAGGGGAAACAAATGACTGCTGCTCAATTTTTAGAGAAGTTTTTGTTCCCAAGAGATATGCACTATAATTTCGTGTACAAACTAAGTGGAGGTGAAAAGCGTCGTTTGAAATTGATGACGGTCTTGATGAAAAATCCGAATTTCTTGATTTTGGATGAGCCAACGAATGATTTGGATATTTTCGTAATGAGTGTCCTTGAAGATTATTTACGTTCTTTTGAAGGCTGTTTAATTGTTGTTTCACATGATCGTTATTTTATGGATAAAATGGTTGATCATATTTTTGTTTTTGAGGGAGAAGGAAAAATCAAGGACATTGTTGGTAATTATACAGAGTATCGAACTAAACTAGCTGATAATCAAAAACAAGAGCGTTCTGATAAGCAATTAGCGGATAAGCAATTGGCAGCCAAAAAATTGGAAAAGGAGAGTGTAAACGACGTTTCTGTCCATGTAGTTGTTGAAAAAAGAAAGCTGACTTTTAAGGAGAGAACCGAGTTTGAATTATTGGAAAAAGAATTGGAACTTCTTGAGTCCGAAAAATTGAGTCAAACAGCTGTTTTGTCTCACGCTTCAGCTTCATCTCACGAATTAGCAGAAGCTGGAAAAAAGTTAGGGATGATTATTGAGTCTATTGAGTTGAAAACGGAACGATGGTTAATTTTAGCGGAATTTAATTAGTGCTTTATGGCAGTTGATTTTTCAAATGTATTGGTTGTAGGGGTATCTACCCGTTCTCTTTTTAATTTAGAAAAAGAAAATGAGTTGTACGAGAAAGAAGGCATTGCTGCTTATCGCAGGTATCAGTTAGACCATGAAAATGAACCGTTAGAACATGGAACTGCCTTTGCTTTAGTTCGTAATCTTTTAAAATTAAATGAGTTATCTAAAACCAGATTGGTTGAGGTTGTTGTGATGTCTCGAAATAGTCCTGAGACAGGGGTGCGTGTGTTACATTCATTAAAAGCGCATGGACTAGATATTACACGTTTAGCATTGACTGGTGGAGAACCATTGGCTCCATACATTCAGGCATATGATATTGATTTATTCCTCTCGAAAGACGCAATGGATGTGCAAAATGTAATTGATAGTGGGCAGTGTGCTGCTGCGATGTTATATGCTCCACCTGCGATTGGTTTAAAAGAGGATTCAAAAGTGAGGATCGCATTTGATGCTGATGCTGTTTTGTTTTCGGATGAATCAGAGTTACGCTTTAAAACAGAGGGATTAGATGCTTTTCAAGCATTTGAACGGGAAAATGAAAAAGTGTCTTTGAATGAAGGACCATTTGCAAAATTATTATTAAAACTTTCACTTTTACAAAGTCAGATTCCACTAGATATTGAAGATTCACCTTTGTGTTTGGCTATCGTGACAGCAAGAAGTGCTCCATCTCACATGAGGGTAATTAACACACTTAGGGCATGGGGGGTTTATGTAAATCAAACTTTTTTTCTAGGTGGGCTTCCTAAGGATAAAGTATTACAAGCTTTTGGTGCTCATATTTTTTTTGATGATCAAGAATATCATTTAGATGCCGCATCTAAAGTTGTCCCTTCGGGAAAGGTTCCTTACAATTCGAATTCATTATTGAGGAATAAACCGTAGTGTTTTCAACACTATTTTATAAGTTTTCTTTAGATTACGGTTATTTGTTTTATTCAACTTACCTTTATCTTAAAATTTGAGCGAAATGAAAATTGGAATTGTTGGTTGTGGAAATTTAGGTAAGTCTCTTTCAAAAGGGATTTTATTAAGAAATGAACACCGTATATTTGCGTCTAAAAGAAATCAAACGGCTAAAGATGCTGCCTTAGAATCAGATACGTTTTCATGGGTGGATAATCATACCTTGATTTCTGAGTCAGATTTAATTATCATAGCGCTAAAACCCTTTGCTGTTCTTCCTTTTTTAGCTGAATATAGCGCTTCTTTTGACCCTGAAAAACATACCTTGATTTCAGTAGCTTCATCTATTACTTCTGTTCAAGTCTTTGACACTTTAGGGTATGAACTTGATTTTTTTAGAGCAATGCCAAATACGGCAGCTGGTGTTACAGAGTCAATAACTGCTATAGCTCCTATTAGAGATGTTAAAAATAAAAAGACAGTGGTTTTTTCACTATTTAATTCAATAGGAACTACGATCGAGTTAAATGAAGAACTAATGGAAGCCGCAACAATAATTGGTGCTTGTGGTATCGCTTATGTACTTCGTTTTATGCGTGCAATGATTCAAGGGGGGATTGAAGTTGGTTTTGACTCTAAAACAGCAACTCAAATTGTTGCCCAAACAATGAAAGGTGCAGCTGAATTAATCATAAAAAATAACACCCATCCTGAAGAAGAAATTGATAAAGTAACTACTCCAAAAGGATGTACGATTGTAGGTCTAAATACAATGGAGCATAGTGGTTTTAGTTCATCTCTTATAAAAGGAATCGTAGCTTCGTATAAAAAAATTGAAAAGTAATCGACGCTTGTTCTTCGAAATAATGGGTAGTTTATAATTAGAACTCGCCTTCAAATTCTTGAGGCCAAGCTATGCTCTGCTAAGTTCTGATTTTTATTTGATTTAGTAAATTAATAAATTATATATCATGAATAAATTTACTATTATATTTATCCATCTTATTTTTATAAATAGTCTTTTTGCACAATCTAAAAAAGAGCAGATTCAAATTTTAACCTTCATAGTGGATAGTATCAATACTATTTTATCATCAGAACGAAATACTATCTTTAAAGACCAGAACACCAAAGCTACGACCAAAATAAGTTGTATACATTAATACATTGACCATGCTAGGAAAGTTGGTTTCTTTCGTAGTGATTATAGAATCAATTTTACGTTGGATGGTCTTTTTTGAACAACCATATTTAATCGATAATTGAGTATAGGTTCGTTTACCTGTCACATATTCATTCCAAATTATTTCTGGAATTATTCGATTCCCTCCGACAAATTGTTTGCCACATGCACAACATTTGTAAAGTTGTTTGCCATTCTTTTTACCGTTTTTCTTGGTAATTGTTGAGTTGCAATAAAAGCAGTTTTTTTATTCAAAGTATTTGATTTGTCTCAAAGCTAATAAACATAAAGCATTCAGACGTTTTCAGCCTACTTTTTGTCCATTAGCCCATATTTCCGATAAAGATTTAAAAAAGGTGTAACTACAAACAATAAATATATTCAATAAACAATCTTATTTTATGGCTGTTTTTTTATACAAGTTTTGTTATTGGATAAAAAATGATAAATCTTTTATTGTTTCTTATTCATTTTTTATGAATAGTATCAACAATAAAAGTATTTGAAATTAATATTGTTTTCTAAAAAAATAAAGTTGATAATCATAAGTATCATCTAGATCATCTTTAAACGTAACAAAACCAAAATCTGCAATGCGTCTATCTTCTTTTGCAGGTTTAGGAAACCATACAATACCTACTTTATGCCATGGTTTACAGTTAATAGTATCTTCTACTATTTCTGAGTAGAACTCTTTTCTATTTCCACCATTAATTATATTTGAACTAATTCTTTTTAAAGTGCTTTTACAAGTTTTACCATTGGAAAAAGTAACATTTAATGATAAGGTTGATTGGTTTAATTTTTTTAAATTAAAAATGGTTCCATAATCATCTGCCACCCATGTTTGGGAGAATAAATAATTAACTGAAAAAACTAACTACATGACAAAAATTATAAACAATTGATTATCATTAAATTATTTTTTAAAACACTTGTTTAAAACCTTGAAAATCAGTATCTTAGATGAT